>JAYOSY010000001.1:0-134181 GCA_038139495.1 Porticoccaceae bacterium
ACAGGTGAATACATCATGGATATGGGTGGTGGTGACAAGATGAACATCACTACAGGTGAATACATCATGGATATGGATTAATATCGCAGAAACTATTAATGCGGTTATTAAAAATTTTGGACTAGTGATATGAAAAATATACTTGTAGCAGCGGGATTATTTTTTTCAACTTTTTTGGTTGCGGACGAAGTTCTGTATTGCGTCCCAGATCTATCGACTGGTTTCATGTATAAAAATAATTCTTTCAATGCAATAAACTTCAAAGTGCCAAGATTTTCAATGAAGGTGAATGGAGATTTTGAATCTATTCAGATTGACAACTGGAAGTATTCTTGTAAAGAGGGTAATTTAGATAAAATATATTTTTGCGATGACACACATGATATCGGGTATTCTTTCAAATTTAATAAGGAAAATGGCAGATTTATTAAAGCAAACCTCGCTGGGTATGGATACTTAAGTCATTCATCCACAAAGAAGAATAAACACGACACCGACTCGATCACAGCAGGAAAATGTGAGGACTTCTAAGTTTCTTCATTTAGGGTGCTTACAGAGTTAAATACTTACAAAACTACCATAGTTTAAGTTCTGAAGACTATTTCACCCCGAAGGGAGTTTATCTATTGTTTCCTAAGAACCCTCTCTAACTGAGCATTCGTCCGTTTGTTGAGATGTGCTTCATATCAACCTGCAAGTTAAAAATGCTAGAGTTTTTCGACGCATAAATTAAAAACGTATATTTCAAAAGTATTAAATACAGCATCCAGGAGGGGGCGGTTACCATTGTGTTTATTGAATATTAGACATAGTATATTCTTTCATAAATAAATTTGTATTTAAGCCTAATGTCTAAAGTTCTACCGCAAAAAAACTCCATTAAAAAAACTGGTTTTCGTATAACCGATACTGGGTTTGAATACAGAAGCAGTAGTTACCTCTATACGGAAATAAAACACTTGCGAAGGTGCGCAGTAAATCTGACAACGACATACGTTGGTGTTGGAAGTCAACAAGATACTGAAATTTCAATTATCATTATTACAAATGACGACAAGAGACTCATCCTGTCTGAACAAAACACAACATTTCATACCAGTGATCCAGAGGCAGTAGAGTTCATCAAATCATCATTTAAGAAACTACAATCCGAAACTCATGATCAAAGATATAAAAGATGGATGAATCAAATCAAACAAGATGATGGTCTTAATTTTGGTGGGAAATTCTTTCTATCATTAACAAATAAAAGTATAAAAACGAACAATAGAGAAGAAACACCTATTTCGGGTTTTGATTTCAAGCGCATATATGGAGGGATTCTCTTCAAAAAGAAAAATTACTCACCACCCATTTACCTAAAACTACTTAAGTATTTATTTGGTTATCCAAAATCGTTAATTATTCCCACACCAATTGACGAGGATGTCTTACTTTTCATTTTGCGCAATAATTTTGGCATACGTTGGACATAATGAGTATCTCAAGCGGGGAGCCAATAACTTTCCTGATCTGCTTTGTTAGTAGTATATTCCTTGGCTTTTGGTTATCAAAAAAAGTTGATCAAGGAAAAACTAGAAACTGGATTGCTTTAACAACCATTTTTTCAATGCTCATTCCAATTAAAATCACTGATAGTTGGTGGGGATTTTTGCTCTTTTTACTAGGTATTGCGTTAGGTCAGTTCATCTATGATGAGAAAAACCATCTTGATGATTATCTTTAAGTCTATTTGATTATCCAGTATTGATATGTTTCTTATGTGACAACTAGTAAGTTCAAACAAGTGATTTTGAATATAGTTAGTAACTAATTAAATCTATGGAAGAAAATTCGTGAGGTTACTCCAAAATTGTGATCTCAAAAAAATCATACAAGAGTGGTTATGTTTTTACTATATAAGACCATAGTTTCCTAAAAATGTTGTCTAACTGAGTATTCGTAGGTTCATTAAGTAACTGACCACTTACAAAAATTGCAATGATTGTACTCAGTTGATGTCGGAGTGTGGTATTGATTATTTATTTCTAGGCTTATCCCATGGTTTTTTATTGGCTAGTGCGCATAGATAGAAAGTCCCGCGTAGCGTGGTTCAGCCGAGCGCAAAAGCGCGAGATAGCGCCGAAGTAAAGCTACAAGAATGACCGTTTTTAGGTGCAAAAAAAATGGGACGAATCACGAAGAATCCTCTTCGCCATCATAGGCAATTTATTACTTGTAGTTTCCAAACTAAAAGATCTATTTACTATTTAATAATTTTTGAGTAATTTGTGTCTTATAAATCTCAAGTTGGATAGAGCTTAATCAATTTTATAAAAAAAGAAGGCTATTGTTCGCGAGTATTTTTTTGGGGGGTGTTCTTAATGACTTACAAAAAAAGTTTTAAGTGTATTTTATTACACACAATTATATTTTTTCATATTTCAGCTTTTTCAGAGTCAATTCTTATTGCTCAAAATACTTTTGATCTTCGAGCCTTAAATGATTTTTTATTTTCTTCGAGCGATATCTCCAGCGAGACGCAAAATGATTCTAAGTACTCAAGATCAAAATTTGGTCAAGGCTGGAAAGATTTTGATAGGGATTGTCAAAATTCACGTCATGAGACACTGATTGCTCAATCATTATCTTCCGTCGTTTTTAAAACCTATAAAAATTGTAAAGTAGTCTCTGGGGAATGGAGTTCCCCTTTTTCAGATGAGCGGATTTTCTTGGCTTCAAAAATTGATATTGATCATGTTGTTCCCCTCAAATGGGCATGGGAGCGAGGGGCTATAAACTGGTCTAAGACAAAAAGAGTTAATTTTGCGAATGACCCTATTAATTTACTTGCAGTTGAAGCAAGGCTTAATAGGCAAAAGGGAGCGAAGGGACCCTATAACTGGTTACCTCCAAAAAATAAATGTAGATATCTAAACACTTTTTCAGAAATTGTGGATACGTATGATCTGCAGTACATGGAAGACGAGCAAGAGAATATTGATAGCCTTAAGATAAAATACTGCCAGCACATTAAATAACATGACCTTGTTTTTATTATCCGATAATGCGAGTATGTATAAAAAGTAAAAATATTAAAAATAAAAAATGAAATTCAAACTTATCATAAAAATTATTGTGTTTTTTTGCCTCTCAGTCAGTCTTAATTCGGCTTGGGCTAAAGAGCCAGTGTATTTTGACGGACTTTCTTTTGCCGGAGACTACAAAGATATGCAGTATGCAGCACCATTTGCTGCATCTTTAATTAATGACAATGAAAGGTTACGTGATTTTAACCAGCAGCTAAGAAATGAGTTAAAAAAAGTTGATTGGGGTGACTTCTATCTTGAAGAGCAAAAGGGAAATATAAAAAGTGGTGAGGCTCTGACAATTTCGATATCTGTGATTGAAGAGCAGTACCAAGAAGAGGATACAGGAGATGGAAGTTATTCAATTTCAGGGACGGTTTATGGTCAAATTGTTGTTTTTGATTTCACCAAGAAAAGGACAATAAGCACTATACCCTTTGCGACAAGCTATTATGATACGGCCACAGAAGTATCCAAAAATACAAGACAAAACATATATGAAATATTGTATTTTGATCAAACAAAGAAAATTAATTTAATTAACGAATTTGTTAGAAAATTTCCAGAAATAAATTTCAAGAGACCATTTCATAATTGGAATATACAAGTTCGTGACGTGACAAATCTGGAAAAAGCACAAAAAACCATTAATGAGTATGGTGCTAGTGAGCAGGCTTTTAAATCTAGAGTTGCAAATCAGTTTTCAACAGCATTATCTGAAAAGTTTCAAATACCTATTTTACCCTATTCGTCAGGTGGACAAGCTGTAAAGAGTATGGCGTTATGCTTTAGTAGCACCAAGGTGCTTCAATTAGAGTTGCCAATGCCAAATTTTTATATCGATCTTACTGTAAGAGGTTTTAAGAAAAAAACTGTTAAGGAAACGCAAAGGAGGATTTTTGTGTCCTATATAAGTGCAATGGGGATTGCAATTGGTAATAGGAACTTCAAACAAGAACTGTTTTCTGAAAAAGCGCAAGTGGGTTTGTACCATGAATTTTCCAAAAAACTCAAAGTGAATGATTGGAATGAACTAAAGAATTCTCTCACGCTTCTTACTGAGCAGGTAACCGAACAGCTCGCTAACCCAAATAAGAAATTCTTTAAAACAAACATGTTTTCAAAAAATTCTTTTAGCCAATTCAAGAAAAATACAGCGAAGCTAGAAAAGAAAGTATTTTCAAAGTTGAGGTAAAAAAATGTTAAAAAATATTTATATCCCAGTCATTTTTGGAATTATTAGTTTTGCATTTTCAGGTTTTGTGCATTCAGGTGATTATGCGGAAGGTGTTTACAGTGCAGAGCTGAAATATAAGTGTAAAAATGATCGACCTAAGAAACAAAAAACCTATGATGCTGCTCTTAAAAGTGCAAAAACATTGGCGCTTAGGAACTGGGCATCAAAACAATCTATTGCAATATCTAATATCTTTTCACAAAACGAAGATGAAATTCTTCAAAACCTAGATCAGTATTTATTAAATACAGAAATCATGAATTCATGTGAAAAAAAATCATTCAGATTACTTGTTGTTGGCACCGTAGATGTCAATAGGATTGGTTTGCTTGGAAAGTCGAAAAGTATGAATGCCTCTGGTGATCGCTCTAGGATTATGGCAGTTTTCATGGCGAGGAAAGCCAGTGAGGTAAAGTCTTTTGATGACAAAGTTACTAAGATTGATTCTAAGTCTAAATTTAATGAAGGATCTGAATCAGCGACGTTTAGCGGAACTTCTGCAAGTACAGAAGGTTATTCTAGCCAAAAGAATATAAGTCAAACGGGTGGTAGTACTGTTACAAAGTCAGACAGAATTAAATGGACGGTATACAGACCAGGCGGGCTCTCATCAGCGATTCAGCAAACATTTTCAAGTTATAAGTTTAAGGTTGTAAAACCTTCTCAATTACCAAGAAGAATTGCAAAAATTAATAATAAGCGGGGAACAAATGTAGATCCAAATGCTTTTAGTATTGAAGACTTTAAGAGAGAGTTTAGTGCAGCTGATGGATTGAGCCCCGAAACAGAAGATCGAGCACTAGAAGCACTAGAATTGGTCAAAGTGCCGCTTTTTGTGATTGGTACAATGGATGTTGGTAAGAAAAACATTGATCCAAAAAGTGGCAAGGTAATGGTTAATGTCACTGTCAGTGCCGCGGTTCAATATGATGATGATGGCTGGTGGGAAACCGTAGCATCAGTTGAACCTCAACAGTTTGCTGGTCTTGGAATTGATGAAATGTCAGCAGAAACAGATGCGCTGATCAAGGCTGCAAAAGCTGCAAGCAATGAAATTGTTCAACAACTAAATGCCGCTGGCATTAATTAAGGGGAAATTTTATGAAAAAGATAATTACATTTTTAAGCGCTCTACTCATTTCAAGTACCGCACTTTCATTCGGATTGCCAGATATACCGGGAGTTCCAAAGATACCTGGAGTATCTGGTAGCTCAGAAAGTTCGGGTGCGTCAGCTTCAGATTCACAGGAACAAATTGTTGTTCAATTTAATACGGTTTTGGGGCACATTCTTGAGGCTCAACTTCATGTCTCGACTGCATTAGGCCTAGATGATCAAGTAAAAGAAGTTAAAGCTTCACAAGGACGCTTGGAGGGCAATAGCTGCAAGGGGGACTGTCCAAAGCAAGTTAAAGAAACGTCCGACGCAGTTCAAAAATCTATTGATGATAAAATAAAAGAAGGAAAAGTGCTTGATGAGGCGGGTAAAAAAGAACTAAGAAAAGCATTTGTCCCCCTAGCTAAGGGAACATATGCGATGACAAAGCTTGGTGATGCGGCAAAAAACTGGTCTAAAAGTGCTAAAAATGAGATTAAAAGCGCTGGCGCAATGGGTGCTTTGAAATTGAAGAAAAAACTTTCAGCAGGCCTTTATATTGTAAAAACTACGCCAAAAATTATTAAAAACTGGGCTAGCACATCTAAAAATATTATTTCATTTGGTAAGAGTCAGGGTGTGACAGATGAGCAAAAAGTTGGCGATGAAATATAAATAATATTTTAACTAACAGGTATAAGTATGATTAGCATACTAAATAACTATTTTTTTAGGACAGTTCTTGCTTCTTTGTTCTTGTTCTCAGCGGGTCTTGAGGCCCGCTCTGAACTTGAGTATGTTGTAGTAGAGGTAAAAGGCACTGGTGACTCTTCACAAGAAGCCATTAATGCTGCAGTTGCAGAGGCAATTGGAAGAGTTAATGGAAAGTCAGTTGCAGCTAAAAACGCGATGAGCCAAGTATCTAAGTCACTTCGAATTGGCGACCAAAAACTTTCTGGCAATAGCAAAACGATGAAGCGTGATTTTTCTGAGGCGACCAAGGGGATTGTCGACTCTTATGAAGTGCTATCTGAAACCAAAAATGAAAGAGGACAATTCGTTGCAAAAATTAAAGCACGAATTGCAAAACTTAAACTTTCAAAGTCAGCCAGTAGGTTAAGAATAGCTGTATTGCCTTTTTCTGGCTCAGAGACGTTTTCAAGAAATTTTTCAAATTCCTTAACAGCAAAATTAGTGAGTTCAAGAAGATTCACTGTGCTTGATAGACAAAATATGGAAGATATTGCTGGTGAGAGAGCCATAGCAACAACGAGCCCATTAACTTCTGTTTCAGAAATTGCTCGTTTAGGGAGCACCTTAAATGCAGATTACATTGTTGTTGGGCACGTTGAAGATGTTAATAGCAGAATTCGGGAGATACATTTTCCAACTATCAATAGAACATTCAAAGTTCCTGAGGGTAAAGCAACTATTAGTTACAAGATAATTGATATATCAACAAGCCAAGTAAAATTTGCTGATAATGCAATTCATGGTTTTGATCAATCCTCCTTTGCAAAAGTTATGAATGGTGGAATGGCACCAGATCCAGATATAGCGATGGCTGAAATAGCTAGTTCAAAGGTTGGAACTAAGATTCTTGATGCAATCTATCCACTCATGATTGTTGGCATTAACAATGACACTTTTACTCTTAATCAGGGTGGGGATTTGATAAAAAAAGATGCAGTTTATGCTGTATTTGAGCGGGGTCAAAAAATCTATGACCCCTATACGAAAGAATCATTAGGGCGAGCAGAAAATAAAGTCGCTGAAATAAAGATTACTCGTACAGCGGCCAAAATGAGCTCAGCCATATTATTGAAAGGGGATATTTCAGTTTTCAGTGATTTTAAAGTCGGCAAATTTGTTTGCAGAATAGAGCGACAAGCCTTGTCAAATAATCAAAAAGAAAAAATACAAATTCAAAAGAAAATTCAAAAGAAAAAAACAAGTTTTGATGATGATTGGTAATTGAAATTTTTTAAGGGGTAATCTATGAACTATTTGAAGTGTATGGCCCTATTGCTTATTGCAGTAGCTCAAGGGGTATTGCTGTCTAATGTGTATGCGGCAACAAGTACTAATGTAATTAGTACAGATAAAGTTATTAAAGAATTTAATTCAGATAACATAGAAACTCCTAGAGGTCTTTCCTCTGCAGAAGAGGCACGTTCTAAGCTAAGAAACTTGGTACGAAAGAAATTCAAAGGCATGCCTGGTCCTGGTAGATGGGACAGTAAAAATGAAAGAATAATGGTTATAAAATCAGCGGGTGCTACCATCGAACCCTATGCCTCTGATTTTCTTGAGCAAAGGGAAGCCTTAGCCATTGAGGCCAGCCTTATGGCAAAAGCTCAAATCATTGAATCATTCCTTACTACAGCCAGCGCAAGTAATATTTTGGAAGTGCCTGGAAATCCAATTGCCGACCAATTAGATGCTGAAAAGCAGGAACTGAAACAGCTTGAAGCAGCGGCCAAGAGAAATCTCGAAATTGCTCGTAGTGAGACACGTGCACTTGTTAGCGCATATGACGAATCAAGGGCAGATGAGTTAAGTGGTATTACCACTATGGATCGTTTGAATTCACTTATTGAAGCCACCGTTAAGAAGCTAGATTCAAACTTCAATAAAGAGCAAATTGCTGAGGATAAAAGAAAACGATTAGAAAATATTAAGGCAAGGCTAGAAAAAGCAAGGGAATATGAAAAAGATAAGCAACTGAGACAGGATGAAATTACAAAAAAAATTGCTGAGTTGCGGGGAAATATCAAAAAAGAACAAAAATCCGAAATTGCTACCACCTCAAGTATGCCCTTATTTGGAGCTACTACTTTAATGCAAGTAGAGAGCTATGATGATATTCGTAGTCAGTATAATGTCGCATCTCTAGTGATATGGAGTCCAAAATTAGAGATTGAGGCAAGAAATATACTTATGTCTGAAGGAATGGGTAAGCCGAAAAGTAATAGACTTACACTTGATGAGTGGCTTGATAAACAAGATTTGTCATCCATGATTGGAGCGCGTAGGTATTTGTCAAAGGATGGTTCGGTCAATTTCATGGGTATATCTTCTGTAGAGTATGACCCTGATGATTCAGGAAGCTACTCAATGTCCGAGGAGGAGGCAATTCTTTGGGCTAAACAAGCGGCTATATTAAGCCTAAAAGCGTCGGTTGAGTCACAGAAACAGGCGGAGAGGTTGAAGAGGGATATTGTGGGTGGCGATGGAAAAACAATATCCAAAACTTATAAAAGTATGTCTCTTGCTATGCAGGAGTCTGTAAAGGATTTAAGTATTAGTGGCCTTGAGGTAGTGAGAGTAGAAGATCATATTCATCAGCCGACAGGTAAGAACATGATTGTTGCTGTGGCAAATGTTAATAGTGTACTTGCAGTAAGAGCAAAGGATTTGATGCGGGATACCTATGCAACATTGAAAGAGGTTAATGCCAAACAAAGTTATGACAAGGGTTTAGTTGATGGAATGAAAGCTGAGGCAAATAAAACTCTCAATAGTGCCTCTGAATACGCTGCTGGAAAATCTGATGGTTCAAAAGCTGTGAGAGATGAGCAAGCTGCCAGAACTGCCAAAGAAGCACAGATAGAAAGTATATCTAATAATGTGCAGAATGAAGCGACGAATACGAAAAGCAGTACTTCTGCTCAAGACGCTAGGTCTGGTTCATGGTCAGGTGATTATGAGGTTGATCTCGATTTTTAAATTTATTGTAATGCTTGCATTTTCAGCCATGACGGTGGGTGGCTGTAATGCAAGCATTGATGATATATATGAAACAATTATCAAGAAAAATAAGAATGAAATCTCTACCAAAGGGCACTTTGTAAATATTTATAGAGAAAATTACTTTATTGGTTATATTTCTCCGAAGGGTGACTCACTAGAGGGCGAATTAGATTTTCTACTTTTCTTGAATGATAGTATGACAGAGGTTCTTTCCAAGGCATGTAAATCACGTTCATTAAACCTTTCTCATGCTTATAATTTTGATTTTTCCTTCTCAAAAATTGTGGAGCATACTGAGTTTGGAGATTTATATATCGCGATGATAAATGAAAAGTTAGTTTCTGAAAAAGTAAAGTCTGCATGTATTTAAATTAAAAAGAAATAAGAGGGCAAAATGTTGAAGTTACCAAAGGGGATACCGTTTCTTGATATTATTATTCGTAGGCTAACTTATAGATATGGGGTTTTGATTCTTACAGTAGTTTCTGTTATTACGATGTTCCAGTTTTTTACTGGCTCAGAGAGTATATTTGGAGAAATGGGCAATAAAATATCTCATTTTTACTACGACTACTTAAATCTATCATCATTGATACTTATTTTTTGGATGGCTACTTTTTGCTTAAAAAAATACTTTTCCTATAAATTGATTGTTCCAACATTCGCAAACATCGCACTTATCACTCTTTCAACTGCGTCAGCATTTTCATTTTTTTCTATGGGTGGAATAATCGGAAATAAGATTTTTTTATTTATCTCTGGGTTTTTGGGTAGTTTTATAAGTTTCTTTCTTTCTCTTTTTTCAGCACTCTATTTCATTGATCACGCATATAAACTTAATTACACAAAACGTTTATTAAATAAGTACTTCCCTCAAAAAAATAAAACGAAAAGTAGTTCAGCCAGAAAAAAAGTACAGAAAGATAATGAATCGCATAAAAATGATTCCACTAATAAAACAATAGAAAAAAACATGCCGCCTACTATTTCGCTTAACGCAGCGTTTCATCCAGAAACCGCGATGTTAAAAAGAGGAGGGTTTAAGTCATATACATTACCTGACTTGAATTGTTTTAATGTTGATGATGAGGATTCTTGCAATGAAGAGGATATAAGCGAAAAAATTGAACAAGCGTTTAAAGATTTTGGATTAAGTATTAAAGTGGTTTCACAAAATTTTGGCCCTATGGTTGTGACGTATTTTTTAGAGGTAGAAAGTGGGACCAAACTGTCAAAAATTAATTCATCACTGCCTGATATTGGAGTAAAACTAGGATTTTCCTCTGAATCTCTTCGTTTAAATTCTGCAGCTTCTGCATCTCATGATGGTATTGGTGTTGAAGTGCCTCGCGCCTCAAGATCAATGTTGTATTTTGGCGCTATGATTTCGTATGCAAAAGAAAATTTTTCAAAATCTAATATTCCAGTATGTATTGGTATTTCGTCATTAGGAGAAAAAGTTGTAAGAGATCTAACTAATTTCCCTCATATTATGCTGGCTGGTTCTACAGGTTCAGGTAAATCGGTAGCGCTCAATGTATTAATAATGTCAATTATCAGTATTCGAAAGGCATCTGAGGTTCAGTTAGTTTTGATAGATCCAAAGGCTGTGGAATTTTCTATTTACCAAACTCTACCAAATCTTTTAACAGATGTTATTTCCGAGACCGAGGATGCCGTTAACTGTTTGTCTCAGCTTTGTTCAATAATGGATGAGCGCTACAAAATATTGAAGGAAAATAATGTTCGAAATATAAAGGAATATCAGGACATATCTGAGGGAAGAAAATTAAAAATGCCCTACATCGTTGTTGTCATTGATGAACTTGGTGATTTAATCATGGAGGGCGGCAAGGATATTGAAAACTCCGTTGGGCGACTTGCTCAAAAAGCACGTGCTGCAGGTATTCATCTTGTTCTTGCCACTCAGCGTCCTACGGCGGATATCATAAAGGGTTTAATCAAAACCAACGTGTCCGGTCGACTTGCCTTCAGAGTTTCTTCCAGAGTAGATTCTGAAGTTATTTTAGGCGAGAGAGGAGCTGAATCTCTTTTCGGTAAGGGAGATTGTTTGTTATCAGAAATTGACAGTAAGGATTTAATTAGATTGCAAGCACCCTACATTGATATTGGTGAAATAAAGAAATTTTGTAGCCAATTTTGAAGATGAAATTTTGCGACAAGCGGCAACTATTAATGAAAGATCGCATCAATAAATTGAGAAATATAGTTGAAACAACTGATACAAGAGCAGGTGTTTTTTTTGATCTGATAATTCAGTTTCTAATCGTAGTCTCCATCGTTGTGTTTTCAATGGAAACGCTTCCAAATTTAAATAAAGACACAGTACAGACTCTTTTTTATATTGAGTTTGTATTAATAATTATTTTTTGTGCTGAATACGCTATACGATTTTTAATAGCAGAAAAAAAATTATCCTTTGTTCTATCATTCTGGGGGCTGGTAGATCTTTTGGCGATATTGCCGTTCTTTTTACTGAGTTTTGATATGGTTCTAATAAGAACTCTTAGGCTATTAAGATTACTGAGAATTCTTAAACTTGGGCGTTATAGCCAGTCGGTTAATAGAATGGTAAATGCTTTAAAAATTGCAAAGGAAGACTTAATTATCTCCTTATTAGCTTCAATTATCATGTTAATTGTAGCAGGGTTTGGTATATATCAATTTGAAAATGCTGCGCAGCCAGATAAATTTAGTTCTGTATTTGAAAGCCTTTGGTGGGCACTTGCAACATTGACTACTGTTGGCTATGGCGATGTATATCCCATTACGGCTGGGGGGAAGGTCTTTACAGGAATTATATTATTTATTGGTCTTGGTATAGTTGCAATTCCAGCAGGTATTATTTCATCATCAATGACCGAAGCAAGAAAAAAAGATATGCAATAAATTTGTAGTTATCGTTATTAAATTTTTTACTCGAACTAAATTTTTAATCAGCAGGATTCAAATAAAGTGATATCAAGCCAAACCATCACGAGTTGACGATAGGCGAAATTCTCAGTTTCACACGCCCAAGAAAAAAAGTTGAAAGATTTTGATTGCTTAACTTAGCGCCAGATCAAAAGAGGACTGTTATATTTGAATTGGATATTAGTGATTTTGGTTGCCATAGTAGGCAGTAAAAAAATATCGTTAAACCAAGTCATTTTATAAAAATTTGCACATCCTATGGTTGCTAAGTCATTCTAGGGTTACACTCAAAGTATGGCGATTGACAGTATATTCAATACAAAAGTCGGGTTGGCGTTGGGCAGTGGCGGCGCTAAGGGTATTGCACATATTGGTGTTTTAAGAGCATTACAGGATGCCTCTGTTAAGGTCGACTATGTTGCCGGCACCAGTGTAGGTGCCATGGTGGCATCAATGGTTGCTTTTAATATTAGTATTGATGTGATTGCAGAAATCGCGAAAAACATGACGCTTGCGCAAATTACGGCCTTTAAGTTCAGTAAAACCGGTTTTTTTACCGCGGATCCATTAAAAGAAATACTTATCGAGCATCTGGGTGAGGTTAATATTGAAGATGCACCCATTCCCCTCGCTATTGTTGCCACAGATATTAATTCAGGTGAAGAAGTTATTTTTACTGAGGGACCCTTGGCCGATGCAGTCTGTGCCTCGGCGTCCATTCCGGGGGTTTATATCCCGATGGAGCTCAATGGGCGAACTTTGGTCGATGGTGGTATTGTGCAAAGCGTGCCAGTGCAGGCCGTTAAAGCCATGGGTGCGGGGGTTATTATCGCTAGTCAGTTAGGGGGTGTTGGCGCCTATGAGGAGCCAAAAAATGTGCTAGATGTGATGCGCAATGCCTTTGATATTGCACTTGGCCATCGGACTTATGAGGAAACTAAAGCTGCCGATATTTTAATCGCTATGGATTTAAGAGACTTTAGTATCACAGATAATACTAAGCGCTATGATGAGTTATGCGCTATTGGTTATAACACCGCTGCTCAGGCATTAAAAAAAATGGCTTGGTATCAAAGCAGCAATTTCTTACTCTATTTATGGCGCGTTATTAGAGTTGTATCGCCATTTAAATTGCCTGAAATCTTTGGAAGCCATAGAAAAAAATCATAGGCTGACTAAGAAAATTTTTCTCGCAAGTAGAAGGCAGGCAAGAATCACCACCCAAAGAAGAATTTTTTGCAAGATGGCTTGGTTTTTTTGGCCAAGAGAAAATTGTGATCCCAAATAACCACCTATGCCAACTGCGAGCAAGCAGGGCAGTAAATCCTCCAATGTGAACGGAATGATCCCCGTCTGCCATTTCGCTACTAGGCCAACAATTGAGTTGCAAAGTATAAAGCCACCACCACAGGCTGCGGCCTGTTTTATTCCTGCGAGATGAAGAAGTAATAATGCAGGCACTAGATAGATACCACCGCCAATACCCACTAATCCAGCAAGAAAACCAAGGATTAAACCAAGACTGGTAATAGCTATAAATGCAAACTGGCGGTTAACCGGTTTTTGCTGATAGCTTTGTGGATTAAAACACAATAAGCGAAAAACAATAAACAGCAGGCTAATAAGCAATAGGCTTTGAATAACCAGAGCGTCTACTTGCAGTGAACCGCCAATATAGGCGGCGGGCAGTGAAAACAGCAGGACCAGACTGAGAATTTTCCATGGCATTAGACCCTTGCGGGTAAATTGAATACATACCAAACTGCTCACCAGTACATTTAGGCTGAGCGCAACCGAGGGAATCATTAGCGAAGGCACGGCAAGAATAACCATCCATGCGGTATAGGATGATCCTCCACCCAAACCTACACTGCTATGAAGCATCGCTGACAAAAAGAACGCCGCAATGAGTAGGGTGGCTAAATACCAGGGTTCAATGAGCATATTAATTGTTTGCGCCTATGCCGCGGGTCCCAAAAGATGCCCGACAAAGTTACAGGGCTTTGAGCGAGAGTCTAGTTGTTCAGAGATAATTTTTCTCCAGCCAGTTTTGCAGGCATTTTGTGAGCCCGGTAAACAAAATATGCAGGTTTTATTGGCCATGCCGCCAAAGGCTCTAGACTGAATCGTAGAAGTGCCAATTTCTTGATAAGAAATTGCGCGAAATAATTCACCAAAGCCCTCAATGGGTTTTTCAAACAATGGACTAATCGCTTCTGGGGTGACATCGCGGGGATAAAAACCGGTCCCACCGGTTGTGATAATCGCATTCACCGAGTGATCATCAATCCAGTCTTTAATTATTGCCTGAATAGCCGCAATATCATCTTTAATAATGACCTTTTTGTGTAGATTATGGCCGGCTGTTTGCACTGCATCTGCAAGAAATTTACCGGAGCTGTCTGTTGTTTCGTCGCGTGTGTCTGACACAGTTAGCACAGCAATGGTTAAAGGCCTAAAATCGGTTGTGGTCATAGTTGTTACCTGTTTTTTTGTGAAGATTGTCGATAGCTAAAAAATACATCGACAGGCTGCAGTGGTTATTTTTGCTTAAGCGAAAATTGAGCATACACTTTCCATCTTATTCTGAGCAAGGTAAAATGATTTTAATCAATTTGCTAGGCATAGTTGCCTTTTCTTGTTAACCCAGCGCTGGGTATTGTCCGTGCGCTGGGTTTGTTCGTTTTGGATCTCCTAATAGTTTATATTTGAAGTATAGGTTGAACCAAAGGGTTTGTTTTTAGGTCCTTACTATTTTTGTTGTTTAATTTTACGGATTGAGATGATTAGTTTTTCACAGGCACAATTAGAGCTCAAAGCACTTTGTGAGTCTTGGCTTTCAGATGTTGGTTTAATATCTGAGGCAAGGCCACTGTCTAGCAGCTTGGGTTTTTATTTGTCTGAGGATTTTTATGCAACGGAAAACTTACCACGAGAAGATGTTTCGGCGATGGACGGTTATGCACTCTGTTTGCCCGAGGGTGCTTCGGCGGCTGAGGAACAAGCTGAATTTTTGGTTTGTGGTGAATCCAGAGCAGGGCAGCCTTATTGGGGTGAGCCATTAAAAGAAAACCAATGCATACGGATTATGACGGGTGCCGTGGTCCCCGATTGGGCGAATACGGTGATTATTCAGGAAAATACCCAGCAAATTGCCGATAATAAAATTGTATTGTTAAAAGATATTGCTGTGGCTAAGAATATTCGTTGTGCTGGCGAGGAAATTCGTCAGGGTCAAAAGCTGTTCGAGCAATATCAGCCCGTTACGCCATCGGTTATCTCTGTTCTTGCCAGTCAGGGTGTTGAGACGGTTAATACCTTTAGAAAGTTAAAGATCGGTTTTTTTGCTACTGGAGATGAGTTAAAAGCGGCGGGTGATAATTTGTCCACGGGTGATATCTATGAGAGTAATTTGCATGTTATCGCTGCATTGCTTGAAGGCTTGCCGGTGGCCTATACAAATTTGGGTGTTATCAAAGATAGCAAAGAGAGCATAGAGCATTGTTTGGTACAGGCAGCTGAGAATTTTGATGTGGTTATTAGTAGTGGCGGTGTTTCCGTGGGGGACTATGACTTTGTCAGGGATTGCGTTGAGTCGATGGGCAAACTAGATATTTACAAGGTAGCCTTGAAGCCCGGTAAGCCCCTGTGTTTTGGCGTGTTAGGTAATCACCCGCAAGCCAGTGCGTTATTTTTCGGCTTACCGGGCAATGCGGTTTCCTCTTTTGTCACCCTGACTGAATTCTTTATGCCAGCGATTCGTTTTTTGTTGGGCGGTCGCTCTGCACCACAAAAATTACATCTTATGGCAAGCCTTGATAATGCCATTCAAAAAAGGTCCGGTCGCTTGGAATTTCAGCGTGGTATTTTGTCCTCTCAGGTTACAGCTAATGGCGATATAATTTGGCATGTTTCCACCTTTAGTCAGCAGGAGTCCCATCGTATCTATGGTTTAGCGCAGGCTAATTGCACGGTGATTTTAGCCGAGGATAGCAGTGATTTGCAGGTGGGTGATAAGGTAAGGGTTGCGCCTTTCCCATGGTGCTTTAATGGATAATTCTCTGGCGGTAAAAGATAATATTATTCTAACTGATGCCTATCAGCGACAGTTCTCGTATTTACGTCTTTCAATTACAGATTTATGTAATTTTAAATGTAGCTATTGTCTGCCTAATGGCTATCAGGGTAAGGCATCACAGAATGAGTTAAGCCTGAGTGAAATAAAAACGCTGATCGCTAGTTTCGCGGAGTTAGGGTTTAAAAAAATAAGATTAACCGGTGGTGAGCCAAGTCTGCGCAAAGATTTACTGGATATTATTGCTATCTGTAAGGCTCAGCCGGGTATTGAGAAAGTCTGTATTACCACCAATGGTTATAAGCTAAACCACTTTTTGCCGCAGTGGATTGCTGCGGGTATTGATCAGGTTAATATTAGTATTGATAGTCTTTCGCCCGAGCAATTTGAGTTAATTACCGCATCCTCTGATTTACCCATGATCATTGGTGCAATCAATCAGGCGATTGAGAATGGGTTTACGGCAATAAAAATTAACACCGTTCTTTTGCGTGAGCATATGGATTCTCAGCTGATGCCATTGATTAATTGGGTCAAGGACAAACCTATTGCGCTGCGTTTTATTGAGCTGATGCAAACCGGCGAGAATGCGGAATTCTTTAATCGCCAACATCTATCAGCCGATAAGGTTAAATTGTTGTTAGCTAATCAGGGTTGGAATGAAAAAAGTCGATTAATTCATTCGGGACCTGCCATCGAATATGATCATCCCAATCATAGGGGTTCGGTGGGTATTATTGCGCCCTACAGTAAAAATTTCTGCGATACCTGTAATCGACTGCGGGTAACTGCACAGGGTCAGTTGCATCTTTGTTTATTTTCTGAGGATGGCAAGGACTTACGGCCCTATTTGCAAGCTGGCGATTCTGCGCAGTTAACTGAATTTTTAAGTTTAAGTATTTATGATAAGTTGCCTAAGCATTATTTACAGCAGCAGCAAACAGGGGCGACGCGAAATTTTGCGATGTTAGGCGGTTAGTTTTAAAGAGAAAGTTTATGAGTGAATTAAGTCATATTGATAAGCAGGGTAGATCGCGCATGGTGGATGTGGGCGAGAAGGTTGTCACTAGGCGTATCGCTTTAGCGCAAGCTAGAGTTTCATTTCCTGCAGCGGTTTATGAAAAACTACAACAAACACAGTTGACCAGTGCTAAGGGGTCAATTGTGGATACAGCAAATATTGCCGGTATTATGGCGGCCAAGCGAACCGCAGAGTTAATTCCTATGTGTCATCCATTACCCATAGATTTTTGCAAGCTAGAGTTTACTCAATCAGATCATGATTGCAGCCTAATTATTCAAGCTGAAGTTCGGGTTAATCATAAAACAGGTGTTGAAATGGAGGCATTAACAGCGGCCTCTGTGGCGGCATTAACCGTTTATGATATGTGCAAAGCACTGTCTCATGATATTCGAATAAATGATGTACAACTATTGGATAAAACGGGTGGTAAATCTGATTTTAAACGGGATGCTAAGGTCTAATGGATAATTCTGTATTAAGCAAAACCGTCTGCCTTAAATATTTTTCCCAATTTGCAGAGCGCACAGGAAAAACCACCGAAGAATGGCTTACTGAAGCAATTACTGTCGAGGCGTTATGGATTGAGCTCGATAAGCAGTATGGGTTTGAGCTTGATATCAGCGCAGTTCGCCCCGCAGTTAACCATCAGTTTTGTGATTGGAAGATGGCAATTAACCATCGGGATATTATTAGTTTTATCCCTCCGGTATCCGGCGGCTAGAACATGCATCATTTTGAATTAGTTGATTATCAAATCCAAAGAGAGTCGCTGGTAGATAGGTTTAGTGACCCGAGTTGTGGTGCCTTTGTGAGCTTTGAGGGATGGGTTCGCAATCATCATGATAATCGACCGGTATCCCATTTATTTTATGAGTCATACCCAGAATTAGCCATGAGCGAGGGGCAGGCGGTGTTACAGCAGGCACTGGCTAAGTATCAAATTAATTCTGCAATCTGTATCCATCGTTTGGGAAGCTTGCAGATTGGTGATATGGCGGTTTGGGTGGGGGTTAATGCGGCCCACCGAGATGCTGCCTTTCAAGCCTGTCGTTATGTGATTGATGATATTAAAGCGCGCGTCCCTATTTGGAAAAAAGAGTTTTACTTGGATTCACAGGAGTCGAAGTGGATTGGCTCAGAGGTAAAAAGCCTATGAATCAGATACCCCTTTCGTTTTGTTACGCTGTTTTGTCAGGCGGCAAAAGCAGTCGCATGGGGCGTGATAAGTCACTTTTATCGGTTGATGGCCAGTCAATTATTGCGCGTGTTGTGACTGATATTCAGAGTTTCGTTACCCGTCAAGATCAGCTTTATCTGTGCTCGGGTGAAAAAAGATATGATCAGTTAGTTAATAAAAATTTAAATTACCTTGATGATTATTTAGCTGATTATCAGGGTCCCCTCTCGGGATTGGCGGCTGTATTTCAAGCGTTACAACTCAATCCAAAGTTAACTTATAAGTGGGTATTTACTTTCCCCACGGATACCCTATTGCTCCCGTCAGAAACCTATGATGTTTTGCAAAAAGCGATTGAGCAAAATCCTTCAGCTGAGATGGTTTATCTTGGGAGTGAGCGTGATCATCCCCTGCATGCAGCTTATCGAATCGATCTTGCTAAAGCATTATTTGATTATTTAGCGCAGGGACATCGTGCCGTGATGAAGTTTATTCAACAACATGATTGTCGAGTGGTGGAAATACCCTCTGATTGGCAAGAATACCTTAACTTCAATACTGAGGATGGCTTTGTAAAAGCTGTTGAAGCCTATAATCAGTCCAGTTAAGGAGATTGAATGAATTTTCTAGCAGATTATTCTCGACAGATATCGCTTGATGCCATGAGTGAGGAAAAACAGGCGCTAATGATTAACTCACGGGCCCTAGTGTTTGGTGCTGGCGGCTTGGGTGTGGCAGCCATTAGCTATTTATCTGCTGCGGGTGTAGGTGCTATTACTATCGTTGATTTTGATTGTATTGAAGCCAGTAATCTGCACCGTCAGACTATCTATCGTGTCGCCGATATTGGCGCTTATAAGGCTGAGGTGGCGGCATCCTATATTAGCGAGCGAAATCCCAACTGTGATATCAGTGCAATCACAGTGTGTTTGGATGCACAGTCTATCTATCAGCTTTGTGAACAGCATAATATTGTTTTGGATTGCACAGATGATCAAGCCTTTAGTCGAGTTCTAAATGCTGTATGTTTGTTCACGAAAAAAAAAGCTGTTTTCGCTAATGCTATAAAATTAGAAGGGCAGTTATTTGTATTTTCTCCAGAGGCAAACCAGCCTTGCTTCAATTGCCTTTGGCCTGAGGGTCAGTCGTCTTCAGATAGTTGTGGTCAAGTCGGTGTGCTAGGCCCAGTGCCGGGAGCTTTGGGCTGTCTTCAGGCTTTAGAGGCAATAAAATTGCTGACCGAGCAGCAAAGTCCTTTGCAGGGACATCTTCTGCACTGTGATTTTACAACCTATGAATTTTCAAGAATTAAAGTGCCTAAAGCAGATTCATGTAACCATCAGTCAAGCGCTGTTCAAATTGAAGAAGCGTATAATTCTTATTTGATCAATAAAATACCGATACTGGATCAGTCAATTTCACAGAACAATGTGTTGATTGATATAAGATCTCTTGATGAAGTAAATCATATTACCTTAGATTTTCCTACTCAGCATATAGAGGGGCATAAATTGGCAGCTAACCCAGATTATTTTTTAGATTATCAAACTAAGTATATGTTGATTTGTGCATCTGGAAAGCGAAGTAAAACATTATCTGATCAGTTGCAAAAAACTGGCTATCAGGTTGCTCCCTGCCGTCTAAATTGAGCTTTCCGTTGGGTTCTTTTACCCATTATTATTGCCATAAAATAGGGCGAATAAAATCTTCAATTGTTTAACAATGGTGCGACTAGTGAGTTTCATTGATATTTAAGCAGTAAAATCTCGGTATTTAGGTCTAATATAAGACGTTTTTATACTTTGGCATAGTTTTTGTATTAGATTTCTGGTGTGGGTCCATCCGACTCTAAAGAATACGTTTTCTCAGGTAATGAAGCCTGCTTGTAGCCAATGCTGCAAGCAGGTTTTTTTTTGATTTATTTTTATAGGATACTTTTATGAAACAACTAAAATTTACTTCCGCTGCTTTTCTCTTTTTCAGCTTGCAGCCTTCTGTTGGTTTTTCGGATAGTGCAACTTCTGTTTCGGAAATGTTAACTGAGGGAGATACTTCGTTAAATTTCCGTTATAGATATGAGTTGGTTGATCAAGGGGGAATTGATGAGGATGCTAACGCGTCTACGCTAAAATCAAGATTGACCTATAAGACAGCGGCTTACAATGGTTTCAAAGGCTTAGTTGAAGTTGATAATGTAACAGTCGTGGGCGCAGAGCAGTACAAGACTCCAACCAATGGCTTAGGAGGCTATCCAATCGTTGCGGACCCTAAAGGCACTGATTTAAACCAGCTATCACTTGCTTATAAGTCAGAGGACCTAACCGCAACCTTTGGTCGTCAGCGTATTCTGCACGGTGGGCAACGATTTGTGGGTGGCGTAGGTTTCCGTCAAAATGAACAGACTTATGATGCACTAACGCTAGCTTCTAAATCAGTGGGTTCTTGGGCGGTTAACTATAGTTATATCTGGGATGTTAATAGAATATTTGGACCCAAAGATAGCGCTGTTCAAGCAAAGGTTTGGGAGTCGGATAGTCATATTATTTTAGGTTCTACCTTATTGGCAGATGGCCATGGTCTTAAGGCATATGCTTATCTATTAGATTTTGAAAATGCAGCGGCAAATTCATCACGTACCCTAGGATTTGAATATAGTGGTAAGTTTGATGGCTATAGTCTTAAAGCAGCTTATGCCACACAATCAGATTATGGATCTAACCCCAATGCTTATGATGCTGATTACCTAATGACTGAAGTAACATTACCATTAAAACCGGCTAAGCTTTCAGTGGGTTATGAGGTACTAGGCAGTGACGACGGTGCAGCGGCATTTAAAACACCGCTAGCGACTTTGCATAAGTTCCAGGGTTGGGCTGATAAGTTCCTAGGAACTCCAGCCAATGGTGTTAAAGATAGTTATGTGAAATTAGCTGGTAAAGTTGGTTCTGCTAAAGTGGCGGTTTTTTATCATCAATTTTCTGCTGATGTTGGCGGAGCTGATTTAGGGAGTGAGTTTGATTTAGTTGCAACCTATTCCATCAAAAAAGGTCTTTCAGCACAGTTAAAATATGCTAATTACAATGCAGATTCACACGCAACAGACACCGAAAAAGTCTGGTTTACCATTAATGCTAAATATTGATCTGTTTCCAGACTATTTAGTGTAGTAAAATACAGGGGCAGTCGGTCAGCGGCTGCTCCTGCTCTAATTTTTTATTCAAGTAATCGACAATGGCAATATCTTCTGAATCTGTTCGTGTGATGCTGGTGGATGATCTCCCAGAGCGTGCGGCTGTGGTTGAAGAACACTTAGTTTTGGCGGGCTATGAAATAGTTAGTAGATTGCCAAACGCAACAGCGTTACTATTTCAAATTGAGCAGCATTTACCTGATATTATTTTAATTGACCTTCAATCACCAGGACGCGATGTTTTGGAAAGTCTGTCGGTGATTAATGCACATAACCCCAAGCCAGTTGTTATGTTTTCTGAGGAGGAGGATCCCTCCTTTATTGAGGAGGCTGTTGATGCGGGTGTAACGGCTTATCTTATGGGGAGTTTTGACGCCAATAGGGTTAAGCCGGTTATTGATGTAGCTATTGCGCAATTTAAATCATTCCAATCACTACGCCAGGCGCTTGATAGTACAAGGGGTCGGCTTGAAAGTATTTCGGTGATCGAGCGAGCTAAACGATTACTTATTGATCAACATAATTTTACTGAGGATGAGGCCCATCAACAGCTGCGAAGTCTTGCTATGAATACCAATCAAAGTTTACAGCAGGCAGCTGAATCTGTTGAGGCCATTCTAGGTAAGAAAGCAAACAACAAGAAATGACGATGAATAGAATTAATTTAGGAAAATTACCGCCCAGTGAGCGATCTGATTTAAATGTCGGCTATATGCGTCTGAGTGATAGCGCTCCAATTATTATTGCTCAGGAGCTTGGCTTTTATGAGAAATATGCACTCAATATTACCCTGCATCGTGAGGTTTCTTGGGCCAATATCCGCGATAAGATGATTACCGGTACCTTTGATGCCTGTCAGATGCTGGCGCCAATGGTTTTGGCAACTACATTGGGTGTTGCTGGTATTAGAGCGCCAATTATCAATGGTTTGGTTTTATCGCTTAATGGAAATGGACTCACTCTGTCGACGCCCTTGTGGGATAGGATGGCGGCAAAGGGGCCGCTTGAAAATTATGAGCCTATGGAAACAGCAAAAGCACTTAAACAGGTGATTGACGAAAACCCAGATACCGCTCTGACTTTTGCGACGGTACATAATTTTTCAACCCACACGATGCTGTTAAGAAAGTGGTTTGAAATGGGTGGTATTGATGCTGATCGCGATGTTCGAATTATTGTGTTACCGCCTGAGCAAATGGTCGATAGTTTGGCGCAGGGTGTGATTGATGGTTTTTGTGTTGGTGAGCCATGGAACAGTATAGCGGTAGAATACGGCGCTGGTGTTATGGCATCTACAGGAATAAAGATATGGAGTGGTGCACCTGAAAAAGTATTGGCTGTTTCTGAGGCTTGGCATGTGAGCAATCCAGGTACACACCTTCGTGTGCGATTAGCTTTGATGGAGGCCTGTAGTTGGTTATCTAATATGAGTAACCGAGAAGAGGCTATTGAGATTTTATCCCGTCCAGATTACTTGGATCTTTCTATAGAGTATTTGCGACCATCACTGTCAGGTCAGATTTTCCATCAACGGGCCTGCCCGCCCATTGAGCAATCAGATTTTCATATTTTTGACCATTTAAACGCTGGATTTCCGTGGCGCTCAGATGCTGAGCAAATGATTGATCAGGCTGCCCCTTTACTGGGTAAGCCCCTCAGTAAAGAAAGCACTAAATCGCTGATACAGCGTTGCTGTCGAACTGACTTGTATCGTGAAGCCGCTCAAATCCTTGGTATTGAGTGTCCTTCAGTGGATTATCGGAAATAAATGACAGGAGTAAAGGCACTTTTTTAGAGCAGTATTTATTGGGTTCGCCCTTCTATGTTCCATTTCTGTGCGCCTTCACTGTGTTTTAAAGATCGGTTTATTTTTTACAAATGACCACTTTGGTCAAAATTTAAGCAATTTCGATCAAAATTGCCTGTAAACAAAGTTTTTTTGTAAAAACTAATAGTTGGCACGCATTTTGAATAAATAAAAATTATTATGTCGCTTGTATTACTTTGCGACAGGGTAACGAAGCCCGCCTCGAGAACATTCCCCCTAGTGTCTCGCAGGCGGTTTTTTTTTGCTTTTTGTTTTGCATCATCAATTTAAAGGTAGAGGTTTTATGAAAAAGTTAGTGGCTATAAGTGAAGTTAATCATTTCGCAACTAAAGCATTAGCGAAATTTTTAATCTTAATCGGATTTTCTGTTTTAACGGGATTTGCACAGGCCGAATTAGGTGAGCCCGAAAAGGATGAACTCAAATTTGGATTTATTAAATTAACCGATATGGCGCCGATTGCGGTGGCCTATGAAAATGGTTATTTCGAAGATGAAGGTCTTTATGTAACCATCGAAGCTCAGGCGAACTGGAAGGTACTTCTTGATGGTGTCATTGATGGCAAGCTGGATGGCGCGCATATGCTAGCCGGTCAGCCCCTAGCGGCAACTATTGGTTATGGTACCAAGGCGCATATTGTGACGCCATTTAGTATGGATTTGAATGGTAATGGCATTACAGTTTCCAATGATATTTGGGCGAAAATGAAGAAAAATATTCCTCATGAGAACGGCAAGCCAGTTCACCCCATTAAAGCGGATGCATTGAAGCCGGTTGTGGATAGCTATAGTGATGCGGGTAAGCCATTTAAAATGGGTATGGTATTCCCTGTTTCTACTCATAATTATGAATTGCGCTACTGGTTGGCGGCCGGTGATATTCACCCAGGCTTCTATGCGCCACATAAAGGCGACACCAGCGGAACTATCGATGCTCAAGCACTTCTTTCTGTTACGCCTCCACCGCAGATGCCAGCCACATTGGAAGCCGGCACTATCTATGGCTACTGTGTAGGTGAGCCATGGAATCAGCAGGCAGTATTTAAAGGCATTGGCGTACCAGTTATTACCGATTATGAAATTTGGAAAAATAACCCAGAAAAAGTTTTTGGTATGACCAAAGAATTTACTGAAAAATATCCTAATACCACTGCTCGCGTCGTTAAGGCATTAATCAGAGCAGCTAAATGGTTGGATGAAAACAATAACGCCAACCGTCCTGAGGCAGTGAAAATTCTTTCGCGCAGCGAGTATGTAGGCGCGGACTATGATGTTATTGCCAACAGTATGACCGGTACTTTTGAGTATGAGAAAGGCGATAAGCGCGAGGTTCCAGACTTTAATGTGTTCTTTAGATATTTCGCAACCTACCCATACTACTCTGATGCTGTTTGGTACCTCACTCAGATGAGACGTTGGGGTCAGATTGCTGAACCGAAATCTGATGATTGGTATTTCGATGTGGCTAAATCTGTTTATCGTCCAGATATATACAAAATTGCCGCCGATGAATTAATCAAGGAAGGTTTAGTTAAGGCTTCTGATTTCCCAGATTTTGCTAAGGAAACCGGTTTCAGATCGCCTCAAACACACTTTATCGACGATATTGTGTATGACGGTTCAAAGCCAAATGCCTATCTTAAGAAGTTCCCGATTGGCCTAAAAGACGAAGTTCTTTAAATAAAAGTCAGTTCCTCAAAGTGACACAGCTGGCTCTTCGGAGCCAGCAATTTTTTTGAAATCAAAGGTAAAAACAGATGTCAGCAACATCCATCATGGCGAAAGTTTCCGAGCTTCGAAAACTGGCAACATTAGAAAATTTTAAATTGCTAATCGATAATGGCATTAGAGCAATGGCCTTGCCGGTATTAGGAATTTGTATGTTTCTTTTACTCTGGCAATTGGTGGCTAACAATATTGTCACCTCATTGGGTCAGTTTCCCGGACCCACCCAAGTTTATGAGCAGTCGCAAAATTTAGTCGCTGATCATAATCGAGAGCGAAACAAAGAAGCATCGTTTTATGAGCGTCAAGAAAAGCGCAATGCTAAGAAGCTAGAGAAAAATCCCGATGCCAAAGTGAAGGTAAGAACCTATCCTGGCAAGGCAACATTTTTTGATCAAATTGTTACCAGTCTAATTACGGTAGCCTTTGGTTTCCTAATCGCCACATTGGTGGCGGTTCCGTTGGGTATTGTTTGTGGGCTTAGTGAATCTGCCTACCGATGCGTTAACCCCATTATTCAAACATTTAAACCGGTCTCGCCACTCGCTTGGTTGCCCCTTGTCACCATGGTGGTTTCTGCGCTCTATGTATCTGAGGATCCATTTTTTGAGAAATCCTTTCTAACCTCCGCTTTTACGGTAGCGCTATGCTGTTTATGGCCGACAGTGGTGAACACCATTGTGGGTGTAGCCAGTATTGATAGAGATTTGATTAATGTTAGTCGTGTGCTGCAACTAAATGCATGGGTGCACATTCGCAAGATTGTTATTCCCTCGGCAATCCCCATGATATTTACCGGTTTAAGACTTTCTCTTGCCACGGGTTGGATGGTGTTAATTGCCGCTGAAATGTTGGCGCAGAACCCGGGGCTAGGGAAATTTATTTGGGATGAATTCCAGAACGGATCATCCCATTCATTGGGCAGAATTATGGTTGCTGTATTAGTGATCGGCATTATTGGTTTTGCACTTGATCGCTTGATGCTTGCTCTGCAAAGAGCTGTCTCTTGGGACAAGCAAGCAATCCTTCGTTAGAGAGATAGATTTATGATTGAAGATAGTTATTTACAAATTAGTCAGGTTGGAATTGAGTTTCCAACTGATGGTGAGCCGTTTCGCGCACTTCAGGATGTTCAGCTGAAGATTGCTAAGGGTGAATTTGTCTCTTTGATAGGGCACTCGGGTTGCGGAAAATCCACAGTGCTTAATATCGTTGCTGGTCTTTATAAGGCAACAGAAGGGGCGGTAATTTTGGAGGAGCGCGAGGTCTCTGAGCCAGGCCCTGATCGTGCCGTGGTGTTTCAAAATCATGCCCTCTTGCCCTGGTTAAGCGTGTATCAGAATGTAGAACTTGCGGTTAAGTGTGTGTTTAAAAAGACCAAAACAGAGCATGAAATTAAAGATTGGATTGAGCATAACCTGTCATTAGTTCATATGGATCATGCAATGCATAAGCTACCTAATGAGATTTCAGGTGGTATGAAACAACGCGTGGGTATTGCCCGTTGTTTAGCCATGCAGCCAAAAGTGTTATTGATGGATGAACCCTTTGGTGCATTGGACGCATTAACCCGTGCGCACCTACAGGACTCACTAATGGAGATTCAGCAACAGTTGGGTAATACCGTGATTATGATTACCCATGATGTGGACGAAGCTGTTTTGTTATCTGACCGCATTGTCATGATGACCAATGGTCCAGCCGCCTCTATTGGTGAAGTGTTATCCATTGATCTGCCAAGACCCAGAGATCGCGTGGTGCTAGCTGAGGATCCTGAATTTAATAATTATCGTCAGCAAGTACTGCGCTTCCTGTATGAAAAACAAAGAAACCCAGCCGCAAAAGCGGTTGCATAACTAAAAAGTTAGCTGAGGAATATTTCAAATGTTGAAAGTTGTTGTTGTCGGAAATGGTATGGTTGGTCATCATTATGTTGAGCAATTATCCAAATCATCAGCCGAAGCAAAGATTACCGTTATTGGTGGTGAAACAAGACCAGCCTATGACAGAGTCCACTTGTCAGAATACTTTTCTGGTCGTACAGCCGACGATCTAGCACTGACAACTAAAGAGTACTATCAAGAGCTTGGTGTTGACGGTCATTTTGGTGATCCTGTGGTGAAAATTGATCGAGCCAATAAGACCGTTATCACAGAGTCGGGCTCGGTATTTGATTACGACAAGTTAGTTCTTGCAACCGGTTCTTATCCTTTTGTACCCCCTGTGCCTGGCAATGAACATAGCCATTGCACCGTTTACCGCACCATTGATGATCTTGATGATATTAAGGCTAAGGCAAGCGAATCTCGCGTTGGTGTTGTGGTTGGTGGCGGCCTATTGGGTCTTGAGTGTGCCAATGCGTTACAAAATTTAGGCTTAGAAACTCATGTTGTTGAATTTGCGCCTGGTTTAATGGGTGTGCAGTTAGATGCCGGTGGCAGTGGAATGCTGCGTCGAAAAATTGAAGCGCTAGGCGTTCAGGTTCATACCAGTAAAGCAACGCAGGTGATTGAAGAAACGGATGCTGGTGAGACTCGGCTAGTAATGAAGTTTGCTGATGGCGAGACCCTTGGTACCGATATGATTGTCTTTAGTGCAGGTATTCGTCCTTTTGATCAATTAGCACGCAGTGCTGATATAGAAGTGGGTGAGCGCGGTGGTATTGTTGTTAATGAATGCTGTGAAACCAGTGATTCGGATATCTATGCTATTGGCGAATGTGCACTGTATAGCGGGCGAATTTTTGGTTTAGTAGCACCAGGTTATCGCATGGCAGAAGCTGCTGCGAGTCAGTTGGTCGAAGAAAAACTCTTGTTTGAAGGCGCTGATATGAGCACCAAGCTTAAGTTGCTTGGCGTTGATGTGGGCTCAATCGGTGATGCACATGGCAAAGAGTCTGGCTCGGTCTCATACACATTCAGTGACGAGCGCATTGAGGTCTATAAGCGCTTAATCGTTAGTGCTGATGGTAAAAAATTATTGGGTGCAGTACTTGTAGGCGACTGTTCAGATTATGATACGTTGCTACAGTATTTTCTAAATGATATTGATCTGCCTTCAGATCCTGAGACATTAATTCTTCCTTACAATGTGGGCGATGCTCCTGCATTGGGTGCATCTGCTCTGCCGGACAGTGCCACTATCTGTTCATGCCACAATGTCAGTAAAGGTGACATTATTCAAGCAATGGATAATGGTGCCTGTAGTCTGGCCGATGTTAAGTCGGACACTAAAGCTAGCTCAGGCTGTGGTGGTTGCGCGGCTTTACTTAAAAATGTGGTTGACGATGAAATGGCAGCCAGAGGTTTGGAGGTCAACACCTCGATATGTGAGCATTTCCCCTTTACTCGCCAAGAACTTTTTCATCTGATTAAAGTAGGTGAAATAAAAACATTTGAAGAGTTGCTTGAAAAGCATGGCACCGGCAGAGGCTGCGATATCTGTAAGCCAGCTGTAGGTTCTATCCTAGCCTCATTATGGAATGACTATGTATTGAAAGAGAAGCATGTAGGTTTACAGGATACCAATGATAATTTTCTAGCTAATATGCAAAAAAATGGTACCTATTCAGTGGTGCCAAGAGTTGCTGGGGGTGAAATTACCCCGGATAAGTTGATCTTATTAGGTGAAGTAGCCAAGAAATATAATCTTTACACCAAGATTACTGGTGGCCAGCGTATCGATTTGTTTGGTGCTAGAGTCCAGCATCTACCGGCGATTTGGAAAGAACTTGTGGATGGTGGCTTTGAAACTGGGCATGCCTACGGTAAAGCGCTGAGAACAGTCAAGTCATGCGTGGGTAGTACCTGGTGCCGCTATGGTGTTCAAGACAGTGTTGCTATGGCGCTGTTTGTTGAAAATCGTTATAAGGGTTTGCGATCCCCCCATAAGATTAAATCCGCTGTTTCTGGTTGTACCAGAGAATGTGCAGAAGCACAGTCCAAAGATTTTGGTGTGATTGCTACGGAAAAAGGCTGGAACCTATTTGTCTGTGGTAATGGTGGTATGAAGCCGCGCCATGCCGATTTATTTGCTACGGATATCGATGATGAAACCCTTATTAAGTATATCGATCGTTTCCTTATGTTCTATATTCGCACTGCTGATCGTCTGCAACGAACCTCAGTCTGGTTAGAGAATCTTGAGGGTGGTCTCGATTATTTAAAACAGGTTGTTATCGAGGATTCTTTGGGTATTGCCGAAGAGCTGGAAGCACAAATGAATACTATTGTTGATACCTATCAGTGCGAGTGGAAAACCACCATTGAAGATCCTGAGAAATTAAAGCGTTTTGTACAGTTTGTTAATTCAGATGAAGAGGACGAACAAATTGTATTTGTTGAAGAAAGAGGCCAGCCAAGACCCGCTACAGAAGAAGAACGCATTCAGCTACTAGAGAAAAGTGCTTAAGGAAAATCAAATGGCTAAATCAATTATTTGTAAATTGCAGGACCTAGTTCATAACTCTGGGGTTTGCGTAAAAATTGGCGATCAACAGGTTGCGTTATTCTATCTTCCCGATGAAACACCTCAGGTCTATGCTATTGGCAATTGGGATCCTATAGGCAAGGCTAATGTATTGTCTCGAGGTATCGTTGGTGATATCAACCAACGGATCGTGGTTGCCTCTCCGCTGTATAAGCATCATTTTGATCTGCAAACTGGTGAATGTTTGGAAGAGTCTGATACAAAAGTGCCCGTTTATGATGTGGCACTGGTAGCAGATGAAGTGGTACTCAATTAGGTTTTTTGATTAGCATACCATGAGTCAGTGCGACCAAATAAAAACAACCTGCCCCTACTGTGGTGTTGGTTGCGGGGTAAAAGCCAGCGTTAGGGATGAGCAAATTATCGCTATTGCGGGTGATGCTGAGCACCCTGCGAATTTTGGCAAGCTTTGTGTTAAAGGGAGTGCGCTTGATGAAACCATGGGTAACAGTGGGCGACTGACCCATCCCATGGTTAACGGGCAACAGGTTGATTGGTCTACTGCCATCAATACTATAGCCGAGCGTTTAAATAGTATTCGTAATGAATATGGCCCAGAGGCTATTGCTTTCTATCTTTCAGGACAGCTACTAACGGAAGACTATTATGTTGCTAATAAACTTGCCAAGGGCTTTATAGGCACAGGAAATGTAGATACTAATTCTAGACTCTGTATGTCTTCGGCCGTCGCTGGATATAAGCGGGCTTTTGGCAGTGATGCAGTTCCTTGTAACTACGAAGACCTTGAACAAGCTGATTTGCTTGTTCTGACAGGATCGAATGCCGCATGGACGCACCCAGTGTTATACCGTCGAATGGTGTCGGCGAAAGCGTCAAACCCTAACTTAAAAGTAGTGGTGATTGACCCGCGTCGAACGGCAACCTGTGATATTGCCGATCTTCATTTAGCCATAGCGCCAGGAACAGATAGCTTCATTTTTTCAGGTCTGCTTAATTTTATTAGCGCTCAAGAATTTGTTGATAGTCGCTATGTTCAACAAAGCACGGAAGGGTTTGAGGATGCATTGGAGGCGGTTAAAAATTTATCACCCTCTCAAGTAGCTGAAAAAACAGGGATTAGTGAAGAACAGCTCAAAACTTTCTATCAATGGTTTTGTCAAATCGAGAAGGGCATTACTTTTTATTCTCAGGGAATTAACCAGTCCTCAACTGGAACTGATAAATGTAATGCCATAATTAACTGCCACTTGGCCACCGGAAAAATGGGTAAACCCGGCATGGGGCCTTTTTCCATTACCGGTCAGCCAAATGCAATGGGTGGCCGTGAAGTGGGTGGTTTGGCTAATATATTGGCAGCGCATATGGACTACACAGATGAAAGCATAGCGCTTGTTAGCGAGTTCTGGAAGACAGACAGTATTTCTAGAAAGCCTGGATTAAAGGCTGTGGATTTATTTGATGCTGTGGCCGATCGGCAGATCAAAGCTGTTTGGATCATGGGAACAAATCCAGTAGTGAGTATGCCTAATTCCGATAAGGTCAAAGCAGCGCTAGAACAGTGTGACACAGTGATCGTTTCAGACTGTATTGCGCAAACTGATACAACAGCCACTGCAAATATCTTATTGCCGGCAACTGGCTGGGGTGAAAAACAGGGCACCGTGACTAATTCTGAAAGAAGAATTTCACGGCAACGACAGTTATTAAGTCCAATTGGAGAGGCTCAGCATGATTGGTGGATACTGTCTAAGGTTGCACAAGCAATGGGCTTTGAATCTTCATTTAATTATCAATCGCCCCGCGATGTCTTTGTTGAGCATGCCAGGCTTTCTGGGTATAAAAATAAGGGGACGCGACTGTTTGATATTAGTGGGCTGTGTCAGTTAAGTCAGTTGGAATATGATCAATTAGAACCTGTCCAATGGCCTATTAATCAAGAAAACCCCAATGGAACTAAAAGATTATTTACCGATGCTCAATTCAACACGTCATCGGGCAAAGCACAGTTTGTTTCAGTGACTGCCGAGTTACCAAGGCAAACCACAAACCATAAATTTCCTTTTGCACTCAATACCGGGCGTATTCGTGATCAGTGGCATACCATGACCCGAACCGGTCGAGCGCAGCGACTGTTAGAACATATTGAACATCCTTATGTTGCAATGAGTCCTGATACAGCGAAGCAATTTGATATTCAAGAGGGTGACCTAGTTGAGGTAGAGACCCAACAGGCTAAGGTTTCTGTGCTTGCAGTTCTGGACGATGGGCTTAAAGCTAAGGAATTATTTATACCTATCCACTGGAATGATCAGTTTGCCAGTAATGCTCGTGTTGACTCATTGGTTGCTGATATCGTTGATAAAGTTTCTGGACAGCCAGAGTTTAAATTTACTCCCGCAAGAATAAAAAAAATAACTCTTACTAGCTGGGCCAAAATAGTTAGCCGCACAGAAATACAATGCGATGAATTTAGTTATTGGCACCGTACCGTTTTAAATGGTCAGGGTTATATTTATCAGGTGGGTCTTGAGCAAGTTTTTGACTGGGAATCTTTCACGGCTAATAAACGATTACTAGAGCAGGGTCCTCCCCAAGCCTATGAGCATTATTCAAATACTGAAACCCTCGATCAGCGATTCTTATATTACAGCGATCAGCAGGTAGAAATGGGCATTTTTTGTCATGCCAAAGCAGATTTATTGCCCCATCATAAGCGCTTGAAAAGCATACTTGAATATCAAGAAACTGATGGTTATTGGAATTTGATGACAGAAGATAATGCGGCTGAGGATGGTCGATTGATCTGTTCATGCCATCAGGTAAGCGAGCAAAAAATCGTCGATGCAATAACCAACGGTTGTGGTTCAACTGAAGCGCTGGGTCAAAAGCTAAAGTGTGGTACCAACTGCGGTTCCTGTATTCCTGAACTTAATCATCTGATCACTCAAACCCTAAATTTACTTTAAATCTGGATGAATAATGAAGCCAAATAATTTAAAACTTGTCGATAATAAAAACTTTTCGACATTAGTATCAAAGTCATCAAAATCGACTCAGTATGGACAGGTTCATCTTGTTGGCGCTGGGCCGGGTGATCCAGATTTAATTACTGTGAAAGCACTTAAGCTATTACAAACTGCGGATGCCATTGTTTATGACAGATTGGCCAATAGCGAGTTACTTGATCATGCTAAAACGCAGTGCGATTTAATTTATGTGGGCAAAAAGAAAGACCAGCATAGTTTGCCTCAAGAGCAAATCTGTGAGCTATTGATGCTACTGGCGCGATGCGGAAAAAATGTTGTGCGTTTAAAAGGCGGAGATCCATTTATTTTTGGTCGTGGAGGCGAAGAAATTGAATATTTGCAGCAGCATGATATCAGCTGCGAAATCGTCCCCGGCATTACTGCTGCCATAGGCTGTGCTGCCTCAACACAGATACCATTGACCCACCGTGATTATGCGCATGCGGTGACTTTTATTACTGGACATCGACAAAATGGTCAGATGCATATTAATTGGGACCTTGCGCTACAAAAAGACAGCACAGTGGTTTTCTATATGGGCCTGTCTAATATCGGTGAAATTACCAATCAATTAATGGAAAGAGGTTGTCCATCGTCTATGCCATTTGCGGTGGTTGCTCAGGGGACATCAAACCAACAGCAGGTGGTTGTAGGGACAGTCAGTGATATTGCACTAAAAGTACAACAGACATCAGTGACCTCGCCGGCTCTACTTATCATGGGTGAGGTTGTAAGTGCAAACGGCTATGCCGAAACATTGGCCGAGCAGTCTGCACATCAACTTATGTCTGTTGCATCGATGGTTTAATTACCTAAGATCGATGTTTTTAGAAATTCATTTTTGCTACAAGGTAGACTGTGCGGCTCATGCCTGGAATTACCTTGCCTATAGCAATATCACTACCGCCATTACGATTAACAGAGTTTAGATGATTGGCATAGTAGCGATCAAATAGGTTGGTGATTCCTGAGTGGACCTGTAGCTGATTGTTTACAGTCCATTGGGCGCTAAGATTAACAATGCCATAACCTGCTGTTTGAGACTCGCCAGCATAGCTTGCTACATGTTTTTGTCGCGCATAAATAATGGATTCTACACTGACCCTGAGCGGTGCCTGTGAAGCTTGATAATTAACGCTAATGCGCGCATTGGTTGGAGCAATGCGATACAGGTTATCTTTAACGTCAGTGCGCTTGCCACGAACATAGCTTACAACACCATCCGCTGACCATTGATTATTAATACTAAGATTCCAGTTAGTATCAAGACCATAGATTTTAGCGTTAGTATTGCTGTAAACCAGTGCTGGAGCACCCGCCATCAAATTACTTAGGCTATTAACCGCTGAATCCGTGCTAGGCGTGCCCTGAATATAGTTATCAATTTGACGGTAAAAAACCTGTGGTTGGATACTCAAGTTAGCTTTATTTTTACTTAACCCAAGATTGATCTCGCGAGAGGTTTCAGGTTTTAGGTTTAGATTGCCCACATAGTTTCGACCATCGGCAAGTCCACCGGTGATAGATAGTGGGACCCAAAGATAGGTTTCTCGATAAGAGGGCGCGCGCTGTTTTATACCTAGATCAATACTTAGAACGGTGCCTTTATTGAGTGCACGATTGAATTTAACAACTAAATTATTGGTGTTGTGGTTTATCGTGCGGTCAGCTTGATTGAAGGCAGCGGCTAATTCATTGGCACAATCATGCATGGTTGAACAGACACTGCTTTCCATGCCCATGCCCATGCCCATGCCCATGCCCATGCCCATGCCCATGCCCATGCCCATATGTCCCATACCTGACATATGGCTGCCCATCATGCCCATGGCACCTACAGGATCACTTTTGAGTTCAACACGATTATGGCGATAACCTAACTGATAGTCCCAGCTATCATGGTTGCCATTAAGCTCGGCAAAAACACCTAGGCTGTCTCGCTCGCTGTCGACAAAGTTCTTCACTGCAAAATGATTATTTGTCGGATTGGTAATCAGTGAGCCATGGGTTTGGCGGTTGCCATCAAGGCCTAACTTCAGTTCACCCGCAGTAAGAGGTAGTAGGGCATCAAGGGACCAAGAAAGATTTTCAGCATCAGCTTGATTATGGCGATACTTCATAGTCATTAGCGGTTTTTTACGCAGACTGTGGTTATCCATACCATGATTTACGTTCGCCCAGCCAACAGCTATATTTAGTTCACTGATGATTTTGTTATTAGCTAAATCTGAGCTGAGATTAAAGCCAGCCATATCAGTGTTTACATTGATAATGTCCATCGCTAAGGCGGGGGTGCCACTGTTAGCAACATTATGTCTGCCGGCAAAGATTAAAAATTCACTTCTGTTAGTTCTTAATCCATAGGCTAGGTCATAACGTTCACGTTGATACTGGGTTCCATTCACTGTCTTATTGTCACCGGCAGAAAAATCATCGCCCTCATTGTATGAGCCCAGCAAAGAAATTTTATGCTGATTATTGGCATTTACCAATTGAAAGTCTGTGTTGGCCTGCTGACCATTATTACTCTGTTGAAAAACAGCGTAACCGGTGGTTTTGAGTTCTTGGCTTTGCTTGAAGCTGCCGCGATTTAGTTTTGCTACTAAATGGCCGCCAATACTTTCTTGCGATTGACTAACTGGGGTAATACCTCTGTAAATAACTAACTCACTTAATAAACCCGAAGGCGCATACGAAAGAGGCGTGTCCATCGCATTAGGGCCACCCGTTAGGGTCGGTGCGGAATCAAGTTTGACTGAAATTCGATCCCCAAACATACCGCGATACTGGGGTATACCAGTAATTGGACCATTGCCATTAGTGTTGGCACCAGGCATTCTTTTTAGGACTTTTGCACTATCAGCACTGGGTGTTGGGTTGTTGCTTAAATTAGTGCTTATTTCGTTAGAAAGTGGGTATGCTTGAATAGTAATTTCTTCTAATGATGAGTTTTGGCTGGCTTGAGAAAGTGATGTAAAAAAAATAAGGCAAAAAATAATTTTATTGCGCATAGAGTGCATACCTATACCTATTGAATTGAGGGCGGCATACTAAGTTTTTAGGTGCTTAAGGACAATGTGACAAATTGTCGCAGTTGGTAAGGCATTAAAATGTAAATTTATAGATAAAATTTAAACAGATAGTTTATTTTTGGATGCGGGCCATCCGTAAGCCCGCATTTTTTTGTGTAATTTATGGATTAAGTGTGATCCCTGGGGGAACGCTACTGGCAGAATAGCTAAGGTTATAGTTAGTTGAGCCGCCATCAATTTTTTGAAATTCCAGTGATGCTAGATCTTGGTTTAGTTTTCCTGGCCAGTCGCCATTTATTGACGCCCAAGCAGCTATTAAAAATTTATCGGTACTACTATTTTGATCAAAATCTTCGCTATCAGTTGTAGATGTTTCTGGTGAACTAATGAGGCTTTCATTATAGACATTGCTTGCGCCTACAAGCGTCATTGATGCGCTATCATAATGAATTCTTAAACCTAGGCCGGTTAATTCTGAGGAATCAGAGTTGTATTTCACAGTGACACTGCCTGTGTTTCCAATCCATTCAATGCAGTCATCATAAACTATTTGATAATTTGATTGTTGTGGTGTGTCTGAAAGACTATTTGGGCAAGTTTCTGCTCCTGAATTACCAGTATTTGAGTTGCCAGTATTTGAATTACCAGTATTATCTGCACCACCACCGCCTCCACAGGATGTAAGACTGATACTAACCGAGATGATTAGAAGACTTGTTATTATTCTCATTTAAAATAGGCCCATAATTATTTGATTTTTTATTATAATAAAAAACGGAAAAAAAGTTAATGTTAAAATTGTCTTGTCTCACCAATCGCTAGTACCCAGCTATTTTCTTCACCTAATTTAGTTTGAGCCGCCTGTTTAAATCGCAGTGGTGGTTCACTAACTGGTTCATCGGATAAATCAAAGGTTCCAAAGTGAACAGCTACCGCTTTTGATGCCTGAATATCTAGGGTTGCCTGAACAGCCTGCTCGGGATCCATATGTGAAGATTGCATCATAGCTTTAGGCATATAGGCACCTATAGGCATTGCGGCTAAATCAAAAGGTCCCAACGCTTCACCGATTGCTTTGAAGCCATCGAAGTATCCAGAATCACCCGCAAAATAAAAACGTTTATTAGCAGAAGTCATAGCCCAGGATGCCCATGCAGATTTGTTACTATCAGTTAGGCTGCGTTTGCTCCAATGTTGGCTAGGCAGGCAATGAATCGCCAGGTTTTTAAAAATTACCGTTTCTCCCCAGTCCATTTGTTGAACATTTTTGATGCCAATTTTACGTAGAGGCTTTGTGTTATCCATAGGCACAAAAAACACGGTATCTGGATTAATGGCAAAGAGTTTTTTTAATGTGGGAATATCCATGTGGTCATAGTGATTATGGGATATAACTACGAAGTCTATAGGAGGTAAATCTTTAATAGCCAGCCCGAGCTTTACCAGTCTGCGAGGACCAATGGGAGGAAAAGGACTGGCAGTTTTTGACCACATAGGGTCGGTTAAAAAGTTAACGCCATCGATTTGCACTAACAGTGTTGAATGACCCACCCAGGTAACTGTGGACTTTTGACGATTAGCACGAAGCCATTCGCCATTGTTGGTGACATGACCTGGCAACCCCTGATAGTCGCGAAGAACTGTGCCAAATCTTCGCAGTAAAAACCCGAGATTTATCGCTGTGGAGCCTTTGGATAAATTTGGATCCTGATTGATATAGCGACCATTTTCATCTTTGGGTGCAGGCTCAAATTGACGATTTTTTTCTGCGTTCGCTGATGAAAAACAAAACATGATTAGCGCAATATAAAAAATATTGTTGTTCATTTCCTAAGAGCCTCTATGAGGTTCCATGGGCATTGTTATGTAAAGCATATTCCATTGTTAGCCGTACTGTCATATATTGTTTGATAATATACGTATAAATACTCAGTTTGGGAGTAATCTGAGTGAATAATAATAAATTGCGCCTACTATGCGCGTGTATATTTCTATTATCAGCCGCTGTTGGTTTTCGTCTTTATTTAGATGGACCAGAAAGCACCAGTATGCAAAGTTTTGACCTTAATGCAGCCTTTGAGAAAGATAAACAGGATGTCTTGGTCATAAAAAGAACAAATCCAAAATCGCTAGTAGGCAGTGAATCGGCTAGATCGGGTGTTGCACTAAATCAAGAAAAATTAGAAAAAATAGCTAATACAATTCGTCAGAGCCGAGCATCAAGTAAAGGCCAAATAAAATTATCTGCAGATAAACAACAAGAATTAACAATACTTAAGCAACAATTTAATGCCAATGCTCAAAGTGACTTAAAATTCGATTCTGTCGGTCGGTTAAGAGCTATTTACGATGCAATTGCTTTATCTGGGGTAGATCATCATGTGCCTGCTGAACTGGCAATGAAAATTGAAGAAATAACGATGTCCTATCCCATTTTATTTGGCATTGGTGACAGCGGTGAGGTCGTAAAATCAAAGGCAACTTGCTCGGATGATATCTGTGCCACTAAGTTATCGAAAAGTTTTTATGGTTTGCCTGCTTGGGACCATGAGCTAAGTATTAGTACCAAGGCTAATAAGATATTTGCTATCACCGGTAACTTTTATGCGCCAAATCTCAGCCCGCCTAAACAGTACATACCTGATAAAACTAAAATTCGATCTTCAATCGCACGTTATTTTGCTAAAACAACTTTGGATGTAGTGGTTGTTGATTGGGGTCAGCTAGGTATCTCGAAAGTTGGTAATCGGGATATTTATAGTTACAAGCTGCCCCATGTTTTAGTAAAAAATAAAGCATTCGATATTATTATTTCTGCTGAAACGAGCAAGGTTGTTTCAATTATACCGCTGATGTGTGATTTATCTGTACAAGGCTCTGGCGAAGATCTAAATGGCGATATGGTGGATTTTCAAGTAGAGCAGAGGGGCTCTCTTTACCATATGATAGATACTCGATTTCCGTTAAATTACAGTACCGAAGTCTACTCCACTGATGATCGCAGCAGTCCAATTTCTTCTCTATCATCAGATTCGGGATGGCCTGCAAGTGCAGTTTCAGCGCTAAATTATGCTAAACAAACCGTGGATTATTACAGTGAAAATCATAATTACAATGCTGTTAATAGTGAGGGAAGCAAGCTCTATATTAGGGTTGACGAAAATATGGAAAATGCTTATTGGAATTCTGGCTCACAGCAAATTGTTTTGGGTATTGGTGAGGGGGTTATTGCTCAGCAGGGGTTAAGTTTAGCCGCTAGTGTAGATGTAATGGCTCATGAAATAACCCATGGTGTGGTGAGTTCAACCAGTGCGTTGCAGTATCGATATCAGTCGGGCGCACTTGATGAGTCATTTTCTGATTTCTTTGGCTCAATGGTCGATGGTGATGACTGGTTGATTGGTGAGGATTTGCTGAGTCCCTCCGGACTGCCTTTGCGCAATATGGCAAATCCACTTGCGGCTTTTTCACAGCAGCCCTATCACTTTGACTATTACGCTTATTTACCGAATACCACAGAAGGTGATTATGGTGGCGTGCACATAAATAGCGGAATTCCTAATCGTGCCATGTACTTGTTGGCTGAAGGTCTTACAGAAGAAAGCATTGGCACATCAATTGGTAAGACAAAAACAGCTGACTTGGTGTTTAAAACCTTAATATCAATGAGTGGTAATTCTGTTTTTAATGAGGCAGCTGAAACTATGATGGCTTTAGCTCAGGAAATTTATGGTGAGGGTTCTGACGAGTATACAGCGACAAAACAGGCATGGTCTTCTGTAGGGCTACCACAGGAAATTATCCAGTCCTCAGAAACAACCTCAAATGCGGTTATTCCAGACGATTTTACTGCGGTTGTCTCACTTTTTCCGATGAATGATGTTGAAACCACTGACAAAGAAAATAATTCTTACTCTATTTACGTCAATCTTATAGATAATGCTAATCCTCAATATATTGGTGAGCTTGATTACGGACCATTAACCGAAGAGCTGTCTCGTTATCGTAGGCCCTCACTAGTAGTATTTCCTGATGGAGAGTTTGAAATAATTTATCAGAGAATAACAGGTGAATTTTATCTATTTAATAGTGCTGGCGAAGAGTTATTAGATGATGGATCTAGTATCGCGAATATTTCAGGCGATCATCAGGGAAAGTTAGTGGCTATTTCTGATTTAAATCAACCAATCATTAACATAATAAACACAGAGACTGGTGAGACGTCATCATTTGATGTGGTATTGCCAAATTATGGCCAGCAAGAGGAGGGGCCAACAGTAGAATTTATTGACACATTACGTTTTGATCCAACTAACCGTTATGTCATTTTTGATTACTTAACCTGTGCTTTGGAGGCCAGTGATTGTGGTTTTGATGGTGAAAATTCATTTTGGGCCATTGGTATTTTGGATATAAATTCTGGCGCCCTAACATTTCCCTTCCCGTCTCAGCCGTCAAGAATTGATATAGGCTACCCAGCCTTTAGTAATCTAAATGATAAATACATCACCTTTGATATGATTGAATATTCTGAAAGTGGTGAGGTGGTTTCTTCAGTTGTATTGTATTCATTAGAAACGGGACAATCGCAAATGATTACTGATCCTGATGGTACCTCGATGAAAACTGGTGCTTGGGGTTCGCCGTCATTTACTGCAAATGATTCGGGCATTGTCTTTTCATATTCTACAGATAATGCAGAATTTTCATACATCGTTGAGCTTGATAACTACAGTCCAATAATTTCTAGCAATGCAACTAAAGAAATTAATCCCTTCTATGCTTTTATTAGTTTTGCCTCTTCAGAAATACCTTCCAGCATCAAACCTAGTTTGGAATTAAATACAGAAATATTGGATTGGGGTTCTGTTGAGCGCTCTCAAAAGGCCTCCTTAGAGTTTTGCTTAACCAATAATGGTGAATTTCAAATTGAGTTATATGACTCTAAGATGCCAATTGGAGTTACTTGGCTGGGCGATAATGGGTATCTTGATTCTGGCTCCATACAGTGTTCAAGTATTGTTTTGGATACAACTAACCTATCTTTAGGAGAGTTCACGGATACTTTTTCAATTATTCACAACGGTGCTAATTCGCCAACACCAGTCAGCTTAGCGGCATTTATTGATTTAGACTCCGATAATGATGGTATTCTCAATCAGATTGATCTGGATGATGATAATGATGGTGTTAATGACACTGACGATGCCTTTCCTTTGGATCCTAATGAAACCCTAGATTCTGACGCGGATGGCGTAGGTAATAATACAGACTTAGATGATGACAATGATGGAATCATAGATATCAATGATTACGCTCCGCTGGATTCTAGCGAGGGTCTTTTTAATAGCTGGGATCTTGACGGTAACCAAGAAATAGATGCTTTATCTGATGGTTTAATGATGTTGCGTTACATGTTTGGTTTTCGTGATGAAACTTTAATTGATTCAGTTGTGGCGGATAATGCCCCATTTACGGATGACCAAATCAAAATTCGTGTTGAAAATATGTATTTAAATGCAGATATTGATAATAGTTTGGATATTGATGCACTGACTGATGGCTTACTTTTGTTACGTTATATGTTTGGCTTAAGAGGTGGAAGTTTAATCACTGAAGCCTTATCAGTAAACGCAGACCGATCAACTGCTAACGAAATCGAGAGTTACATCCAAGTCGCAGTTCCTGAGTGAATCAAAAAAATTGCCCACTTATTTAAAGTGGGCCCTTTATTAGTTTCTTAGCATGCCTCTATCGATGATAAAGGAAATAATATCCTCAAGCCCAGTGCCATCGTGCAGGTTGCTAAAGACATAGGGAGTATTGGGTCGCATACGTTTAGTATCACTGTCCATGACCTCCAAGCTAGCGCCAACGTAGGGTGCTAGATCAATTTTATTGATGACCAATAAATCAGCTTTGGTTATACCTGGTCCGCCTTTGCGGGGAATTTTTTCACCCGATGCAACATCGATGACATAGATGGTAATATCTGCTAGCTCTGGACTAAAAGTGGCACTCAGATTATCACCGCCACTCTCAATAAAGATTAAGTCTAGTCCTTCATGCTGGTTACTGAGTTCTTCCACAGCTGCCAAATTCATAGAAGCATCTTCGCGAATAGCAGTATGGGGACAGCCGCCAGTTTCTACGCCAATAATTCGGTCAGCCTCTAGAGCTTCGGCGCGAGTAAGTATCTTTGCATCTTCTTGGGTGTATATATCATTAGTGACTACAGCCAAGTTGTAGTTGTCTCGCATAGATTTACATAAGACTTCAAGTAAGGCTGTTTTACCTGAACCAACGGGTCCACCAACGCCAATTCTTAAAGGTGCGGTGGAATGATCAACTGCTGACATGGGTTTTTCCTTGTTTATGATCTAAATAATCGGGTGTATTGGGTTTCATGACGACTGCTTGCAATCGCTAGTGCCGGTGTGGAGCTATGAATATCAAAATCTTTTATTGTCATTGCCTGTTCCACTGATAAGGGGATATGTTCAGCTAGTTCAAACATTATTTGCTGACCTTCGGTTTGACCTAAGGGGATCAGTTTTACACCGGCTAAAACAATGTTTTCGAGCCAGCCCCAACAGTAGCCATAACATAGTTTATGCGTATCAATCCCCCATTGGTAGGCCGCTAGAGCAAATCCAGTAAGCTGACATTTTTTAACGTAATTCACTAGGTTGTCTGGAATTGAAACACCTAAGTTGGGTAATAATCTGGTAAGGGCAGCGCCGCGTTGCTGTTCTTCTTTGCGTAACTCAGCAGTTTCTCTGCATGCGACTAGCCATTGGGTCCAGCGCGCAATACTAGCTTCATCATTTTTTTTAAAAGCATCCATAAGGCGAATTAAAACAGGAAGCTCAAGTGTAACAATGCTGTGAGTTAGAATACTTTTTAACCAGTGTTTTAAACTCGAAGTATCAGTTATCCACTGTGCTTCAATGGCCCACTCCAAACCCTGAGAGTAGGTAAAACTCCCAATGGGTAGCGAGGGGCTAATTAGCTGATAAAGTCTCAGCTCTGCAATATTGCTATCGGTCATGATTACTGTTGAGTTTGGTTTTTTCGCAACATAATAAATAGACTTAGAACGGCACCTGTGGCCAAAAAGCCAAAGAGGTGCTGTGGCTCAGTCAATAAATGTATTAGGCTGGTCTCTGCACCATGAGCGCCATGTGCATGGGCGACATGACAAAGTAAATAAGTCGCCGTAAAAACTAAAGTATTAACAATTTTTTTCATAATGTTGCCTGTATTTTAAAATTTTGGGTTAGTGATGATGGTGGCCATTGGCACTACTTTGATAGGCACCAGCCTCAGGTTCAAATGGTGCTGTTTCAGTTTTAACGCTTAGGCCTAAGCCTTTAACCATGTCATCTAAAACATGGTCATGAAGATAACGAAGCCATGTAGGCTCAACCTGCAAAGGTACATGACGATTACCGAGATGATAGCTAGCCACAGCCAGCGCATGGGGATTGTCACTGGTCACCGTCGAGACTAATTCAGGTGCTGCTTTTATTTCAACGACGATGCCATCTTCGCTAGCAACAAGGTCACCGTCTCGAAGAATTTTGCCTCTAGGCAAGAAAAGACCCGCTTCACGTCCATCGTCAAGGGTAACCTTAATACGACTTTTAACGCGTGAATTGATCGGCAAGCTAAGCGTTGCAGTAGGCAAAGACTTGGATTCCAGTATTTCTGTAATTCGTATCATAGAAACCTGACTAAAATAAGAAATAGCGTTGCGCCATGGGGACTTCAGTGGCGGGCTCACAGACCAAAAGTTTGCCATCGGCTCTCACTTCATAGGTTTGTGAATCCACTTCTATTTTTGGTTTGTAATTATTAAGTATCATCTGCTCCTTGGTGACAGAACGACAATTCTTAACCGTACCCACCAAACTTCTTAGGCCAAGTTGGTCCTTGATGCCGGCTTGAACAGCCGCGCCGGACAAAAAGAGCATAGAAGTATTGCTACAAGCATCGCCCATAGCGCCAAACATTGGCCTGTAATGAACGGGTTGCGGGGTTGGAATTGATGCATTGGGGTCACCCATAGGGGCTGCCGCGATCATTCCACCCTTAATAATAGTTGATGGTTTGATGCCAAAAAATGCGGGTTTCCACAACACAAGATCAGCCAGTTTTCCGGATTCGATGGAGCCTACTTCATGGGAAATACCATGTGCTATAGCAGGGTTAATCGTATACTTTGCAATGTACCTCTTGATACGGTTATTATCATTATCGCTTGAATCTTCCGCTAAAGGACCGCGTTGAACTTTCATCTTATGCGCAGTTTGCCAAGTTCTAATAATAACTTCACCCACACGACCCATCGCCTGAGAATCTGATGCAATCATAGAAAACGCACCCAAATCATGAAGGATATCCTCAGCGGCAATGGTTTCGCGTCGAATTCTTGATTCTGCAAAGGCTACATCTTCGGCAATATTGGGATCCAGATGATGACAGACCATAAGCATATCGAGATGCTCATCGACAGTATTTATCGTATAGGGTCGCGTAGGATTTGTAGATGAGGGCAATACATTAGATTCCGCACAGGCTTTAATAATATCAGGCGCATGGCCGCCACCAGCACCTTCTGTGTGGTATGTGTGAATAGTGCGTCCATTAATGGCATCAAGGGTTGATTCAACAAAGCCAGATTCATTTAGTGTGTCAGTATGAATGGCCACCTGAATATCAGTTTCTTCGGCAACATTTAGGCATTCATTAATTGAGGCCGGGGTGGTGCCCCAATCTTCATGGAGTTTTAACCCCATAGCGCCAGCTGCTACCTGCTCTAAAAGAGGTTCAGGTTGGCTTGCATTGCCTTTACCCATTAAACCGATATTCATGGGTAATGTATCTGCAGCTTCTAGCATGCGGTGTATATTCCACGGTCCGGGGGTGCAGGTGGTGGCATTGGTGCCAGTAGCGGGCCCAGTCCCACCACCAAGCATGGTGGTAACCCCTGACATTAATGCCTCATCAATTTGTTGCGGGCAGATAAAGTGGATATGTGCATCAACGCCGCCAGCGGTAAGAATGTGGCCCTCACCCGCTAATACTTCTGTACCTGGGCCAACAATAATATCAATATTGCTTTGAGTATCTGGGTTGCCTGCTTTACCTATGGCAAAGATTCGACCATTTTTTATACCCACATCAGCTTTAACAATACCCCAGTAATCAACCACCAGTGCATTGGTAATCACTAAGTCGACAGTTTCTGCGCTGGACCTTTGACTTTGGCCCATACCATCGCGGATGGTTTTACCTCCACCAAACTTCACCTCATCACCATATTGAGTGAAGTCTTTTTCAACCTGTAAAAAAAGTTCAGTATCTGCCAGTCGCATTTTGTCGCCGGTTGTTGGACCGAACATCTCTGCATAGGCTTGTCTTGAAATTGATCTTGGCATACTGGCTCCCTATGACTTACTTGCGCTGTGGTTAGGCAGCTTGCCCATTACCTTGCCTTGGAAACCAAAGATTTCTTGGTTGCCCGCAAATTCAACTAGCTCAACGGTGCGCTCTTGGCCTGGCTCGAAACGAACCGCTGTTCCTGAGGCGATATTGAGACGAAAACCCATGGTTTTTTCTCTATCAAAAATTAAGCCCTCATTGGCTTCATAAAAATGATAATGGGAACCTATTTGTATAGGACGATCACCGATATTAGCAACGCTAACAGTGATAAGTTCTTTACCTTCATTAAGGATGATCTCACCCGCAGCAGTTATAACTTCTCCTGGTATCATTGGTTGAGGCTCCTAAACTATCGGATTATGAACGGTGACAAGCTTGGTGCCGTCTGGAAATGTGGCCTCCACTTGCACGTCATGAATCATTTCTGGGATGCCTGGCATTACGTCATCGGCAGAAAGTAATGTGCGACCATAGTCCATTAATTCGGCAACTGTGCGGCCATCTCTGGCACCTTCAATAATAGCGGCGCTAATAAGGGCAACTGACTCTGGGTAGTTGAGTTTGAGCCCCCGATCTTTACGTTGTTGTGCCAACATTGAGGCTGTAAATAGCAGAAGTTTGTCTTTTTCGCGAGGTGTTAGTTCCATGGTCTCTAATTTTTTCTTATGTATCCCAAATACGTGGTGTACACGCTGTTAGTTGTAGCCATTCAGTTCTAAGCATTGACCAAAGGCTTATAAAAATATCAAAAATGGGTTCAATATGATTGCCCAGTACCCTAATCACTAAAATTTCGTCGACCAGTGTTAGACCGATTAAGTCTCTATGGGGATAGTGTTGCAATAACTGTTCCAACTTTTGCTTGTGATTTTCAGAAAAAGGTGCGGCAATTAGACTTGCTTGCATAGAGTTATTGCGAAGCCCGCAGGAAGATTGAGTTATTGCGTCGCCAACAGTATTTAGTTGCTCGACTAGTTTTAGTTGATTATCGATAATGACTTGAGTGCAGCTTTTAATCGCTCCCACATTAAAGCCTTCTTGATTAGCAGGTCGGCCAAAGCAATGCATTTCCCAGCCAATAAATTTCCCACCCGCTTTAATATCGATAACAGTATTAAGGCGCGACCTGGCACCGCTAAAAAATATATTTTGTTGGGGTAGCCATTCCACTATCGCGTTTCTTGCAACAGATATAGTCTGCGTCTGTTGGCTCTCTAGATCAGCTTTTGATCGGTAAAATTTTGTAGCACCCGGGGTTGTAATTAAGCTGTGTGAACCGCTATTAGCTTTAAGTTGAATCTCAAGTTGGTCGCCACCAACAACGCCCCCCGGGGGATGAAGAATATAGTTATGACAGATACCACCCTCAGGATAAAAAGGTCTCTGAACGGTTAGTGGCCCTTTTTGAGATTTTTTGGCCAAACGGGTTTTATCACCTTTAAGTTGATAGTCTAATTTAAGCTCGGCTTGCCACCGATCGCGTATTTCAGTCTTGCTGGAATCTTGCATAGGAGAAGCGTAGGTATTTATTGAGGAAGATTAAGCCTACCATTTGAACTTGTCAGAGAAAATGAAAATGATAAAAAATTTTAAAACAGTATAGATAAGCACAATACTGGTGCAGAATGGTTAAAAATCGCACCATTTTAGGACGATTAAAATAAAAAAAGCCGAGATTTTGATCCCGGCTTTTTTGATGCTAACCTAGTCGCATTATTGCAACATTGGGTTAGTATTTATGCAACAAAGATACTGCCTCTGTAAGTATGCTCGCAAGGCTTATGTGAATCCTTAGGTATTGCTTTGTATTTAGAGCCACGATAAGTTTTAGACAGACTGCGACGGTTACCACTTTCTGAAATAGACTTACGAGTTTGAGTTACACCGCGATATACGATTGAGTTTTTTGCATTTTTCATAACACTTCTCCTGTGAGCTTTTTTTGGTTTAGCTCAGATGTAGGAATAAGCGGTCTTTTAACGCATGATCAATGCGAGGCATTTAAAGCATGCCTTTGCTACGTACAATATAAACGAGGTTGAGTAATTGGTCAATAAATTTATTCTCAAGCAACTTTTCAGCTCTGAGGCGCTGACTCAGGTAATGGTAAATTATGGATTCCGACGAATGACTCCGAAGGAATTTGAGGCAGCTATACAAAAGGCATTTTATGATTATATTTTGTTATCGTTGTCTGAGAATGGGGGTGAGGCCGAGGATAACCGTCGGCTGTATATTGAGTCTCAATTCCACCTGCAAAAAGCTATGAAATTGCTTGAAAGTCTCCCACATCCGGCTGGAAAAATGGCTTATCGAATCGCGGCGATGAATGATACCTTAAGCAAGCTAATTGAAGGTGGCAGTAATTTTTCTGCAGAGCGTGCCAATCGCTTTGTAGAGAAAAACCTGGTTCGTCAATTGCGAGAAATATGGATAGCTAATACGGCAACCCCCTTTCATGTGGGTGGCGATAACTCTGGTCGAAACCCCCGAGACTTTTTACTTTGCTGCTTTAAGGCTGCAGGTGAGCATTACCCTGAGTTGAGCTGGTTTAATATGGTTGATGAAAAAATAGCTGATCAGTTGATTAAAAGCATTAAAAGATGATGTCATAATTTATTTCAGAGATATTATTCTACTAATTCCCTGTGCGCATGCACGTCCAGTAAATTCATAAGCACTTATGCCGCCAACTAAATACGTCAAATAACGTAGTCTAGTGGGTGCATTAACGAATAGTTGAAGCATTCATTTTTGGTGGAGAATATCTGGTGAAATATATCTTTATGAAAATTTATTTTTGTCACACAGCTTTAAACGACACCTAATTTAATGTCGCTCACTATAAACTTAAAAGGTAATACTATGATGTTTAACAAATTTATTAAAACAACTGCGGTTGTTCTAACAATGTTGTTTTCTTTAACAGCTACAGCGGCAGAGACCATTAAAGTAGGTGTCTTGCACTCATTGTCTGGCACAATGGCTATTTCAGAAACAACCTTGAAAGACACGGTTCTTATGATGATTGAAGAGCAAAATAAGAAGGGAGGTCTATTAGGTAAGAAGCTTGAACCTGTTGTTGTAGACCCTGCCTCTAACTGGCCATTATTTGCTGAGAAAACTCGCGAATTGTTAACTAAAGAAAAAGTAGATGTAATCTTCGGTTGTTGGACTTCAGTCTCGCGTAAATCAGTACTGCCAGTAATTGAAGAGCTTAACGGCTTATTATTCTACCCCGTTCAATACGAAGGTGAAGAGTCTTCAAAAAATGTTTTCTACACAGGTGCCGCGCCCAATCAGCAGGCTATACCAGCTGTTGATTACTTAATGAATGAGCTTGAAGTTAAGCGTTGGGTTTTAGCGGGTACTGATTACGTTTATCCACGTACGACTAACAAAATTCTTGAAGCATATTTAATCTCTAAAGGTGTGTCCCCGTCTGATATTATGATTAACTACACCCCTTTTGGACATTCAGACTGGCAGAGTATTGTTGCTGACGTAAAAAAATTCGGTAGCACCGGAAAGAAAGCAGCAGTTGTATCTACCATTAATGGTGATGCTAACGTACCTTTCTATAAAGAATTGGGTAACCAGGGCATTTCAGCTGAAGATATCCCAGTAGTTGCTTTCTCAGTAGGTGAAGAAGAGCTTTCTGGTCTGGACACAGGACCTTTAGTTGGTCATCTTGCTGCGTGGAACTACTTCCAAAGTGTTGAAAGTGATGAAAATGAGGCGTTTATCAAAAAGTGGAAAAAATTCGCGGGCAAAGAGCGTGTAACTAATGACCCAATGGAAGCTACTTATATCGGCTTTAATATGTGGGCAAAGGCAGTTGAAAAAGCAGGCACCACAGATGTAGACACGGTTGAGCAGGCCATGATTGGTATTACTACGCCAAATTTAACAGGCGGTATTGCCGTGATGAATAGTAATCACCACCTTTCAAAGCCAGTATTAATTGGCGAAATCCAAGACGATGGTCAGATTGAGACTGTTTGGGAAACAGACGGAACTGTTATTGGTGATGCTTGGTCAGATCATTTGCCCAGCTCTAAAGATCTAATCTCAGATTGGACTGCACCGGTTAGTTGCGGTAACTTCAATGTCAAGACAGCGAAGTGTTCAGGTCAAAACTTCTAATGTTTTGTTTCTGGTATTAGTATATAAATGTGAGAGGCCGAGAGGCCTCTCTTTTTTTGTAGCTGTAAAGCTCCATTGGATTTAATGGTGGTATAAATTTGATCTTCTTAGCTAAACGATTTTTTGTATTTGTTTTCTTGATGTTCAGTTTGGCATCCCATGCTACTGATATGACAGACTCTGATTTGCGTCAACTTTCGCAGCAGTTGGTCGGTGCAAAGCTTAAGACACTTCCATCGATTGTTGATCAGTTTGAGGCTGGTGGAGACAAGGTGATACCGCTATTGGATGCGATGTTAAATGGGCGATTATTTGTTCGTAAAAGCGATAAGCTAATTGTTATTGGCGAACGACAACAGGCAGGTGACTACACTCTTGTAGATGCATTGAGCGCAGAATCGATGGCTTCTAGTTCTAAGAAGCAACTCAAAAAGGTCAAAGTAAATAATCGCATAAGAGTTCAACTGAGAGATGTTATTTCAAGAATTACTCTTTATAGCAAGAATCGCGATATCCGCAAAAGCGCAGTAAAAAATATGCTCAATAAAATGAGTGATCGTAATATTGCAATGCTGACTCAAGCCAAAGAGGTTGAGACAGATGCAGATATTATGGCGCTAATTCAGTTGGCTCTAGCAATAAATACGCTTAAAACATCCAATGTTCAAGCAGATCGGTTGGTGGCATTAGAAACTATGGATGGCAGCTTGGAACCTCTGGTATTTAATACCCTTAGTGACCTGTTAGCTCAAGATGACGCGGGAAATAATCATGAATTAGATGAGTTAGTTCTCACAAAAGCATTAAAAGTTAAGGACAGTATTCAACAGAAGATAAAATTTTACGAAGTAATAGAACAATTGTTTTTTGGCTTGAGTTTAGGTTCAGTTTTATTGTTAATAGCAACAGGTTTGGCGATCACTTTTGGTGTGATGGGTGTTATTAATATGGCTCATGGTGAGTTAATTATGATAGGCGCCTATACCGCGTATGTGGTCCAACTGTTAATGCCCAACTTTATCGAATATTCATTACTGGTAGCAATACCAATGGCTTTTTTTATAGCCGGTGCTGTGGGTATTTTAATTGAGCGCTGTGTAATTCGATTTTTGCATGGTCGTCCATTGGAGACGCTATTGGCAACTTTTGGAATAAGCCTAATTTTACAGCAGACTGTGCGCAGTATTTTCTCACCTCTAAACAGGCAGGTGGCTAGTCCTAGCTGGATGAGTGGTTCATTGGATCTCAATCCGATATTTTCTCTGACCTATAACCGACTTTATATTTTACTATTTGCACTATTGGTATTTTTTATTCTGCAACTAATACTTAAAAGAACTTCTTTGGGATTGAATGTGCGTGCGGTTTCACAAAATCGAAGTATGGCCAAAGCTATGGGTATTCGCACCGAATGGGTGGACGCTATGACTTTTGGTTTGGGCTCAGGAATTGCTGGTATTGCTGGCGTTGCTCTAAGTCAATTAACCAATGTTGGCCCTAATTTGGGTCAGGCCTATATTATAGATTCTTTTATGGTGGTTGTATTCGGTGGCGTGGGTAATCTTTGGGGAACACTAGTGGGTGGTTTTAGTCTAGGTATATTTAATAAGTTCCTAGAGCCCTTAACTGGAGCTGTATTGGCGAATATTATTATTTTAGTCTCCATTATCTTGTTTATTCAGAAGCGTCCTCGTGGACTGTTTCCACAAAAAGGGAGGGCAGCGGGATGAATGCAATCCGAAATCAATTTTCTTCATTACATGATTTGCGTGAAAAGGCGCCGTTGTTCTTGGCATTATTATTTGGCATTACAATTTTTGCTTCTGCGTGCAATCTTTGGGTGCCCGAAGATTCTATGTTTTATGTCAGTACCTATACTATTACCTTATTGGGGAAATACCTCTGCTATGCCTTGTTGGCTTTGGCGGTCGATGTTGTCTGGGGCTACTGCGGTATTTTGAGCTTGGGGCATGGTGCATTTTTTGCCTTGGGTGGATATACCATGGGCATGTATCTGATGCGCCAAATCGGCGATCGCGGGGTCTATGGTGATCCCATATTGCCTGACTTTATGGTGTTTTTGAATTGGCAGGAATTACCTTGGTTTTGGTACGGATTTGATCATTTTTGGGTTGCTATGCTGGCCATGATATTGGTGCCTGGTCTTTTAGCGTTCATATTTGGCTGGTTGGCATTTCGTTCTCGTGTGGCAGGCGTCTATCTATCAATTATGACCCAGGCTTTAACCTATGCGCTGATGTTGGCATTTTTCCGCAATGAAATGGGTTTTGGTGGCAATAATGGCCTAACGGATTTTAAAGATATATTGGGCTTTAGCCTGCAATCTGACAGTGTGAGAGTGGTACTTTTTTTATGCTCAGCATTAGTATTGGCACTGGCTTATTGTTGTAGCCTGCTAATTATGTCATCACGATTTGGGCGAGTGATTGTCGGTATTCGAGATGCTGAGGATCGAGCTCGATTTATCGGCTTTAAAACAGAAAATTACAAAGTTTGGTTATTTGTATATTCCGCTGTATTAGCTGCTATAGCAGGTGCTCTGTATGTACCGCAGGTCGGCATTATTAACCCAGGCGAATTTTCACCATTAAATTCTATTGAAGTCGTGGTCTGGGTGGCTGTAGGTGGTCGTGGCACTCTCTATGGTGCTATTGCTGGTGCGCTGCTGGTTAATTATGCTAAGACGCGTTTTACAGCAGTCTTTCCCGAGGCTTGGTTGTTCGCGCTAGGAGCACTTTTTGTCAGTGTAACTATCTTCTTACCAAAGGGTTTGATGGGTCTGTTTAAAGGAAGAAAGTTATTTAGTGGCGTGGGATTACCTTGGCTAAAGGGCAGAAATAAAGGGGAAGAAACGCGATGACAGCACTAGATAATCTAAGACAAGCGGCACAGCGTTATCGAGAACGATCATTTTCATCAATCCAAAAAGAGCCCAAAATAGATATCTCACATCAAGTGTTACTTTATGTTGAGGGATTATCGGTTAGTTTTGATGGTTTTAAAGCTTTGAATGACCTTAATCTCTATATTAATGATGGAGAATTACGTTGTTTGATTGGCGCTAATGGTGCTGGTAAAACTACGCTTATGGATGTAATTACTGGAAAAACTCGCCCCGATTCTGGAGACGTCTATTTTGGTCAAAGCATCGATTTGCTAGAAAAAACTGAGGCTGAAATTGCTCAACTTGGTATTGGGCGAAAATTTCAAAAGCCCACGGTATTTGAAGAGCAATCAGTATTTGCCAATCTTGAATTAGCTATGAAAGTCAATAAGGGCATAACTTCAACACTCTTTGCGCGATTATCACCCTCAGAATTGGATTGGATTAGTCAGGTTTTGGATACCATTGGTTTGAAATCTCACTACACAATGATGGCTGGTGCGTTGTCACATGGACAAAAACAATGGCTAGAAATTGGGATGCTACTGATTGCTGACCCTAGGCTAATGCTAGTAGATGAGCCTGTGGCTGGAATGACCGCGCAGGAGACGGAGCGCACTGCTGAATTGCTGACCTCATTAGCTGGAGAGCGAACGGTAGTGGTGGTTGAGCATGATATGGAATTTGTTCGCAGTATTGCTAAAACGGTGACTGTCTTACATCAGGGATCAGTATTGGCAGAGGGAAGCATGTCGGATGTACAGAATAATCCTGCAGTCATTGAAGTGTATTTAGGAGAAGAGCATTGATCGCTTTAAAAGGTATAAATCAGCTTTATGGCGGTACACAGATTTTATGGGATCTAGATCTGAAAATTGCTGAGGGATCCTGTACCTGCATTATGGGGCGAAATGGTGTAGGTAAAACCACATTATTGAAATGCCTTATGGGACTATTGCCTGTTAGCACGGGTGAATTACTTATAGGTGGTGAAGATTTTAAGGCAAAATCAGCTGAATCTAGAGCTAGTAACGGTATTGGTTATGTGCCTCAGGGGAGAGATATTTTTCCATTGTTAACAGTGGAAGAGAATCTGCGTGTCGGTCTAGGTGTGCGCAAAGATAAATCAAAAAAAATACCTGACAAAATATTCGAGTTGTTTCCGGTGCTGCATGATATGTTGCAACGTCGTGGCGGTGACTTATCAGGTGGACAGCAACAGCAATTAGCCATTGGTCGTGCTTTGGTGATTGACCCTAAGGTATTGATATTGGACGAGCCTAATGAAGGAATTCAACCAAATATCGTAAAACAGATTGGTGATGTAATCACTCTCTTGAATGAAGAGGAAGGAATGACTGTTGTTCTAGTGGAGCAAAAACTTACATTTGCTCGGCGTGTAGGTAAGGAGTTCCGGCTAATGGAAAAGGGACGCATAGTAGCTTCAGGCGCAATGCCAGAGTTATCGGACGAACTGATCTCAAAACACTTGGCAGTTTAGAGAGAATCAAACCAAATATAACGATAAACAATATAAAGCTGGACGTGATTTTTTTGTTGGTCTATGAGGGTGTAATTGGAACGTCGTGAAAATTTTTGGCATATATATTGCTACCCTTGAATATGCCTAAAATTTCAATGAACTATAAAAAAAACAGATATTCCCATTCCAAATATACACCAAAAGATGTGTGTTCGATGGTTGATGCTATTCTTACTGTTATAAGGTTCGGCTTTAGAAAGCCATTCCATTTGATCACATCTTTTTGGGTAAAGTTAAATATTACGATCATGGTTACAGTGGGCTTTGCTTCTGAAGCTTTGTCGTATGATTTTCAGAAAATCGATTTTTTATCGCCCTCTTTGGCAATTGCGATAGTAACGACTTCTCTTCTTTTGATAGTTTTTTGGTTATATTTTCTCAGCATAAAAAAATATCATCTGTCTCAAAAACAACTCAAGCATCAGACTCAATTATTAGTAAGAGAAATTGAAAATCATCAGCAAACATATACTGAGCTTAAGCAGACGCGAAAAAGTGCAGAAGCAGCTAGTGTATCCAAAAGCCTATATCTTGAACGAATCAGTCATGAACTTAGAACACCTTTAAACTCAGTGATGGGCTATGCGCAATTATTGGAGGGTGCAGAGGACATTCCTCCATCAAGACGAGAGTCGATTAAAGTAATGCGCAGCAGCAGTGAGCATTTGACCGACTTGATTGAGGGTCTGATTGATATGTCAAAGATTGAAGCGGGAAGATTAGACTTACATAGGAATGAAGTAGATCTTTTTGGCATGATTGAACAGTTAGTACATATGTTTCAAATACAGGCAAAAGCTAAGAATTTAGAACTTAGTTTTACCCATCAAAAAAAATTACCAAAATTTGTAATTGCTGACAGCAAGCGTCTTCGACAGGTACTTATTAATCTTATTTCTAATGCCATAAAATTCACTCAAAAGGGATCAGTAACAGTTAATCTTAAATACCGTAATCAGGTGGCATTTATCAGTGTAAAAGACACTGGTGTGGGTATTAAAGAAGCTGACATTGAATCTATCAAAGAGCCTTTTGTGCGGGTAACTAATGATAATTATCATACCACTGGGAGCGGATTAGGTCTGGCAATTACACAAGCCCTAATTCACTGTATGGGGGGTGATCTGAATATTAAAAGTAAATTTGGTGATGGATCGACGTTTAATTTATCGTTGATGCTGCCAAGTGCTAGAGAAATAGATTATCAACCAGTTATGACCGAGAAAATTCTTGGCTATCATGGTGATACTAAAAGTTTAATGGTGGTTGATGATGATATTAATCAGCGAAGTCTTTTAGTTGATGTTTTGACCCCGCTTGGATTCAAAGTGTTTACTGCCGCCGATGGAGCGTCCTGTTTAAGTATGCTTGATGACTGCTCACCCGCATTATTTATGCTCGATATTTCGATGCCAGGTATGACTGGATGGCAGCTAGCTGAAAAGCTTCGTGCAAAGGGAATTAAAGTGCCAATTGTAATGATCTCGGCTGAGGCTGCTGAGGGTTTGGTTCAGGATACAGATGCGCCGTTGCACAATGACTATCTTGTGAAGCCAATTAATATTACTGCTCTATTGCATACTTTGGCTTTTCATTTGAATATACGATTAAGAACCGCTGATCAGGTTAATAAAAGAGAAATGCCTGATATTTATCCTCATAATCCTTTTTCAGAAACAGATATTATTGTGGTAAATGAGTTATTATCACTTATTGAAATAGGTTACCTAGAAGGTTTTAAAAATACTCTTGCTGATGCAAAGCAGCAGGGATCCATAGATCCTGATGTTTGTGATAATCTTTACAAATGCATAAAAAAATTAGATCTGTCGCAAATTCGCATCCAATTGATGAGCTTAAAAAATGAAATCAAATCCTAAAAATAATGGCGTTATTCTTATTGTAGATGATGATCCTGATGCAATTAGTATGTTAAATGAAGCCCTTTCCGAAGCGCAGATGACAGCGCTGGTCGCACTTTCTGGAGAGCAAGCACTAACAATTGCTCGTCGGATTCGCCCTGACCTAATTCTAATGGATGCCATGATGCCAGGCATGGATGGGTTTGAGGCTTGCAAAAAAATTAAAGCTGATGCAGTTATTGCTCATATACCTGTGGTATTTATGACTGGTTTGAGTGCCAGTGAAGATATGGTTAAGGGATTTGAATCTGGGGGCATTGATTACGTAACTAAGCCTATCGATCTAAAGGCTCTTATTGCTCGTATTAGAGCGCATCTGGTCAGCTCTCGAATCGCAGCTGGTGCTAGACAGGCACTTGATACCCTAGGCCAGAACTCCCTTGCTGTGGATAAAGAGGGCAATATACTTTGGTCAACTCCAAATACTCATAGTTTACTGGTTAGTTATGGTGCTGATCAGAATTGGATATCAAGTGTATTGCCAACTTATGTCTCGCCATGGCTTGAGCTCGGTGCTAATGATCCGCTTTTAATTGAAGATCTAACTCAGCCATTACTAATTAAAACAATGGATAAAGAGTTTGCTGAAGAGCGATTGCTGGTCATAGAGTTGGCTAATAAACCTAAGGAAGAAGATTTGCTTCGTGAAAAATTTGAGTTAACACCCCGGGAATCAGAGGTGCTCGTCTGGATTACACGTGGCAAAACCAACCAAGAAATTGCTATGATTCTTGACTTTAGTCCACGTACTGTTAACAAGCATTTAGAGCAAATTTTTCGCAAATTAGGCGTAGAGAACAGAACTACTGCAGCAGCAGTTTCTTTAAAATTTCTTAATCAATAATGCATTAAAACCCTGTGTTTATGCGAGTTTATACCTACGTCATTTAACGTAATGTAAGCATAGTTCATTCTCTTGTAAACTTTCTTTCGTTGAATTAATATTCGACCACGCTATATTCTTCGGAATCTGCGTTCTATTGATTTGCTTGCCTACTAGGGGTCAGTTAAGTCATAAAACATAAATTTAACTTTGAGGTTAAAACATACTATGAAAACTTTTAATAAAACTTTGATTGCTGCTGCAACATTAACTACATTCGGTCTAGCTGCTGCACCTGCTGCTGTTGCTTTAGATGCATCTGCTTCTATCGCTACTTCATACCTATGGCGTGGTACTGAGCTTGGTAATGGCAATGCTGCTCTTGCTGTTGATGTAAGCGGAAGCGCTGGTGCTATTTCTTACGGCCTTTGGGTTTCGTCTGGTGATAGCGGTGTAGAAGATGCAGGTAGTACTGAGTATGATCTGTACGCTAGCTACGGCGGTTCTGTAGGTGAAATCGGTTATAGCATCGGTTATGCATCATATAACTATCCATCTGTTGGAATCGGTTTTGATGATGCTGCTGAGTACATCTACGGCCTGAGCTATGGTCCTGCTAGTGTTACTATCTTCGATGGTAAAGGCAGTGACTACGAGTACACTGTGATCGGTTATGAAGCTGGTGCTTTCTCATTCGCCTATGGTGATGATGAAACTACTACTCACTTCGATGTAAGCTATGCTGTAAATGACTCATTGTCTCTAACAGTAAGTGAGCCAGAAGATGCTGATACAATCGTTGTAGCTACTTACTCACTACCATTCTAAGTAGTGTTTGGGGTGTCTAAAGGGTCCAGTTTCCTCCCAAGAGCTGGAATTAGACAAATACCCTAAAGCAAGGAAGTTTAAGTGTAATGTATGTTTTCAAGAAGTAAGATTAGGCCCCTTTGCCGTTAAACGCTAAGGGGCCTTTTTTTGTCCATTCAATTTGTGTCAATTATTCTCAATATCCGTTCTCAAGCAGGCTATATCCTTATTATTATATGATCTTGAACTAAACCTTTTCTGGAAACTTGGCGTAGGTATTTAATAAGAATAAATGGGGATAGCATGGCTTTATTGATTAATTTCCTAGGGTTTCAAATCGGCTGGTTTGCCTGTGTGTTGGGCGCGGCTAACAATAAAGAGTTCATAGGTATGTTCATTGCCTTGGTAATTGTTATTTACCATGTGGTTTCCCAAGCAGATTTAATTAATGAGCTTAAGCTTGTGTTGTCAGCAGTAGCCATTGGCTTGTTTTGGGAAACCTGGGTACTTAACTTAAATATTCTCCATTATCCAAGCCACCCTGAGATTGCTTTTTTGGCTCCCTATTGGTTGATTATGATGTGGGCTCTGTTTGGCACTACGATTAACCTTTCCATGGGCTGGCTAAAGGGTCATTGGGTTTTGGCGATGCTTATGGGGGCAATTTTTGGACCTCTTGCTTTTGTAGCGGGTGAAAAATTAGGTGCGGTAGTATTTTTGGATTCAACCCTATCTATGATTACCCTTGCTATTGGATGGGGGCTGTTAATGCCGCTTATTCTATGGCTGGCAGAACGTATTAACTCTAACTCTAGTTTACAGGAGAACGCCAGATGAATGGGTTATTTGTTTTAAACACCAATTTTTTGATCCTGAGTTTTCAGGCATTAATGTTGTTGGCGGTGGTGACCTGGGTCTTTAGTACCTGGTTACAAGATGTCAGTATCGTCGACTATATTTGGTCGCTATTAACCCTGTTAGCCGTTGTAACATACACCTATCTATCCAATTTATCTGGCTCATTAGGCCCTGTGGGCATTGGTATGCTACTCATGGTGGCTATTTGGGGGCTGCGATTGGCCTATTTTTTAGTTGTTCGTGGCCACAATAAACCTGAAGATCGGCGCTATCAGGTGATTCGTAAAAGAAATTCCCCTAATTTCACTTTTAAAAGCCTATACCTAATTTTTATTTTTCAAGCCACTGTGGCTTGGGTCATGAGTGTGAGTTTTGTCCCACTGTTTGATATGAGCATTGAGCAACAAAATAAATGGACTGCTTGGCATAGTCTAGGGGCAGTTATCTGGTTTTTTGGTTTTATCTATGAGTCTGTCGCCGATCATCAGTTACATAGCTTCAATCGCAAGTTATTGACCTCGGGATCAACGCTTAATACCGGTCTCTGGCGTTATTCACGTCACCCTAATTACTTTGGCGAACTCTGTGTTTGGTGGGGATGGTGTCTGTATGCTGTGCCAACTGACTCCCTTTGGATACTGGTGGCACCTTTAGTTATGACCTACTTACTGATTAAGTTCTCTGGTGTGGGTAATATGGAGCAGGGTATTACGGAACGCAGACCCGATTATCAGGCCTATATTGAATCTACAAATACCCTAATTCCCGGTAAACCCCTTAGGAAAGTCATCGATATCTAGCCATAGTAGCCTTTAAGCTGAGTTTAACTCAGCTTTCTGTATTAATGCGCATTCTTTTGCCGATTTTATTGGTAGTCCTTTGTTTTTTACTTTAAATTAGAACCAACGCTCATCAGTGGTCTCACTTGGAGTTAAATTATGTGGCTAAGAAACTTGCTAGCAGTTATTACGTTTTGTTTACTCATTGGTTGTCAGAGCCAAAGGCCCTTAGAAACTGTTGATTATGTCGATTTACAGCGATTTATGGGCGATTGGTACGTAATTGCCAATATTCCTACCTTTTTAGAGAAAAACGCTTACAACCCAAAAGAATCCTATGCGCTTGATGCTGACGGGAGTATTGCCACCACCTTTAGCTTTAATGCCGATAGTCTAGAGGGAGAAAAAAAGGTCTACTACCCGAGGGGTTTCGTTAAAAATGCCCAAACCAATGCTGAATGGGGGATGCAATTTATCTGGCCTATAAAAGCAGATTATCGTATTGTTTATCTTGATAGTGATTATCAATACACGGTGATTGGTCGAAATAAACGAGATTATGTGTGGATAATGGCCAGAAACCCTGAAATTACAGAAGAAATGCTCTCTAAATTAACCCAATTTGTGTCTTCTATAGGATATGATATCAATCAATTAGAGTTTGCATCCCATAAGCTACCCTTAAGCCACAAACAATAAGAAAAAATAAGAAACAGTATGAAAATAGCCATCATTGGAACAGGAATATCGGGCAATGTTGCCGCTTATTATCTAAATAAGGATCATGATATTACTGTTTACGAAGCCAATGATTATCTGGGTGGTCATACCCACACCCATAATATTGAGCTGGAAGGTAAGTCATATGCGGTGGACACTGGGTTTATTGTCTTTAATTATAAAACCTACCCACAGTTTACGGGTCTTCTAAAAAAACTAGGTGTTAAAGAGCAACTCTCCAATATGAGTTTTGGGGTTAAGTGCGAAAAGACGGGTCTTGAGTACATGGGCTCAACCATTAATAGTTTATTTGCCCAGCGGCGTAATATTTTTCGCCCCTCATTCTGGCGTATGATTTTGGATATCCTAAGGTTTAACCGTCAGGCAACTGATCTTCTTGAGGACGCATCTGATGATATTAGTCTGGGCGAGTATTTAAAACGTGAAAAATTCAGTCAGACATTTATCAATTATTATTTAGTGCCCATGGCGGCCGCGGTTTGGTCAGCGGACCTTAAGCTGATGTATCAATTTCCTGCGCGTTACCTGATTCAATTTTTCCATAATCATGGGTTACTCAGTGTTACTAACCGCCCTGACTGGTATGTCATCAAGGGCGGTTCAAAGACCTATGTCACTGCGCTAACAGAGTCTTTTAAAGATAAAATTAATCTTTCTACGCGAGTGACAGGCGTTAAACGTGAAAAAGAGGCAGTGATTGTAACAAGCGCACAGGGTGAAGAACGATATGATGCGGTATTTTTCGCTTGTCATAGTGACCAGGCATTACGGCTTTTGACAAATCCTACAGAGTCAGAGCAGCAAGTATTGGGCGCCATTAAATATCAAGAAAATGAAGTTTTACTTCATACCGATGCCTCTATTTTGCCGAAAAGAAAAACCGCATGGGCGGCTTGGAATTATCATTTATTAGAGGGTGATCAAGGGCAGGTCCCAGTCACCTATAACATGAATATTTTGCAGGGTTTAGGCTCAGAACAGACTTTCTGTGTCACCTTGAATAATTCTAATGCGATTGATCAAACTAAGGTCCTAAAGCGCCTGAAGTATCATCACCCCATATACACCCAAGAGTCGGTAGCTGCTCAGGCAAGGCAGTCGGAAATCAATACCGATAGACTGTATTTTTGTGGTGCCTACTGGCGTTATGGTTTTCATGAAGATGGAGTGGTCAGTGCGCTAAATGCCCTTGAAAAATTTAAGCGGGATTCCTAATGAATAGCCGGCTTTACAGTGGGGATCTGGGTCACTGTAGGCACTTGCCGGCTGTTAATCAATTTACCTACAAAGTGTTTATGCTTTATTTAGATTTAGATGAGCTAGACAGGGTATTTAATCAATTTTGGCTATGGTCTGCTCGCCAGGCAAATTTTGCTTGGTTTAGGCGTGAAGATCACATGGGTGATAAAGCTAAACCCCTAGCTGACTCAGTTAGAGATTTAGTTTATGAGCGGACAGGCAAAAGACCTGAGGGTCCTATTAGGCTGCTAACCAATTTACGCTATTTCTTTTATAAATCTAATCCAGTGAGTTTTTACTATTGCTATCAGCCTGACGGGCAATCAATTGAAGCGATTGTAGCTGAAGTGACTAATACCCCTTGGGGTGAGATGTATTGTTATGTTTTATCCGATAATGAAAAAACATCATCTAAAACAGATAGGCATAATCACTTATATTTTAAAACTTCAAAAGCGTTTACTGTATCTCCTTTTATGCCATTAGATATGGAATATGAGTTTGAATTTTCAAACCCTGATGAGAGCTGTATAGTGAAAATGGAAAATCATCGGCAGGGTATTAAAGTATTTGATGTGGCGTTAAATTTAAAAGCTCAACCCATTAATAGTAAAACTTTAGCAAAGCAGTTAATTAAGATACCCTTAATGTCAGTGAAGGTAACAGCAGGGATCTACTGGCAAGCGTTAAAAATATGGATAAAAGGCGTTCCATTTCTTGGCCACGCGAATGAAAATAATAAAAATTTGGAGGGAAAGGGTGAGTAAAAATATGTCTGTACAGGTTCCAGATACATCAACCCGCTCAATTGATCGCTGGTGTCGGAGCCAATTAATCAAAAAACTCCAAAAATTAGAAGTGGGTGAAATTCAGCTGATCGATGCTGATGGAAGCTTTAGTTTTGGATCTTCCAGAAACAATAATCAGTTATCTGTAGCTATTAATGTTACGGATTTAAGGTTTTATTCAGATATTGCCTTTGGTGGTACCGTAGCTGCAGGCGAGGCCTATATGCAAGGTTACTGGAATTGCAGCAACCTAACGGATTTAATTCGTATTATGATTAGCAATCGACATATTCTCGATCAAATGGAAGGCAATCTCTCGTTAGTTAAAAATACGTTCATGCGTGTCGCGCATTGGCTAAATCGTAATAGCCAGACAGGAAGTCGGCGCAATATTGAGGCGCACTATGATCTAGGAAATGAGATGTTCGAGCTTTTTCTCGATCCTACTATGATGTATTCCTGTGCCTATTACTCAGATGATCAAACCAGTCTAGAGCAGGCATCTGTGGCTAAATTACAGCGTATCTGTGATAAATTACAGCTCAATGAATCCGATCATGTGATTGAGATTGGAACAGGCTGGGGTGGCTTTGCAATCTATGCTGCGAAAAATTATGGCTGTAAGGTCACCACCACAACTATTTCTCAACAACAACATGAGTTGGCAAAGCAGCGGATTATTGAGGCTGGGCTGGAAGATAAAATTACCCTTTTAATGGAAGATTACCGCGATTTGCAGGGCACCTATGACAAGCTTGTTTCTATAGAAATGATTGAAGCGGTGGGTCACCAGTATTTGGATACCTACTTTGCTAAGTGTAGTTCCTTACTTAAACCTGAAGGCATTATGTTAATTCAAGCCATTACCATTGCTGATCAGCAATATGATCGTGCAGTTAAGTCGGTGGATTTTATCCAGCGATTTATTTTCCCTGGTGGGTTTATCCCATCCGTCAGTGCAATTACTCACTCGGTTAAACAGTCAACAGATATGCGTTTGTTTCAATTGGAAGATATTGGACCTCATTATGCGACCACACTTCATGATTGGCGACAACGCTTTTTTGATAATATCGAGTCTATTAAAGCCCTCGGATATTCTAAGCAGTTTATTGCTATGTGGGAATTTTATCTTTGCTATTGCGAAGCGGGATTTTTGGAGCGCGTGCTAGGAAACGCCCACCTAGTCTTTATTAAACCTAAGAATAGAATCGATTGGGATCGTGGAATATAAAAAATAAATAGCTAAATTTATAAACAAAAAAGCCAAGAAGGAAGTGTATCCAATCTTTGGCTTTTTTGTTTAAGGTTTGAATTAAGAAATTGATCGTTTAAATAGACCAAATTTACTCTGTAAACTGACAAACCATTGCGGGACAGATGGCCCATCACCAGCACGTTTAAGCTTTGGATGTTTTTTGAGAATTTTTGATAATGTGTTTTCATTTTCTGGTTCTATATCAACAAAGAAAATATGCTTTCCTCGTTTAAGTGCTTTTTCAAAGCGCGCAAATCGGTTATTTTTACGTTGGATGCCAATGAAGCCAAACTCCCAGGTAAAGAAGCCCAACATGGCAATAGCTAAGAAAATAAATGGTACCCAAGTGGCCTTATCTGCCCAACCAGTTAGCGAGACGACGTAAATCATTAATGTCGCGGCAATAACTCCGACTACCGCGCCCACTTTAGTGCTGTGTACCACATCAGTTCTCAATACAGCTTCGACTTCATTAAGATTGGGATGTGCCGCAACCTCTGCATCATCAAGACTAAGCACATGTGAATGTGCGGCAGAAATACCTTCTTGCTCGAGTTCTAATTCGATTTGTTCTAAATCATCTAAATCATTACTAATATAAAAATGTCTATTCATAGAAGTACCCTCAAACCCTTTAATTATTGTGATGTTTTTTTGCCTAGCAGCTTGTTTAAAAAGCTACTGACTTAATTTCGTTACGACAGAATAAAAAAAAAGGATTCATATAAGGTTTATACCGATCAAAGTCCTTTTTATATTGGCCTTGATTTTAGTCTGCTTTTGGCATGAAAATTTGATGAAGTTGAATTCAGAGTATAAGTGCAGGTGTTGGGTGTCTTAACCTTGCATCACCAGCTTAGGAGATCTGTCGGCTTTGTATATACCCCAATGTTTTTCTGGCTCGAGAGGGTCATTTGAGCCTTTCCAATTTTCATCAAAGGCCTCAAAAAAATAAACTAATACCTGTTGTTGCTCAGCCCAGTCCATGAGTTGATGGAAATATTGTTGTTGAAAGATCTCATTAACATTGTGATTTTCTATGCCACGCCCATTGGATTTGGTAGCCCAGCCTGCTTCAGTAATAATAATCTGTTTATCAGGGTAAGCATCTTGGACTGCTTGGTAGTTTGCAATCGTGTAAGCCAGACCTTCTTTAATACTTTTAAACTCCCACACTGGATAGGAATGGATGGAGATCACATCTAATTCTTCAGCAAGAGGGCTTAGATGTTCTAGCCAAGGGACATAGTTTTCACAAAAAGTAACGGGTTGTTTTACCTTTGATTTAGCTTGCTTGGCATATGCAATAAGACTTTCTGTAGGCACCAAGTGATCTGTCCAGCTAACAGCAGCTTCATTGCCAATAGAAACGGAACTAATAATCTGAGGATAACGGTTTGCCAGCTGAATTAATCGCTCAATTTGCTGGTAATTATGTTGTCTGTTGTGGGCTAACTCTTCTTTAGAGTAGGCTCCACCCCATGGGCAGTGATCATTACTTACTTCAGCAGTAATATAGGCGCCCAGCATCACGTCAAAGGGCAGGCATTCCTTTTCGATAACTTCCAATATAGTTTCCGAATGTTGATCGCTGCCATACAGTCGCAGTGACTTCCATTCGTTTTTAAGAATGAGTAAGTCCTGTTTTACTTGGTCATAAGAAGGGAATTCACCGTTGTCTGGACTCTGTCCATCGCGATACCCCGAATAGCAAATACCCTTTGCAAAAGGTAAGTTCTTATTATTCATTTTGTTTAATTTTATTATATTTTATTTTAATTTATTTTGAGTATTTTAATTGTTCATCTTTATCCCACAAACCCCAGTAGGCACCAACATCCCCCTCAGCACCAACTTTCCATGGTTCATCAAACGATGAAAAATAGAACATTTCGATATTTTCTGACTGACACCATTGCTGACTGTTCAAGAAGTAGCGGATGGCATTTTCTTCAGAAGGCACTGCACCGTGGAAACTTTGTCCACGATTAGGCCAGCCTGTTTCAGTGATAATAACTTTTTTACCGCCAGCAGCCTTAACTGTTCGTCTGTACATATCTTTCATATATAACAGTGAATATTCAATGGGGCAGCCTTCCCAGAAGGGATAACAATTCGCCAGAATAACATCACAAATCTCAGTTACGGCTGGACGATCTTCGAATTCATAATAGGCATCAACATAGCCTACCGGAAGATTTGGAACGGCTTCCTTCACTCTAGCAATATAGTCGAGTAGTTGTTCTTCAGATAGGTCATCGCGATAGAGAACCTCATTACCTACTGCGCAGACATCGACATAACCCTTTTTGGCTAAATCAATAAGCCCTTCAATCTCTAGTTCGTTCTTTTGAAGGTTATCGCCAAGCCAGGCTCCAACAAGAGTTTTGATTCCCATTTGTTTTGCAACCATAGGAACAAATTCGTTGCCTAAGCAACAGGAGAACGAACGCACCCAACCTACGTGCGGTTTAAGGACACTCATGCGCTCCATAACTTGTTCTAAATCTAGCTGTTCACCAGGTTCTTGTCCCTCGCGGTAAGCACTAAAACCAATGCCGTGAATCCCCTCGTTCAGACACTTTTTAACATACTCCTGCATCTCGCTTTGGCTTAGCTGGCAAATATCTGTACCAGTTAGGGAAAGGATTTTACTTTCTCTTTTTGACATTGATTAATACAACCTTGAAGTTACTAAATTAAGGTCAATATTTTACATTAAGTTTAAAGTAATTATTAGAGGGGAATTCCATATTAAGCTGTTTTTTTGTTTTTTTGTTTTAATTTTCTGCAGATTTCTATAAGTCAAGATTGTGGTTCATAATTGAAAAATTGGCACTTTTTATGGGTTGATTATTGAGAAAATAGTTTAAAAATGAATAAATTTAACGAAATTCGGTGAATTTTCGTCAAAATGGACTATTTAATCGACCGATAAACTAGCGAAATTAAAATAGTCCCCTTAGAATACCCGCCTTTTGAGTTTTACCAAATACTATACAAAGCATAAAAGTCTAATTGAGACAAAAGGAATTGCTAGCGGGTACCCAATATTTAGGTTACCAATACTTACTTATAACAAGATAACTAGTTAGGTTTCACATGACTCATAAGCAAATCCACCTAGGCCAGCAACTTCGTCAAGCAAATAATGTTGAGGTTGGCGGTCAATACGTCACTATAGAAGGTGAAACTTTCTATCAAATTGAAAATTATGAGCAGATGAAGGATTTCTTTATCAGCGTAGTAAGCGATTCTGATCACTGGATGTTTATCTCCACACGAGGTGGTCTGACTGCAGGTAGAATTAATTCAGAAAATGCCCTTTTCCCATATTACACCGATGATAAAGTCAGTGATGGATCCCCCTTTACAGGTAGCAGAACCATAGCCTTAGCAACGATTGGCGACAAAACTTCTCTGTGGGAACCGTTCTCCGAACAATACAGTGGAATCTATAACACTACCCGCAATCTCTATAAAAATGTGTTTGGTGATAAATTAATCTTTGAAGAAATAAACCATGATCTCGCTTTAACATTCCGCTATGCGTGGCGAACGTCAGATAAATTTGGTTTTGTAAAAACAGCCACATTGGTTAATAACGGTGATTCTTCGGCAAAAGTTGACATTGTTGATGGGATTGAAAACTTGATCCCTTACGGTGTTGAAACTGATGTTCAAGGGAGTCTGAGCTGCCTTGTGGATGCTTATAAAAAGAATGAGTTGGATGCCGACAGTGGGCTTGGTCTTTACAGTATGAGCTCTATTCTTGTTGATCGCGCAGAGCCAAGTGAAGCGCTGTCCACTACCACGGTTTGGTCTGTAGGTTTATCTGAATCTAAAAAATTGGTTTCTTCTCTGCAGTTAGATGCATTCCGTAACGGCAATACTGTTGAACAAGAACTAGATGTTCGCGGTCGACGAGGTGCTTACTTTGTCAATGATTGCCTAACATTAGCACCTGCATCTGAAAAAAGCTGGAGTATTGTTGCTGAAATTAATCAGGGTCCGTCAAAAGTAAAAGATTTAATTGCCTATCTTAAAGCAGATAAAAATATTGCTCAGGATATCGAAGCTGACATCGCTTTGGGCTCTGAGAATTTGGCTCGCATTGTAGGAATTTCCGATGGTCTTCAGGTCACTGAGGACAAGTTAAGTGCCAATCATCATTTTGCTAATGTTTTATTTAATGTTATGCGCGGTGGTTTATTTGTCGATAACTATGCTGTGCCAAAGGCAGATTTAATCAGCTTTGTTCAAGGTTTTAATCGTCATATCTACAATCAATTTAAAGCATTTTTTGACGGCCTCGATGATAGCTTCCACTACAGCGATTTAATTAAAGCTGCATCTAAACTTAACGATGCTGGCGTGCAGAGACTATGCTTTGAGTATTTGCCACTGTCATTTAGTCGCCGCCATGGGGATCCATCGCGACCTTGGAACAAATTTAATATTAAAGTGAAACAAGAAGATGGTTCTCAGCTTCTTAACTTTGAAGGTAACTGGCGCGATATTTTCCAAAATTGGGAAGCGCTGAGTTACTCTATCCCAAATTACATTGAAAGCATGATCTGTAAGTTTGTAAATGCTTCAACCGCGGATGGCTATAACCCTTACCGCATCACTAAGGCTGGTATTGATTGGGAAAAGCCAGATCCACATGATCCTTGGGCTAACATTGGTTACTGGGGTGATCACCAAATTATCTACCTCTTGAAGTTCTTAGAATTCTCTAATGATCATCATCCAGGTACATTGCGTGACTTCTTAACCCGCGATTTATTTTGCTATGCCAATGTGCCGTACAAAATTAAAGGCTATCAAGATTTATTAAAAGATCCACACAACACAATTGACTTTGATGAGGCTGCTGATGAGCTTATCGAGCAACGTGTATCGCAGGTGGGTGCTGATGGTCGTCTTATTTGGGACAAAAATGGTTCAGTTTACTATGTAAACCTGACTGAGAAGTTGCTTGCGACCATGCTGTCTAAGTTGTCGAACTTTATTCCTGAGGGCGGTATATGGATGAATACCCAGCGTCCAGAGTGGAATGATGCAAATAATGCATTGGTTGGCTATGGCGTATCTATGGTCACTCTGTATTACACTCGACGTTATCAGCAGTATCTTCTAGATTTATTCGATAATACTGAGCTTGAAGAAGTGGCAATTTCTGAGGAAATTGAGGCGCTTTTAAGATCAATTAACAGTACTTTTGAAGATAACAAGCAGCTCTTAGCTGGAAAAATCAATGATGCGGATAGAAAACGTGTGGTTGACGCCTTAGGTGAAGCGGGTAGTGATTTCCGCACCGGCGTTTACGACAATGACTTCAGTGGCAATCGCGTTATGCTTAAAACAGCAGATCTGATTGCATTCTTGAAGTTATCGCTGGAATATATTGATCATACTATTGAGGCCAACCGCCGCGAAGACGGTCTGTACCATGCGTACAATTTAATGACGGCGACAGATGATACGGTTGAAGTGAGTTACCTTTATGAAATGCTTGAGGGTCAGGTTGCGGTATTGAGTTCGGGCTATTTAAGTCCTAAACAGGCGCTTGAAGTACTAACTTCATTAAGAAATTCTGCCGTCTATACGGCTCGTCAGCACTCCTATTTGCTCTATCCTGATCGTGAACTTACCCGTTTTGTGGATAAAAATATTATCCCTGAGGCACAGGTAAAAAGCTCAAAACTTTTAACATCACTGGTTGCTTCTGGAGATACTTCTCTTATCGAAAAAGATTCTCAGGGTGGCTATCACTTTAATGGTAATTTCAATAATGTTGACAGTGCAAAAGTGGTTCTCGATTCCCTAAAAGAAAATGGTTACCATGATTTGGTTGAGCAAGAGCAGCCGCTGATCGAAGATATTTTTGAATCAGTCTTTAATCATCGTCAGTTTACCGGCCGTTCAGGCGGCATGTATGCCTATGAAGGTTTGGGTTCAATCTACTGGCATATGGTGTCTAAGCTATTGCTTGCTGCGTTGGAAAACTTCCGCAAAGCACTAGAGCAGGGTTCTGATGCTGTTGTGGTAGGCAAGCTAGCGGATTGCTACTTTGATATTCGTGCGGGCATTGGCTTTAACAAGACGCCCGATAATTATGGCGCATTCCCAACGGATCCCTACTCTCATACGCCAGGGTTTGCCGGTGCAAAACAGCCGGGTATGACCGGCCAGGTAAAAGAAGAGGTCATTACCCGTTTAATGGAGATGGGTTTATCGGTCTCTGGTGGCTCTATACTCTTTAAGCCGTTTATTCTGAGAAAGTCTGAGTTTCTCACTTCGGCTGATAGCCTCAGCTATTTTGATATTGCAGGTAATCAGCAGTCTATTGATTTGCAACCAGGCCAGCTAGGTTTTACCTACTGCCAGGTGCCTGTTGTATATAGATTAGCAGATGAGACATCTATCGTTGTTACCTATGCCGATGGCACAGAAAAGGCCATTGCAGGCGATACTATTGATGCGCAAACATCACTGGCAATCTTTGATAAAACAGGTGAGGTTGTGAAGATTAATGTTGCTCTTCAGCCTGGTTTAGAATAGGTCAAAACTTTAAGTTAAAATCAATAAAAAAGCCGTCTATACAGACGGCTTTTTTATTGCATGCAGATAAATTTACGCTGATTAGCGTGCCTCTAACTGGACGCGAATTTCATCTGATCTTTTTTCATCAAGATCATAATTGCGCATAGCAAAGATTGCTATCAATGTGCCTGTGCAAGGAATCACAATATAGCTCAAACGAAGCAGTGTTAGTGTTTCTTCGCTTTGCAGTGCCACCGATTGATCAAAGCCGATAACACTTAAAATTAAACCACTTGCCGCACCGGCAAATGCACCGCCAAACTTAACCATCCACCAATAGATGGCGCCAAAGGTCCCCTCGCGTCGTTGATTGGTTTCTAGTTCATCCAAATCACAGACATCGGCAGTCATAGACATCATGATGGTAAATAGACCACCAATACCAAAGGCGAACAAAGGAAGTGGGATAAACATCATCCATGGATTCTCTGGCGAAAAGCCCCACCAGAAAAGAATATAGCCCACCAAAGAGATTGCCTGTGAGTACAAGAAGGTTGTCTTTTTGCCATATTTTTGCGCCATATAATTGACGATGGGTATCACCATAAAGGTGGTGAATAATGCACCAATAGAGCCAAATAATGTTGGCCATACACCTGCCGCAGCTGGGTCGCCATCATTCATATAGTAGACAACAATAAACCAAGAGAATGCAGCTACCACTTGGAATGCATTGAAGATAAAGAAAGTGGCAATACAGATTTTCTGGAATGGCTTATTGCGCAGAGTCACTAAAATGCCACGACCAAAATCAAGCATAGTTTCCTTTAAAGATTTTCCATCGTCTTCATGCTGAATAGCAGATGCAGGCGTTGTATGGGTGCAAAAAATTGCCGGCACTAACGCCATAATCATACAGCCGCCACCCACCCAAAGAGAGAGTGTTCTAGCGCCTTCGGCAGCCGACTCATACCAGTCAGGGTCATACAAAATAATCCAAAACCAGGGGGCAATTACCCAAGCCCACTGACCAATCCATTGAGCCACTGCCATAATACGTGTGCGCTCATGGAAGTCAGTGCTCATCTCATAGCCCATGGCTACATAGGGAACACCAAAGATAGTCATCCCAATCCAGAAGACACAGGCCCAAAAGAGAAAATAGTAAAAGTTATACATCTCAGTATTAGTAGCGTAGAGCTGCCACATCATCATAAACGACAACCCAGAAATGATGGCGCCCACAAAGACATAGGGTCGACGTTTTCCCCACCTCGACTTAGTGTGATCTGAGATATAACCCATTAACGGATCAGTTATCGCATCAATTAATTTAGGGATAAAGAAAATCAGTGCCCATAGAACCGGACTCATGCCTAAGCCCTGAACAAGGATAACCATAAAGATGCCCAATGCGGCTGGGAACATCTGGTTGGCGAGCATACCGATGCCAAAGGCAACTTTTTGACTAAAGGGGACTAAATTACTATTTGTGGATTCCAACGCGTTATCTTGAGACATAGTCTATTTCTTCTAAAGTTATTATTAGTGATAAGTTATTCTTAATTGTTAGAGTTGTATTAGGATGATTAAACAGCCAGTTATAAAACTATCTAACTAATTTTTATTCAGCCTATCATCATATAGGGCTATTGCAAATGAGTATACGTTAGTCTATTGAATGAGTCCCTGCTGATTCGACTAAAATAGGCATATTTGCGGTAGCTGTCCCGCTATTTGGGTCATTTATATAAACAAAAAGGCGATATTCTCCTTTACGAGGAGCTTTAAATGCTACCTGCTGTAAATTGATGGATGCTTGCTGTTGCCAAACAACCTCGGGTGTAGGCTCGAAATCGCCCCCATCACTTTCCATATCGCGGTCGACTTCTTTCATAATTTCCCAGCGGTAGTGCAGATTTTTATCCGTGCTCACCACATCAATACTAGCATTGTAGGTTTGACCCGATGCTAAACAAACACTCTCTTCAGCAAGCTTGCCATTTACCTTAAGCTTCCCTATCTGCGGGATTCTATAAGCGGGCCATTGTCCCTTCCAAAGGTATTGCATAACCTGTGCGGACTCAGTGCTGTCGTTGTTTTCCAAAAATAGTCCATACCAGGTAGGTGTTCGTTCCTGTTTTTGTCCCCATAGAAAAACAAAGGAACCAATACATTGGGTTTTATCCGCGGCAATAACATTTAAAAATCTTGAATGGTAGTCTGCCGCCTTTTCGGTACTATTGGATTCAATAGGTCGATCCCAATCTGTCTGGGCACATTCCCAATGCCCTGTAGCACCCCATTCGGTAATCATATAGGCACCCTTGTAGTTACTTTTTTGTAAAAAGATCGGCAGTTTGTCTATTTCGCCATAAATCTGAAAAGACAGTAAATCCAGATCGGGACAGCGGGCCGCAACTAATTTAATTTCAAAGGGTTCAGCGCCTGCAAGCATCGTGGTGGTCGGATGGTTAGGGTCTATTTGGTGAATCATTTTTGAAAGATCGTTTACGGCATCCCACACTTTTGGGTTTTTATGGCGAAGATTAAGTTCATTGCCAATGCCCCACATTAAAAGTGCTGGATGGTCCTTTAAGTCGAGGATATCTTTCTTAATTTCAGCCATTTGCTTGGCGACTGCGACCTCATCATCATAATCAAAACCATGACGTTCACGTTCAACCTCAAGGCCCATACAAACCATCAGTCCATGTTGATGGGCTTCATCAAGTATTTCGCGCCCCGTTTTTTCACCATTATTGACTCGCCAGGTGCGAAATGCATTACCGCCATAGTCGGCAAGACTTTTTATATTGCCAAAGTCAACGCCAGCACCATTTATGTAAAAGGGCTGATCATTCACTGTCAGTTGAAATCTATTTTTAATCTTATGTAATTTGACGTTAGCGGGGGTCATTTGCAAGCTCTTAGTTTTTTTGGTGGCTGTATTCTATGTATGACGGCAGAGCAAAACAAGGGTTGATGTGACTAGAAAAACTGACTATCGAACAATATAATTGCACCCGTTTTTTTTTCGATAATTTAAGGATAATTTGTGAAGACGTCTATTTTTAATTCTTTTCTATTCGCTATTTTTATGCTGGTTGGCTGTGACAAAACCTCTCAGTCTAATCAATCTATTGGCCCCTCAGCTGCTGATATTTTTGGTAATCCAAATTACCCTGCAATGTCTTATGGTGGGTATCGAGAAAAAACCCGTGAGCAGGGACCATCGGTTGCAGATTTAAAGGAGGACATGCAGATTCTTTACGCCATGGGCGTGAGAGTACTTCGTACCTATAACGCGTCACAATTCCCACAAGCGGAACGAATTCTTCAAGCGATTAGTGAATTAAAACAGGCAGATTCAAACTTTGAAATGTACGTCATGCTAGGTGCATGGATTGATTGTAAAAATGCTTGGACAGATCTTGAGCCTGATCACCATCAAGAAAGTGAAGAAAATAATCGCGCAGAAATAGAAAAATCTGTTGCTTTAGCTAATCAATATCCAGACATCGTTAAGGCAATTGCAGTGGGTAATGAAGCCATGGTGCAGTGGGCGGTGAAATACTTTGTTTACCCCAAAACTATTCTTAGATGGGTGAACTATTTGCAGGATTTAAAGCAGTCGGGTGACCTGCCCTCTGATCTTTGGGTTACAAGTTCTGACAACTATGAATCCTGGGGAGGTGGTAATAAGGGCTACCATACAGAGGATTTAGTGGCATTAATTAAGGCAGTTGACTTCCTTTCTGTGCATACCTACCCATTCCATGATTCGCACTATAACTCAGAGTTTTGGGGTGTGTTAGATGATGAAGAGCAGCTATCAGACCAGCAGATGATTGAAAACGCTATGTTACGCGCCAAACAATACGCTATTTCACAGTATCAAGGGGTAGTGGATTACCTAGAAAGCTTAGGTATCAAAAAACCCATTCATATTGGTGAAACAGGTTGGTCTTCGATTGCTGCAACTGGTTATGGCCCTTCTGGATCAAAAGCAGCTGATGAACTTAAGCAGGCTATTTTTTACAAACATATGCGCGACTGGGAAAAATCATCGGGCATGTCCGTTTTTTATTTTGAGGCCTTTGATGAGCAGTGGAAGGATCCAAATGATATTAATGGTTCGGAAAATCATTTCGGATTAATCGCGTTAGATAACACAGTGAAATATGCGTTATGGGATTTAGTTGATCAGAAAGTTTTTGAGGGACTAACTAGAGGAGGTATGCCACTCGTTAAGAGTTATCAGGGTGATCGAGCTGCTTTAATGCAGGATGTGTTGTTGCCGCCTTTTAAAAGCCAAATGGGCATTCGTAAGCTAACTACGATTAATCCTAATGCTGTGGCAGGCAAGCCGGTTGAGGCAGAAACCTATGTTGTGGTTAACCCCGCGATGGTCCCCTCCGATCAGAATAATATGACCTACCCAAGTAATGAAATAAAGTTAAACCCTTGGGAAGGGACTATGGATATCCATATGACCAAGCAACATGTTATTGAAATTAGCACTCGATCTGGTGATTGGTGGGGCGGTGGTTTAGAGCTTCAGGGTGATCATGGAGAAAATCTATCTAATTTCGCATCGGGCTATTTAAATTTTGATATTCGTGGTGATGCATCACTGGATTTTAATATTGGCTTTCAAACCGGGATCTTTTTAGCGGGTACACAGGTTAATAATTTTCAGTCATTTGGGCCTCAGAAGGATAGCCAATTAACGGAAGACTGGGTCAGCTATAAGCTTCCGCTTGCTGCAATTGATAAGGGTGCTGACCTCACTGATGTAACCGGTATTTTATATTTATGGAGTAGTTTTTCCGCTGACAAAAAGGATCTTCAAATCAAAAATATCTATTATTCGAAAAACTAATAGAAGTTAACCTTGAAAAGGGGCTGCTATAGCCCCTTTTTTGTCTCTTATTTATGGTATGGGTTAGCGACGGTCCAAAATTGTTTCCATCTCATCCATAATATTATTCATGCGCTCAACCAGTGCTCGGTAGGGCGCTGGGGTTGCCATATCAACACCGGCATTTCGCATTAACTCGTAAGGGTAATCTGACCCGCCTGCTTTAAGAAGGTGAATAAAGTCCTGCTGGGCCTGTTGGTCACCAGTGCGTATTTTCTTGGCTAAATTGCTAGCAGCTGCAATGGAGGTTGCGTACTGGAACACATAAAAATCATAATAAAAGTGTGGAATATAAGCCCACTCTATGGCGTATAAGTCATCAATGGTGATGACCCCTTGATCATGGCCGTGGTAGCGCTTCAAAAGTTCTAGATACATGCTGCTTAGCTTGGCGCCAGTTAGGACATTGCCCGACTCAACTTCCTGATTAATTTTTAATTCAAATTCGGCAAACATAGTTTGCCTAAAAAAAGTGCCACGCAGTGCTTCAAGTCCAATACCTAAATAGAAAAGTTTCTCATCATCGGTTTTTGCTTCTTCTATCACCATATCTTGGAGTAACATTTCATTCATTATAGAGGCTGTTTCAGCGATAAAGGTTGAGTAGCCAGCGGTTTCCCATGGCTGTTCTCCATTGGCTAAAACAGAATGCACAGCATGACCATATTCGTGGGCAAAGGTAGAAGCACTTTCAAAATCGTCATTATGATTAAGTAATACATAGGGGTGAACATCATAGGCGCCACCCGACATATAGGCGCCTGATCGTTTGCCTGGTGATGGGTATACATGCATCCAGCGACTCTTAACCCCGAGATCATAGGCCGCCAAATACTCTGGGCCCAATGGCTTGAGTGCACGTCGCGTAACTTCAATAGAATCCTCAATGCTGAATCGCTTGTTAAGATTAACCAGTGGTGGGTAGATATCGTAGTAACGCATCTCATCTTCTATACCCAGCATTCGTTTGCGTAACTTAAAGTAGCGATGCAGAGTGGGTAGCGATTGATTAACCTCTTTAACGAGCGTTTCATAGACCACAGGTGGCATGTTATCATCAAAAAGGGCTCTCCCAAGAGAGCTGTCATAGTTTCGGGCCTCAGTTTTAAAAGCAAGCCCTTGAATTTGCGAATTCATAATCGCACCCAAAGTGGCTTCATAGTCCTGCCATACTGACCAGAAGGTTTCAAAAACCATCTTGCGATCATCTCTTGAGGCGGCCTGTCTGCCAGCAGTATAGCCTGCCTGACTTAATCTAATTTTTTTACCATCGGACAAAGTTACCTCTGGCCAAGGCATATTGGCATTGGCAAGAATTGAGTAAATAGAATTAGCGCTGCTGGTTAGTTTACTTGTTTTAGCCAGTAACGATTCAATCTGATTTTCGAGTGTATGAGGTGCCCGACGCAGTGTATCCTTGAGGCCAAAACCATGCTTCGATAACTTTGGCTCTTCAGCAATAAACTTGGCAATTTTCTTATCGCCTAAAGTCAATATTTCTGGGTTATACCAGCTAATTGCTGCACTGAGGTCACTAAAAAGATTTCGCGCTAGTTGACTGCGCTCTTGGTTTTCAGCAATGCGGGTGTCAATATCTGCTATTAAGTTGGCATAAATATAAATACGCACAACCTCTTTATAAACCGCTGAAATCTGATCCGATGCATGTAAAAGTGCCGAGGCATTGCTATCCAGCGTGCCTTGCAATTTAGTAAGGTCTATTATTTGTCGAGAAGCTTTTTCTTTAGCTGACTGCCAGTCATTTAAACTAGGGTATAAATCGGTTACATCCCATTCATATTGTTCGCTTGTAACAGTATCTGGCGATGATGTTATCTCCTTTTCTAAAGGTTTATCGCTACAGGCAAAGAGAAAAAATATCAAAATAAAGGGGTAAAAATATTTATGTATAGTCATTCAGTACCTGCTAATTGTTTAAGTAGGCGAACATAAAGCTTTAAAAGTTCGAAAGTAAAATTAGTCCTTAACGCTATCATGCCTGTGGTTTCTGTCAACAAATTCTATTGCGTGGATTTTATTATTTACAGAGAGTCTTTATTGGGAGTGAGTATCCATATTTTAAGATTAGAGAGTTTCTTATTTTCTTCATTAATTAAAAATCGTACTAAAATAAAGTAAATATCCAAATCAAACTTATCATCTACGGTCAAAATATTTTTAGATTTTAGCGTTGGTTTGGACGAGCTTAAAACAGCGTCATAGCCCAGATCATAGATATCCTCTGCAATATCAAGCTGTGCAATATAGCGCCAGTTATCAATAATATGAAAAGCAACTCGATCTGAATCCTCTGTGTTACGCTCCTCAATCATAATAGCTGTTTGATAGGGCCATGCCTGAATTTGATAACGAGCGATGGCAGTATTTAAGCGTTCATTATAGGTTTCCGCTGATTCTGCACCATGGCAGGCTCCCAAGCATTTCTTAAGCTGGCTTCTAAAGCAGGCTGTGTTCTTCGATTTGGGTTTTTCTAAGCCAATTAGCTGGTGACAAAGAAAATACTGATCCGCTAATTTTTCCAACTGAATCGTTGCCTGTCTGGGCGATCTAAATAATCCAAACTGCTGGTCTGAGGGAGAATTAGATGAAACGGCTTCTGTTTCTAATCTCAGGTAGCCATTGGTATCGACGGTTGTTTTGTATTGATAGAGTTTACGTGTTTTGCGTAGTCGTCGATTGTACAGCGGTGCAAGGGACTTAATTTGATGGCTTTCTCTAATCTGTGCGCCAAAATCACTGGGTGTGGTTTCAAAGTTTACATGGGCCGTCTTCTGGCTCATTTGAAATTCCTTAGAATTCTTGTAGTCAGAAGAAAAATGACTTAACACGCGATTGCGAAGATTCACGCTTTTCCCCACATAAAGCAGATCACCCTGTTGGCTATGAAAGTAATAAACGCCGGGAGTATTGGGGATCTTATTAATTTCATCAGGATCTAGCAGCGGCGGTAATGAGGGTCGTTTTAAAAGTTGTTTGCAGCAGGCCGAAATTTCCTGCGGGGAATAAATAGCTGAGGTTTTAATAAAAAAACCATAGATCATTTGCGCATCATCCAGAGCGCGATGCCGCTTTTCAATGTTTAAATCGAAGCGCCGAATAATCTCTGATAGCCCATGTCGCTTAAATTGAGGGTAGAGGTTGCGGCTCATTTTCACCGAGCAAAGAGGCTTGGTGCTGTAGGCTATTCCTGCGCGCTCAAATTCACTTTTTAAAAAGCTGTAATCAAATCGCGCATTATGTGCTACCAACGTTCTATCTTTGAGTTTTTCTTGCAGTAATTCGGATATTTCGCCGAATTTAGGTGCATTTTCTACCATATTCGGCGATATTCCCGTCAGTTTTTGTATATGACGGGGAATAATAGTCTCAGGGTTAATAAACGATTGCCAGGTTTCCACTAATTGCCCGTTTTCTATCACCAATAAGCCAATTTCTATAACTCGATGATACTTGGCACGCCCGCCCGTGGTTTCACAATCCAACAGAACCATTTTCTCAGGAAAGCCATCAGACAACAGCGAATTATCGGTAGCAGATTGTTCTAGCCAATTAAGTTGCATAGCCCAGTCTTTATTAACAGCGAGGACTAATAGATACGCAGTGCTTAAAAATGAATATCAATATGGGAGTTATTTTTTACGGTTAGCTTTGGCTTTTCTTTTTTTAGCGGCTTTTTGTTCAAGACGCAGTTCATTTAGGGCTTCTTTTTCTTTTTTCATGATCTCAACCTGTATCATTTCTTGATCAATAACTTCAGGGGTCTCAAAACTCATTGGCCCGAGTTTGCCATCGCGAAGTTCATTAATAAAGATAGTAGATACTCGCTCTAAATCAATTCGATTGCCACCGCGTAAGCAGCCACGCTGTTTGCCGATGATTTCTAAGAGCTCGATCTCAGTTTCAGGAAGCTGTGGAAGGCTAAAGCGCTCTTGGAGGTGTTCAGGGTATTCCTTAAGACAAAACTCAGCGGCAAAAAAGGCGACATCTTCATAGCTGGTAGCAGTATTTTTAATGGCACCCGTAGTTGCCAACCTATAGCTACTGTTGGGGTTTTCAATTTTTGGCCAAAGAATACCGGGTGTATCTAAAAGCATAATGCCGTTGCGTAGGTTAATGCGTTGCTGACCCTTAGTAATGGCTGGCTCATCACCTGTGTTGGCAATATGTTTACCCGCAAGGCAGTTAATTAGCGTCGATTTACCCACATTAGGAATACCCGTAACCATGGCCAATGTATTGCGCTCGGATTGCGGTGGGTATAGCTTATTAATAAGATCAATAATCTGTCCGCTCGGATCCGTGTTAATCAAATCCAGCGCCAAAGATTTTGTATTATTTTGACGCTCAAAATAGTCTTGCCACTGCTTAGTGATAGTGGGGTCAGCAAGGTCTAACTTGGTGAGTACTTTGATGCGTGGTTTGTGGGCACATAAAGTTTGAATAAACGGATTAGAGCTACTAAATGGAATACGCGCATCAAGAACCTCAATCAAGAGATTAACCTGAGGCAATGCCTCGTTCATTTCCTTGCTGGCTTTGTGCATATGGCCTGGGTACCATTGAATTGCCATTGTGCGCTGTTCTCTTATCTATTTTTTATAGCAATAATTCTATCATGATTTACAGGTGAACTGAGCTATATAGCAACAGTAACCTGTAAATGAATAACCACTAAAACCCAAGATCCTCTTGAGTGACGCTTATGCTTATAGAATCGCCTTCAATATCAGCATTGACCAAAATAGGGCGACAACAAACAAAACAGTCTTCGGTATAGGTTTGTGACTCAGAGGGATCAACCATTAGAGTAATTGATTCCCAGCAGTAGGGGCAGGTGACCTGTTCTTCATGTAAAAACATGCTAACTATTCCTCCAGCTTGGCTCTTTTAAGCGCCTCAAGATCTTTGCTTCCGGTGAGAAACATGGCCCAGCTGAGCTGTTCTTTAAGGATGGCTATTTTATGAATTACCGCCTCGGTACTATCTAGTGCAGGTGCCAAAAATGGCTGAGCAAGGGCTGATATACTGGCACCTAATCGAAGACATCGCGCAATATCTAAGCCATCTCTAACGCCACCAGAACCAATTAAATTAAGACTGGGGCAGTTTGTAGCAATAGCAGGCAAAAGCTTGGGTGTATCCATGCCCCAATTAACAAAAGGGGCTGCAACCTGTTTTTCAAAATCCGATGAATTTCGGGCATATTCAATACTCGCCCAATTAGTACCCCCGCGACCCGCGACTTCTATCCATTCAATTCCCGCCTGTTCAAGCTGCTTGGCATTACTCGGGCTAATTCCCGCACCCACTTCCTTAACAATTACGGGTACTGATACTTTATCGGCACAGAGATAAATGGCCTCCAAAACCTGTTTCCAATTTCTATCGCCGCCCTGCTGAACAAGTTCCTGTAGTGGGTTGAGATGAATAATGAGCGCATTGGCTTGAATAGCATCAACAGCACGCTGTGCTAAATCAATACCCTGTTGCTGTATCTGTGTTGCACCAATATTACCGAGCAAAACTGCATGAGGTGCATATTGCCTGATAGTCTGTAGCTGATTATTTTCCAGAGCGGCACGCTGTGAGCCAACTGCCATAGGAATATCGCAGGCCTCGGCCGCTTCACCCAGATGACGATTAATTAAATCGCCATTCTCACAGCCACCAGTCATAGCGCCGATCATCAGGGGCGCCGCAAGATTCTGGTTAAGAAACTGACAGCTCAGGCTGATATCAGACAGCGATATTTCAGGCAGTGCATTATGCTCAAAGCGAATAAGATCAAAACTTGAATCTGCCTTAGACTGATGCTCCGATTTTAGAGCCAATTCAATATGGTCCTGTTTACGTTTGCCAATATCGGTCATTAGGTTGATTCCTTTCGTTTATCCAATAAATCCACCAAGATCATATGCGGTAAGGTTAACGCGGCAAGACCGATAAATGTGAGTCTAAAAAGAATTTCGGTTGTATTACCACTTAAATAAAAAAACAGAGCTAACCCTGTACCCCAGGCTAAAAGGGTATAAATCAGTGCCTCGCGGGTTGCCTTATAGCGTGCATGTTCTGACAAGCTACTCCACAGTCTAACCACATGACCTCGACTATGCCAAAAACAAAAATACAGAGCAAAGCTTACCAGTGGAGGTAATGAAATCACTATCACAATAAGCGCAAACAAATTAAGCAATGGTTTTCGATATTGTTTGTGATGGTAAGAGAAGATGCAGTAACTAATGCAACTCATGACCCATAAAACAAAAATGACGGAAAGAGCATTTAATAATTGTTGTGCTGCCTCTACTGAGGTTAGAAAACTAAATAATTGTAACACCTCCTGCGTATGAAAATTTGGAATTGCCACTGCAACTAAGCCCCCGTGGGCAACCCAAGGCAGCCAATCTGAGCCAGAATCGACAATATCACTGGCGCCAAAATGAAGCCCAGATAACAGTAAAAAAACACTTAGACTCGCCAATGGGAACCACCACCAAAGGATCATTACAGCAACAGCCAATAGTAAATATACGGTATGAAATTCGACCCATGAAAAAAGGTTATTAATTTGCCAGCCACTCCGTCTTGCAATCGCAGCATCAAAACTTCCATGAGGAACACCTAACAAAACAATCGCAAGCAGTGCCGCAATATCCCAGCTAGTCATCGCTTCAATACCTGTTTTAAAAAAGGGATTTTAGGCATAGCTAAAATAACTCTTGTCCAGTCTACTAAGGTTGCTTGGCCCAGCATAAAGCGAGCAAATCCCTCAGGGCTTAGTGATTTGGCTGTTTTCATCATAAGGGAAACCGCAAGTTTTGGTTCAGCCACAAGTACCCCATTAAAAAGACTATCCAAATAGTTGAGCTTATTTGAAATCGGTTGAGGCACATCAAATTTACCATTTTCTATACCCCATACCAGGTGCTTAATTTGCGATTGAATAGTGGTAAATGCATAGCCAGAAGACTGCCTAACCGCACCGCTGGCGGCACCAATACGCGCAATAGTTGGATCATTGGGAAGACTGCTGTGCATAGCGATAATCCCAGATTCCTGACGGACAATAGTTTCTATTTCTATTTCTTGTTGATCAAGCCAATGGTTTATTGCTTGCCTATACCAATCCTCCGGTTCTAGGGATTTAGAGATCATGGTGGATTCAATCAATATCTCACGATCGGAATAGGGCAACGCATAGATAAAATGCAGACCTCGAGACTGGTCTACGCGAAAATCCATCAGGGTTGCAATATTAGGCGTCTTAAGTGAATTTTTAGTGCGAATCTCGAGGCCAAAAAAGTGTTGTTTTAAACCCTCTTTGGTTGTCCGAGGTGGGCGCGAATCATAAATATAATTAGCCTGATAGCGTTGACCCATAGCAGAAAAAGAACCGCCATGACCCTCGGGGCTAATATTCTCTGCAGTGGCTCTTACCAATGTAACATTACCGGATAATGTTTGTTCACAGGTTCGTAAATAATCAGCAGAGCTCAAACTAATATAATCATATTTACGACTGTTATGAATAATCTCTTGCTCATGATCCACCAGTCGCCACTGATTCCAGCGCCCCTTAATGGCTGACTGAAGGTTATTTTGCTGATCAGAAGTCGCCCATAATGCCCAGCAAGCATCTCGCTCGGCAGGGGTTTTGGGTTCAATAACCACAGTACCATGTTCCGAAAGTTGGCTAGCAAGAGTTATCCCCGCACTACCGCCCCCAATAATGGCGATATCGGTTTCAATAATTTCATTACCTGAACTATTTTCCATCAACAGCCGCCAATCCCTTCAGCGATAGGTGTAATTCTGATTGATGTGGAGGTACTTTTTTCGGCCGAAGGTCAAATAGGCTATATAGACTAATCATAATTTTTGCAGTTTTACCTACCATTACTCGACCCTTCCACCAGGCGCATTGACGACGTTTTAAAACAATGCCAATTTGTCGATAAATGCGCAAGGCAACAGTTATCGAAAAGCGTGATCTAAAGGGTAAAAGCTGGATGCCTAAAAGAGCGCTGGCATAGTATTTTTCAGCTAAATCGAGAAGCCTCTCAGTTGCTATAGCCACTGGATCTAGACATTGGGTTTGAGCCTGAGCAATATCATCAGCGGGATAATTAGCCCAGCTAGCAGGAATATAGCGACGTCCCATTTTGGCATCTTCCAAAACATCTCGCGCAATATTGGTTAGTTGCATAGCAATACCCAGATCAATAGCAAATTGATCAGCGCGGGCATGCTGACAGTCCAGTACCCTGCACATCATAATCCCTACGGTACCAGCCACTGCATGGCAGTATCTTAAAAGTTCCGCTTCATCTTTAACCGCCGTAGGCTGCTGGTCGAGTAGCATACCGTCCAGTAATTCTGTGGCAGCATTGATGGGGATATCGATATCCTTGGCGAGCTGCAGGAAGGCCTGCACCTCTGTTCCTGATGAAACCTGATGATTGATTAAACTTTGGCTAATGTCCTCAAGTGTTTCATGTCGATGGGGTAGGTCGCCATCAGCAATATCATCCACAAAGCGACAAAATTCATACAGACGTGCAGCGCGCTCAGCTATTTCTTTACCTAGGAAAAAACTCGCCCAATAAAAAGACTTTCCATGTTTAGCCAAGACTTGTTTTGACGTTAGCTGACCTGATTGCACTGCGTCCATGATTTATCCGCCTGAGCCCACCTCAACGCCAGTGAGAAGTTCCTCGACCACCTTGGCCGAGCTAACCACACCCGGTAAACCTGCCCCGGGGTGAGTTCCAGCGCCAACAAAATAAAGATTTTTTACATTGCGATGACGATTATGAAATCTAAACCAAGCCGATTGAGTGAGTCGTGGCTCAATAGAAAATCCAGCACCATGCATAGAGCGATAGTCGTTAGCAAAATCTTTGGGTGTCATCCAGAACACTTCATCAATTACCGAAGATAGTTCAGGTAAAATGGATTCCTCTAATGCACTCACAATTCGATCACGAAGTTTTGGGCCTTCAGCCTCCCAATCAATATCGCCCTGAAGATTAGGGACAGGGCAGAGCACATAGAAAGACTCACAGCCCTCAGGGGCAAAACTTTTATCCGTGGCTGTGGGTCTGTGTAAATAGAGTGAAAAATCTTTACTCATTTTTTTGCTATCAAATATTTCAGATAACAGTTCCTTAAATCTAGGTCCCATCCAGATACTGTGATGAGCCACATCTGGGTAAAGTTTTTTGGTACCAAAATAAAGCACATACAGCCCCATGCTATAACGCTTTTTAACGGTCGGCATAAGGTTCTTATTGTTGGGCAGTAAATGCTGATAACAGGTTTCTGGGTCGCCGCCAAATACCACGATATCGGCTCCAGCAATGGTCCCATCAGCCATGCGAACAGCCTTAGCCTGATTTTTTTCGGTGATTATTTCGTCCACATCGGCATTTAAAACGATCTTAATTCCCTGGCGCTCCATAAGCTTACCCAGTTCTGCCACTAATTTGCCTGTGCCGCCCATGCAGAAAAAGACGCCCCAGCGACGCTCCAAATAATGGATTAGTGTGTAAATTGCAGTGGTTTTAAAAGGATTTCCTCCCACTAACAGTGGGTGGATTGAAAAGGCCTGTCGAATAAGTGGGTGCTTCAGATAATGGCCCACGAGCTGAGAGACTGTTCTGTAGCATTTTAAAGTGATTAATGCAGGAACCTGTTTAATCATTAACCAAAGACTATTAAAAGGCCTGTGAACCAGTTTTTTAAAGCCAATATCATAAACTTTTTTAGACTGATCCAGCAAAGCCAGATAGCCATCGGCATCTTTTGGGCTAAAGCGACGTATCTCTGACAGGGTGTCCTCAATGGAGGCGCGATAGTCAAACTGACTACCGTCGCTAAAATGAAATCGATAAAAAGGATCAAGGGGTACAAACGTTAAATGATCTTCCAGCTTTTCATCAAATAACTCAAAAAGCTCATCAAACAAAAAGGGAGCGGTAATCACAGTGGGTCCTGCGTCATGGGTATAGCCGCCCCTCTCAAAAACCTGTGCTCTACCGCCAAGACTGTTTAGTCTTTCCATTAAGGTGACTTCATACCCCAATGCTCTTAATCTTAATGCTGTTGCTATTCCTGCAAATCCAGCCCCAATAACAATGACATGCTGTGACTCTTTAGTTTGACGATTTAAGCGATTCGACATTGGCTTTTTTCCAAGGTTGTTTTCTTGACTGATTCAACTAAGCCCGCGGTGACCGATTGCAATGCCAATGGCAGACAGGTAACTAACTGCTCTGCTTGCATTAACCAGTCATCGACTAGTTGATTAGCCTGAAGAATAACAACACTTGAAGCAATCCTTTGCTGCCAATGGGCAAGTTGCCTATTATCGTTCGAGCAATACCATTGATTAAAATCTGTTTGACTTGTGCCCTGCGCGGCAAAAAGACTGACGACTAAATTGGGTTTACGACCATCAAGATCACAGGATTTGTGGCTTGAAGGAATAATATCATCTATATCATTGTAGCCTTGATAAGCCAGCCCACAGAAGCTAACCAAACGATCTAAATCATTTAACCAGTCACTATTTTCGTATCTATTAATTATTCCGGCTGCAATGGCGGCACCTTTTATAGGCGCTATAAGCAACGGGGCTGTTTTCCCCGCAGCAATTTTTTGCCATTCACCCAAATCAGCGCATTGACGCTGACTTGTATCAGAAATTTGTCCGCTACAGGTTTCTTGCATTGCCTGTGCGAGTAGGGCGGTGAGTTGGCCGCCATGCTGCCTATTTCGTGCAGCTAATTCAAAAGACTTAGCAACCATCCAGTCACCAAGGCAGAGTGCCATATCAGAGCCAAAGAACTCATTAATGCTTTTTTGACCGCGGCGGTGGGTGCTAGCATCGCTGATATCGTCATGGATAAGCGAGGCATTGTGCAGAAGCTCACAGGCTGCTGCCCAATGAATATTATTGATATCATCGAGGTTAAGGGCGGTGCCACTTGAAATAGCAAGCTGAGCTCTGAATGCCTTACCTGGATTTTTAAAATGATAGTTGGCAGCTATAGCCAAACTGTCGTTGTTCTTAGGCATCTCTGATTGAAGAAGATTATCTATTTGAGATAGCCATAGGTTTTTTGTTGTCGGGGCCATCGGTTGTACCCTCGTCGCTAGTAACTTTTTTGTTACTTATTTTTGTTTTTGTAGGACTTTTATTTTTTTTAGTAAGAGAGAGCCAGAAAACTGACTCTCTCCTATTCTTAACAGTAGATTATTCCGAATCAGCTACTGCAGCTGCCCAAATAACAATACCGAAACCAATTTTGTTCCAGAAGTCAGCTAAGTTATAAATGACGTTCATAGTACCTGCGTCTGCACCACCACCTAGATAGCCTAGGTAATAACCTAGTGGATAAATAGACCAACCAACGGTCACTAGAAGTGTCATTGTTTTATAGGCTTTTTGTACATTGGGATTAGCAAGACTTGCATTTACCTTACTTGCTTCACCTTTAATAATGTACCAGATTACGTAGAACCAAGCTGCCATCGATAGAACAAAGGCCATGCCTACGCCCATCATGCCAGTCTCGCCAGCATAACCGAATAGCAACATAACTGTTGTACCAACGAGGAGATTCCAGAATACGCGACCAGGCACTTTGCCTACTGCCGACATAATCAGATAGAACTCTACCATCAAGAGTGGCACTGTAAGTAACCAATCGATATAGCGGAATTCTGTTGGAGATGTTCCCGTTGCAACCCAGACATCACGCATATAGAAGTAATGAACTGCGGCTATAAGCGTAACTAAACCAGATACTGTTAACGATGTTTTCCACTTCCCAGCAACACGATCACGTTCTAAGAAGAAGAAGGCTGTTGCAGCAACTAGTGCCATGGAAATTAACCAAAAAGACATACCGACGTAATCGCCGCCTTGTAAATTGTTAGTCATATGTAACCCCTACTTAAATCAAGCTTTATTATTGTTGTGTCTGCTTGTAAAACCTAGACTTGCATTACATAAGATAGTCAAGCGACACTCCCAGTACAGCAATTCCAGTGTAAGATGTTCTTAAACTAGAACTCATACATTATCCCTTTTTTCAAAAAAGGACAACCCATTGATGCATGCACAGTTTTAGTTATGCAACAATGTCATTGATTATTCGTGAGTAAAACAAATATGGATTACCTCGCGAAGTATTGATTTTATAAACATACATAAAATTAAAAAACTAACGTTATAAAACAATGTAAACTAAATATAGATAACAATAATAGAGCGGATAGAGGCGATGATAAAATCATTATTTAGTAAGTACTTCTGGCTTTTTGCCAGCTTATGCCTTTTGTTTCCGAGTATAACGATTAATAGCTCTGAAGTGCCGCAAAATAGGCATTTCCCATCAGAAGTATGGCAGACTCAATCGGCAGATGTAGTCAATGTAGATTCAGTAAAACTAGAAAAACTATTCAAATTGTCATTTGAAGATCCCTCAACTCAGGGAGCTGCGTTATTTAAAAACGGTAAACTCATAAAAGAGCACTATGCGCAGGGTTACGATATGGATAATGTAGCTACTTCATGGTCAATGGCAAAAAGTTTTTATGCTGCTCTTGTGGGTATATCTATTGAAAAGGGTGAAATTGGCCATTTAGATGAAAAGCTAAGTTTGTATCTGGATTATTTTAAGGATGATCGTCGAGATATTACCATTCGGCAGCTTCTTAATATGACCAGTGGTCTGGAAATGCCCAGTCATGAACATGAAAAAATGTTTTTTACCAAAGATCATCTGGCCTATGCGACGCGAGTTAAGTATGAGAAAGCACCGGATCAGGTTTTTGAATATAACAATGTAAATTCTATGCTACTGGCTGATCTTTTGTTTCAAGCTACCGGTATGTCAGCTGATACTCTCCTTAGAGAAAGAATCTTTAATAAAATTGGATTGAGTAATGTTACTTTGTGGCAAGACACTGCGGGTAACGCCTTAACCTACTGCTGTGTAGATACCACGGTCAGACAGTATGCGCGGTTTGGTCTTTTATTTGCTCGTGGTGGAAGGTGGCAAGATCAGCAAATTATTCCTAAGGCCTATATTGATGAAACCTTTCAGCAGTATTGGAGTGATATCCCCAGTGCCGATTTAAATCACCCTCGCGGTTATTCACTGCATTGGTGGGTATCTCGTTATGATGAACAGTCGAAAATTTTTAATGCGAGCGGTAAGTTTGGTCAATATATCTTTGTTGACCCCGCGAATGATGTGGTTTTTGTTAGGGTGACGAAATACCACTCTACCGGCGGTGACAAAATTGATTGGGGTCCGCTGGGATTTGTAAATAAAATTGGTTCCGTAGAGTTTCGAAGAAAGCTGGCAATGCTATTGAGTCATTGGGGTTGGATTGATATTCAAGCGGATGTAAGGGCCCCAATGACTTTTGATGATGGTGTTTCCAACCAATTTTCGATTAATTACAGTGAAATTATCGACAATCTGGCCACCCTAAATTTGTGATTAATATTCTTACAAAGAATCCAAGTTATCTAGACAGTATTGTCCGCGCTTTAAAATTGATTCTTTAATCTCTGGCTGCATTTTGTCCCAACTTCTATAAGCCATAGCTGTGCGCGGGTTATTGCGAAGCAATGCTTTATTGGTCGTCATAAATTTCCAATACAAGCTATTAAATGGGCAAGCAGATTCAGTATCGCGCTCTTTTACTTTGTAGCTGCATTGAGTGCAGTAGTCGCTCATTTTATTAATATAACTACCGCTAGCGGCATAGGGTTTAGTAGCAATTAAACCGCCATCGGCAAATTGACTCATGCCTCGCGTGTTAGGCAATTCAACCCATTCAATCGCATCGATATAGATACCCAGATACCACTGATCCACCTGATCTGGGTCAATGCCGGCTAGCATGGCGAAGTTTCCAGTAACCATCAGACGCTGAATATGATGGGCATAGGCATAGTCTAATGATTGATCCACAGCCTGTTTTACGCAGGTCATTTTTGTTTCACCCGTCCAAAAATAGTCGGGTAGATTATTTCTAGCTTCAAGATGGTTTAGAGTCTTATAAGTAGGCATATTGACCCAATACACACCGCGTATGTATTCTCGCCAGCCAATAATTTGGCGAACAAAGCCCTCGATCTGCGCTATATCGATATCAGTGTCAGCGCGATAAAACTTATCAAGAGCGGCTTGTACTACCTCAGAGGGATGCAATATTTTGCAGTTCAGCGCGAAGGATATTCGAGCATGATATAGACTCCATTTACGATCGCTCTGATGGGTCATCGCATCCTGAAAGCGCCCAAATAGAGGTAAGCACTGGTTGCAGAAAAAATCCAATTGCTGCAATGCCTGCTGACGGTTAATGGGCCAAATGAGAGAGGGCCCTACATGACCAATGCTGGCTATATTGTGACGTTCGATGCGCTCAAGTATTTTTGAGACATCATTACTAAAAACCAAGGGCTGTGGAATAGCATCTAGATCGGCGGGTTTAAGTTTTTGTCGGTTTTCCGAATCAAAATTCCAGCGTCCATCTAAGGGTTGGTCACCGTCCATAAGAATTTCAAATCGCTTGCGCATCTTGCGATAAAAGGACTCCATTCGATTATGCTTACCCGCGTTTAAGTACTTAGGTAGTTCTTCGATAGTCAGTAAAAAATGCTCCGAATCGTAACAGCTAATGATTGTTTGTGAGCCTAAATCGAGCGATTTAAGTTGCTCGGCAAGCCGGTACTCTTCTGGATGCTGATATTCGAATGTTTCAATATCATGCTCATTGCATAGTTTGGTGATCAGCGCATTGAGATCAGAAAATCTTTTGGTATCGTCTAAAGTAAGATGCAAAACTTGATGTCCCAGATTGCTTAGCTCTTCAGCAAATTCTGACATAGCCGCGAAAAAACCACAGAGTTTCTGAATATGATGGCGCACATAGTTTGATTCTTGATGGAGCTCAGCAATCAGATAAAGGGTTGAATCATCCTTTTGCGCATACCATGAGTGATTGATATTGAGTTGGTCGCCTAAGATTAGGCGTAATTTTGAAGGCGAAAAACTCAAGCAAGAATCTCCGTTCGTTTGAGATCAATTGGCCAGTCAGAGGCATCGATTGAATCTAGAGGGTGATGGTCTGCATGCCCTTGCCAGCGATCAATAAATTGCTGTTTAGGATCGTATGTTTGGGTTTGTTTATTTAAGTCAAACTGTCTATGACCTCTTGGATCGGCGCCTACACCGGCAAGATACTGCCAATTGCCCCAGTTTGATCCCAGATCAAAATCTACCAACTGTTGCTCCATATAGGCCGCTCCGTAGCGCCAATCCAATGAGAGTTCGTGAACAAAACAACTAGCCACTAATTGCCTACCTCGGTTAGACATATAACCAGTAGCTTTAAGTTGTTTCATACAGGCATTAACTATTGGATAGGGCGTAGTACCCTGACACCATTTTTGAAAGCGTTCTGGATAAAAGCTGGTATTCGGAAACCGATCCTTTATGCCAGAAAAGGCAATCATCTGTTCGCCATATTTTTCGGCATACCATTGGAAATACTCACGCCAGAGTAGCTCGAAGTAAATCCAATAGGTGGAATCATTAGATATTACCTCGTCTTCATATTGATTGAGCCTGTGGATGATACGGCGAGCCGAGAGGCAGCCTTGCGCCAGCCATGGGCTAAATTTCGTGGAGTAATCCATACCGTCAAGCCCATTTCGGGTTTGTTTATAAGTACTAGGCAGTTCGGATTGAAAGTACTTTTCCATATGTCGCACCGCTTCAATTTCACCGCCTTTAAAAAGTGGCTTAGCTCCAGTAGCCTGACTAGGTAGCTTTGACCAGGGTATTGGATCAGTCAATGGGGGTGGTAAATGGCTTGGCGGAGACAGGGGTAGGTCAATGTCTAATTTTTCAGCTTTGCGTCTAAATTTTGAAAAGCTATCGGGAAGCTCAGCCAGTGAAAATGGCAGATGACCCAATCTGTAGAGACGATTGTTACTGATTTCGTTAAATGAAATTTGTTGATTCTTTGCTTTGATATCCAACCAACTATTGCTATCTAAAATATGATGATCCTGGTTTCTGTAAATATGTGTAATGGCATAATCATCAATTAGTTTGGTCAGTTCAGATTGAGGTTTCTCTAATACTATTAAATGTTGGCCTAGTTCTCGAAGTTGTTTATCCAGAGCGCTAAGTGAATTTAGAATAAAATTTTCTCGATTCTTTGATATTGATGCATTTAACTGAAATTGTGAAAGACGCATTGGTTTTTCAATGCAATAGACAAAGACTAAATTGTCCATTGCATTGGCTGCATGGATAAGGGCGGGATTGTCATCTAATCTTAAGTCGTTAGTAAACCAGTAGATTCCATTTTTTTGCATCATTTTGGACCCCTTGCCTTAGCTTTGTTTCATTGGGTACGCGCTGATAAATGGGTTGGATTCAATTGACAAAGCAGATAAAACCAAAGCTTTCAAGGTAGCGTAAATAAACAAAATAAAGTAATTTTAATTACATAAATGGAGGATTCTATGGCGGATCACTCGACCGTCGACTCAAAGTCTGACAAGTATCACTTAACGCTATGGTCGGGTTATTTAGGTCTAATTCCCTTTTTGGTACTCCTTTATGAGATGACTATTGCACAAGTCTCAGGTGTTGGTATTCACGGCGCCTCGTTTTATGGTTTTTATGCGCCCTATATATTCATTGCATACAGCGCAATTATACTCAGCTTTCTTTCAGGGATTTTATGGGCTAAAAGCAGAGATTCCTCAGACTTAAAGATATCTCGATTTATGTTTATTTTTAGTAACGTGCTAGCACTCATGAGCTGGGCAAGTTTGTTACTGATTAATATCTCATCCATGCTTATGATCTTCGCTGTAACCCTACTTCTCTGCGGCTATGGTAGTCTGTTATTAGCTGAGCGTTCATTGGATCATGATGCAAAAGACGCCCAGTATTGGCGAATGCGTCTAGTACTTACCATGTTGGTCATCTGCGCGCACAGTTTGGTGCTTATTTATCTTATTCGGGAACTGTAAATCCATGGTAGAACTTAGAATTTTTTACGATGGCGGCTGTCCATTATGCCTTGCAGAAATGAAACATTTGCTAAGTTTAGATATTAAGCAAAGCATAGACTTAGTGGATATTAATCAACAGGGTTTTGAGAAAAAATACCCTGCAATTAACAAGCAAAAAGCTGATGCAATCCTTCATGGTCAATTAGCCGACGGCAGTATTATTTTGGGTTTAGATGTGACCCACAAAGCCTGGTCTCTTGTAGGTAAAGGTCACTGGACTTCTATGTTGCGCTGGCCATTGATTCGCATTTTTGCAGACCTAGTCTATTTAATTTTTGCCAAATACCGCCATCCATTGTCTCGTCTTTTTACGGGTAAATCACGCTGTGAAAGCTGTTCACTAGAGAGAGAAAAATGCTAACCAATTCAGTTCATGCGCTAGTGATTGGTGCCAGTGGGGCTATTGGCCAAGCCCTTGTGAGAAAATTTTTAGACGATAGCCATATCGAGCAAGTGTTTGCAGTAAGTCGTTCGGATGCAAATATTGATCATCCCAAATTGCGTTGGCTTACAACTGATTACAATGAATCAAGTATGCAAACGGTGGTTAATAATTTGTCGGAGCATAAAGGGACTTTTTCAAAAGTCTGTATTTGCCATGGAATTCTTCATGGAGAGCATATTTTTCCTGAAAAGCGCATGGAAGAAATAACCGTGGATATGATGCAATCTATTTTTTATGCCAACACTATTGTGCCTTCGCTATGGTTAAAATTGCTGAGAAAAATTTTGACAGGTTCTGTTGAATGCAAGGTGGCATGCTTCAGTGCAAGAGTAGGGAGTACAGGCGATAATCGCTTGGGAGGCTGGTATAGTTACAGGGCTTCGAAAGCTGCACTTAACAGTACAATGAAAACCTTCGCAGTGGAATATGCTCGACGAGCAAAAAATGTGAAACTGATTGCATTTCATCCTGGCACTGTGAACTCTAAAATGTCGAAACCCTTTCATGCAACGGTTCCTGAGGGTAAGTTATTTGAACCCAGTTATGTGGCTGATTGTTTGTCCCAGCTCATGGATGAGTTAAAAGTTGATGGTGAGTTAAGCTACCTAGACTATGCTGGAAAGCCGATACCTTGGTAGTGTCTAGGTTTGTGCAAATGGGTTCAATTAAAACACTCTAAAAAACAGAAATGCACAGAAAATTTGTACACTTTTTCTGTTAGAAAAAATTAATTTGAGGTAAAATGCGCGCAATATTTAAGCATGCCTCTTAATAGTCTAAATAATACTTAGGAAACGCCAAATCATGTTCGATAAACAGAAAACAATTGAAAAATATGATGCTGAACTTTGGAATGCTATGCAGCAGGAAGATCAGCGTCAGGAAGAGCATATTGAACTAATCGCCTCAGAGAACTACACCAGTCCAGCGGTAATGGAAGCTCAGGGCAGCAAGCTTACCAATAAATATGCAGAAGGCTATCCTAATAAGCGCTATTACGGTGGTTGTGAATATGTGGACGTTGCCGAAGAGTTGGCAATTGAAAGGCTGAAGTCATTGTATGGCGCAGACTTTGCCAATGTGCAGCCTCACTCGGGTTCACAGGCAAACAATGCTGTATTCTTAGCGCTGATCAAAGGCGGAGATACAGTTCTCGGGATGAGCTTGGCTGATGGCGGTCACCTAACTCATGGCGCTAAACCCAACTTCTCGGGCAAACTATATAACGCGGTGCAATATGGCCTTAATGCTGAGACTGGCTTAATTGATTATGATCAGGTTGAAGCCCTTGCTGAAGAGCATAAACCAGCAATGATCATTGCTGGATTTTCAGCTTACTCAGGTATTATGGATTGGGCTCGCTTCAGAAAGATAGCCGACAAAGTAGGTGCTTATCTTTTAGTTGATATGGCTCATGTATCTGGTCTTGTGGCAGCAGGTGTATATCCCAGCCCAATTCCTCATGCGCATGTGGTGACTTCAACCACCCATAAAACTTTGCGCGGCCCTCGTGGTGGTTTTGTTTTAACCAACGACGAAACTATCGCTAAAAAGGTCAATTCAGCAGTATTTCCTGGCAGTCAGGGTGGTCCTCTGTGTCATGTGATTGCAGCAAAAGCCATTGCATTCAAAGAAGCGGCCAGTGACGAATTTGTTGAATATCAAAAGCAGGTGGTTGCTAACGCTAAAGCTATGGCAAAAACCTTTATAGATCGCGGTATCAAGGTCGTATCCAATGGTACAGAAAATCACCTTATGCTAGTGGATCTTATCGGTAAAGAATATACAGGAACAGATGCTGATGCAGCGATGGGTGAAGCCTTTATTACCGTTAATAAAAATGCGGTACCCAATGACCCAAGATCACCTTTTGTGACCTCAGGCTTGAGAGTGGGAACGCCGGCTATTACTACCAGAGGTTTTGGTGTTGAGGAGGCTACTCAGTTGACGCATTGGATGTGTGATATTTTGGAAAGTCTAGAAAATGGCACCTCAGAGCAGGTTATCGCTGAAGTCAAAACCAAGGTTCTAGATATTTGTAAACGCTTCCCTGTTTACGGTTAAACTTAGTTAAACATTGACTCCAAAAGCCCCATTAAGATGGGGCTTTTTTTATCCTGTTTTTTTGGAGTGGTCAGAAGAACATAAGCTGAACAGGGGATGTATTCAGTGATGGGGTCTGCAAAGTCCTATGTTGTGTTAGAATACCCTCTCTTTTTTAAGGTAAATCATAATGTTTTGCCCATTTTGTAATGCTGATGATACAAAAGTCATAGATTCACGATTGGTTGCCAATGGTGGTCAGGTGCGTCGTCGCCGTGAATGTGGGGCATGCGGTGAGCGTTTTACTACCTATGAATTGGCAGAACTGGTTATGCCAAGAGTAATCAAAACCGATGGCAGTCGACAGTCATTTGATGAAGATAAGTTGCGCGCAGGGCTTCAGCGAGCTCTTGAAAAGCGACCAGTTTCCATAGAGCAAATTGAAGTGGCTATCTCACAAATTAAACATTTCCTTCAAGTTACTGGTGAGCGCGAAGTGCCATCACAGATTATTGGAGAAGAAGTAATGAGGCAGCTAAGAAAATTGGACGCAGTGGCCTATGTGCGCTTTGCCTCAGTGTATCGAAGCTTTCAAGATATCAGTGAATTTCAAGCAGAACTCAATCGTCTCAATGCCGACGGCAAAGACGTAGCTGAATAATTTATGCGCTTTTCTAAAATAGATCACAAAATGATGGCCCGAGCGTTGCAGTTAGCAGCAAAGGCGCGCTATACCGCTTCACCCAACCCAGCTGTTGGCTGTGTAGCCCTGTTAGGCGAAGAGATTATTGGTGAAGGTTTTACCCGCCCCCCGGGTGGTAACCATGCAGAAATTGAAGCTTTATTACAGGCAGGAGATCAGTCTCAGGCGACCCTCTATGTAACTCTTGAACCCTGTTGTCATCAGGGAAAAACAGGCCCCTGTACTCAGGCAATTATCGATGCCAATGTAAAGCGTGTTGTGGTGGCTGCCGAAGACCCTAATCCGCAGGTATCAGGTTCAGGTATTAAACAGTTGCAAGAGGCGGGTATTGAAGTTGAGTTAGGCCTAATGGAAGCACAGGCGCGAGAATTGAATCAGGGGTTCTATAAGCGTCATACAGAAGGAATGCCTTGGGTAACCGTTAAAATGGCGGCCAGTCTTGATGGCCGAACGGCTATGGCCAGTGGGCAGAGCCAGTGGATTACCTCACCAGCCGCGCGATTAGATGTCCAGCGCATGCGAGCTGCCAGCTGTGCCATTATTACTGGCATAGGGACGCAAATAATGGACGATCCCTCGCTTACCTTGCGTATAACAGAGCAGGAACTTGGGGTTGAAGATCCTGTTAAGCAACCATTGCGGGTAGTGATTGATTCGCAGTTGAAGATGGCGACTCAGGCTCGATTGCTTCAACAGCCCGGCGACTGCTTGGTGGCAACCCTTGATGGCCCTGAGCAAAGACGCAAATCAGAGGCGTTGACTGCCGCAGGTGCAGAGGTAATTTTTGTAGCCAATAATGCTGATCATGTTGATCTTCAAGCATTGCTTGAGATACTGGCAGCGAGAGATTGCAATCAGGTTATGGTTGAGGCGGGAGCTGGCCTAGCAGGTGCATTTGTCGCTCAGGGTTTATTGGATGAATTAGTCTGTTATTGGGCGCCCAAATTATTTGGTAGTGAGGCTAGGCCCATGTTTGAGCTACCCATTCAAACAATTGATGCACATTTAGCACTGTCAGTTAAGGATATGCGTCAGGTGGGTGAAGACATTAGACTGGTATTAATCCCAGACAAAGATTATTAAGACTAAGCTAAGGTAGAACTTATGTTTACAGGAATTATTAGTGCGATTGGCAAGATTATTTCGCTTGAACAGCGTCAAGGTGATGTTCGCATAACCATTGATGCAGCAAATTTGGGACTTGAAGATGTCAGGCTAGGTGACAGTATCGCCTGTAATGGCGTTTGTCTCACGGCGGTTGAGCTGACAGGTCAGGGATTTATTGCCGACGTTTCCACAGAAACCCTAAGCCTAACCACTATTGGTAATTGGCAAACGGGAATGGGTATAAATCTTGAAAAAGCGATGCAGGCCACTGATCGCTTTGGCGGACATATTGTCTCTGGTCATGTTGATGGTATCGGTGAAGTGATTTCACTGCATGAAGACGCTCGGTCATGGCGCTTCTGTATAAAAGCGCCAGCCAATCTTGCCAAATACATTGCGCAGAAGGGTTCAATCACTTTAGATGGTACTAGCCTGACTGTGAATGCGGTAAATGGCAGTGAATTTGAACTTAATATTGTGCCGCATACCATGCTACATACAGTGATGAGTGACTATGTGGTAGGGACAAAAGTTAACTTAGAAGTGGATTTGATCGCACGTTATCTAGAGCGATTAACGAGCCAAGAAAACTAGGAAAATAGCATGCAGCTAAATACGGTAGAAGAACTTATTGAGGATATCCGTCAGGGCAAGATGGTTATTCTTATGGATGACGAAGATCGTGAAAATGAAGGCGATCTCGTTATGGCCGCACCTATGGTAAGGCCCGAAGATATTAATTTTATGGCTACTAACGCTCGCGGTTTAATCTGTCTACCCCTCAGTGAAGAGCGCTGTGAGCAATTAAATCTTGGTTTGATGGTTGCAAGTGATACCAATAGCTCAAGTCATGGCACACCTTTTACTTTGTCCATTGAAGCAGCAAAAGGCGTTTCCACGGGTATTTCTGCTGCTGATCGTGCACGTACCGTGCAAGCGGCTGTAGCCAGTAATGCGCGGCCCCAAGATATTGTACAGCCCGGTCATATTTTTCCATTAAAAGCGCAGCCAGGTGGCGTACTAAGTCGTGCGGGACATACAGAAGCAGGCTGTGATTTGGCGAGATTAGCTGGATTTGAACCAGCTGCGGTGATCGTTGAAATTATGAATGAAGATGGCACCATGGCCCGTCGCGATGACCTTGAAAAATTTGCCCAAAAACATGATTTAAAAATTGGCACTATCGCCGATTTAATCCATTACCGCTTGGTAACAGAAAAAACTACCCAATGTATTAGTGAGCGTCAGGTGAATACACATTATGGTGAGTTCACTCTTAAAACCTACTTAGACCATGCACGAGATGAAAAGCATTTCGCGCTTGTTATGGGCGATGTGAGTGGCGGTGATGCGCCTTTGGTAAGAGTTCACGTCAATCGATCCGCGCGTGACCTTTTAGCAATTGAGCCTAGAGAGGGTTTCCAGTCATGGTCGACCCATACTGCCTTAGAGGCTATTGCCAAAGAGGGAAGAGGAGCTTTGGTGCTGCTTTATTATCCTGAAAGTGCAGAGGATATAGATAAAAGCATTGATCAGATGCTGAATATAAAAACCAAAAAAACACCGCCAGCCAATGAGGTTGTTTATCTTCAAATTGGAACAGGTTCACAAATATTGATGGATCTCGGGGTAAGTAAGATGCGCCTATTAAGTGCGCCATTTAAATTTAGTGGTATTTCAGGCTTTGATTTAGAAGTCGAGGAATACATCGATTATCAGGATAGTTAAGGGAATAAAAATGGGAGAGTTTAGACCTCAAGAAGGTAATTTTTCTGTGGGTGATTCAAGAATTGCCGTAGTGACTGCACGTTGGAATTCTCAAGTTACCGAGGGGTTGCGCCAGGGTGCTCTAAGAGCGCTTAAGCGTCACAATATTGAAGCAGTTGAAGATTTTTATGTGCCCGGCGCGTTTGAATTGCCATTGGCAGCCCAGCGTGCGGCATTAACAAGTCGCTTTGATGCCATTATCACACTTGGCTGCGTTATTCGCGGCGATACGCCGCATTTTGATTATGTCTGCGCTGAAACCACACGGGGTATTGGCGAGGTTGGCTTGCAACAGAATATCCCTGTTGCTTTTGGCTTATTAACCACAGATAACTTACAGCAAGCCCTTGAGCGCGCTGGTGATAATCAGGAAAACAAGGGTGAAGAGGCTGCCCTAACCGTGCTTGAAATGCTAGAGGTTTTTAAAACAATGCAGGTGACAGAATAAATGTCTAAAACCAAGGCCAAGCAAAAGGCGCGTAAACTTCTTGTTCAGGCACTCTATTCATGGGAGCTTGGTGGTACCGATTTGCATACCATTGAGGTTAACTTCCACTTAGAAAACGATATGAGTAAAGTGGATACTGAGTTGTTTAAGACTATACTCTTTGGTGTACCTCAAAACCTTGAACAGATTGATAGTGCCTACCAGAAGTATTTAGATCGAGAGGAAGAGAAGCTGGATCCAGTTTCCCGCGCTATACTAAGATTAACTGCCTACGAGTTAATCTTTAGTATTGAAGTTCCGTATAAAGTAGCAATTAATGAGGGCGTCAATTTAGCAAAAACTTTTGGCCCTACGGATGCATTTAAATTTATCAATGGTGTGCTCGATCGTGTGGCAGCAGATACAAGAGCTGTGGAGATCGCCGCCCATAAAGGCTAAGTATTGTCACAGAGTAAAGATCAATCCAATAACGAATTTTCGCTGATCAACCGTTACTTTAAAAAACTAACGGCAGAGCAAGATGTGGTTGTTGGTATTGGCGATGACGCAGCTATCTTAGAAACAACACAGGGCCATCAGCTGGCCCTTGCCACCGACACCTTGGTGGCATCTGTTCATTTTCCCGATGAGGCCAATGCCTACCAAATCGCTACTCGATCGCTGTGCGTTAACCTCAGTGATATGGCGGCTATGGGCGCTAAGCCTAAATGGTTTACTCTAGCTTTAACGCTTCCTAAGCATTTAGCTACTTCGGATTGGTTGCAGGATTTTAGTCGGGGGTTAGCAGAGGTTGCTAAGCAATATAATGTGGCTCTAGTAGGTGGTGATACTACAGCAGGCCCACTTACTCTCAGTATCACTGTTGCAGGCGAATTACCATCTGGTGAGGGACTCTGTCGTGGGGGTGCTCAAGCGGGCGATAGTATTTATGTGAGTGGCACTTTGGGTGATGGTGCTGCTGGTTTATTTCAATTAACCCAAAATCCGGAGTCAGTCAGCGAACGACTTTTACAGCGTTTTTACTCGCCACTACCTCAGATTGAATTGGGCGTGGGCTTGAGAGATTATGCCACTGCCTGTATCGATATTTCTGATGGATTAGTTTCTGACTTGGGTCATCTATGCAAGGCCAGTGGTCTTAGTGCGGCAGTTAAAAGCGATCTTCTGCCGATTCATTTTGAATTGAAAGACAATCACAGTGATCAATTCTTTGATTGGGCACTTAGCGGTGGTGACGATTATCAGCTGTGTTTTACCCTACCTAAAATCAAACAAACGGCCTTTGAAAGCTGGGCTATAAAAAATAATATTTTGGTCACTAAGATTGGCAATATGATTCAATTACAGGATAATCAAGTCTCAATATTGCTTGATAACAAGCCTGTATCTGTTGGCTATGGAGGGTATACACATTTCAAATAAGAACCCGAGTATCGCCGAGCTTCTGCGATCGCCAACATTGTTACTCGCCTTTGGTTTTGGCAGTGGATTAGCCCCCAAGGCGCCAGGAACTTTTGGTACGCTAGCCGCTATTCCACTCTTGTTATTGCTTTGTCAGTTGTCGGTACCAATGTATTGGTCTGTGATTGCTATCTCGGTTATTTTGGGTATCTATATTTGTGATCGCGCATCGAGTAAGCTTGGTGTCCATGATCATTCAGGAATCGTTTGGGACGAGTTTGTTGGCCTTTGGATTACATTCGCATTTATCGAGCCTCAGTTAAATTCGATTATTATTGGATTTATCCTGTTTCGTTTTTTCGATATTGTAAAGCCATGGCCAATTACTTGGTTAGATAAACGGGTAGGTAACGGAACAGGCATAATGATCGATGATATTGTGGCGGGTTTTTTTGCGGCAATAATTCTCACAGTTATCAGTGATTTGGGCTTTTTGTAAGTAAAAAACGTAGTCAGAAATCTATAATATAAAATATTTAATGCCAGTGAGGGCTGCTAGTTGAAAACAAAATTACTTCCACTAATCGTTATTGTTGCCTCCTTATTAATTGCATTCATCATGAGTGCATTCAAGCCAAATTCCCTTGAGTTAGAATCACCTGATCGGGAGGTAGCAGTCACTACCCAATTAATTAATTCGTCTAAGGTCGAATTACAGGCTGTTTCACAGGGTACAGTTGAGCCAAGAACCAGCACTATTTTAGTATCTGAGGTTTCTGGTGCAGTTATTGATGTTGCCCCGCAGTTTGGGGTGGGCGGCACATTTGATAAAGGTGATGTTTTAATTCGATTAGATGCAGCAGATTATAAGGTCGCCAAACAAAGAGCAGAGGCTCAACTAAAAAGTGCTAAGGCACAGTTGCTGACTGAGCAGGCCAAATCAGTTCAGGCCAAAAAAGAGTGGCAGATGACAGGTCGACCGCTTGAAGATGCACCTATATTGGCATTGCGTAAGCCGTTTTTGGCTGAGGCAGAAGCTCGATTACTCCAAGCGCAGGCTGAAGTGGCACAGGCAGAATTAAAAATTCAGAGAACCATTATTCGAGCACCCTATGCCGGCATGGTATCAGCCACTCATGTGGATATGGGCCAATATGTCACTACCGGAACAAAGTTGGGTTCAATCTTTGCCATTGATTATGCAGAGATAAGATTGCCCATGACTGATAAGCAAATGTCAAAACTTTCCTTATCTGATGGGTCAATTAATAATCAGTCTTTTGCTGCTGCTAAGGTTGAATTAAAAGCCCTAGTAAATGGTAATGAAGTATCGTGGCCTGCTGTGTTAGTTCGATCTGAGGGCACCATAGAGCAGAGTAGTCGTGCTCAGTATCTCTTGGCAGAAATCGATGATCCCTATAATTTAAATAATAATCAAAACCGTCAACCACTCTTGATAGGGACCTTTGTTGAAGCAACTGTGTCCGGTAAAACTATAGAGGCTGTTTATGCACTACCACGCTATGCATTGCGTGCTAATCAACGTGTCGCCATTGTAACGGCTGAGAAACGCTTAAAAATGGTCGAGGTTGATTATATTTACGAAGATCGAAATCACTACTACGTTACCTCAGGTTTTGAGGGGCAGGTTGAGGTGGTTACCAGCGGAATGGGCATTATGGTTGATGGTATGAAAGTTAAACCGCAATCAACGGAAGATTGGACAGAATTATAATGAAAGAATCTAACAGCTACGGCTTAATCGGATGGTTTACTAAAAATCCGGTGGCGGCTAATCTGCTGATGCTATTTATTGTAGTTGCTGGTGCAATTTCGGCATTTACCATCAGTAAGGATATGTTCCCGCGAACCGATAGAAAAATTGTACAGGTGACTGCGGTTTATCCTGGCGCTGCACCTGTAGAGGTTGAAAAAGGAGTAATTCTGCCAATCGAATCGGCTTTGCAAGGTTTGAGTGGCGTCAAAGAAATACGCTCTAAAGCCAGTCGCGATCTTGCTAGTATTGAGTTGGATATTGAGCCAAGCCAAGATGTTAATGAGATTATGGCTAGAGTTGAAGACCGAATTAGTAGCATCCTTAATTTCCCTGATGATCTTGAAAAACCCAGTGTGAGCAAGTTTGAGGATATTAGCTGGGTTACAGGTGTTGCTGTTTCCGGACCGTTGGATGAATTTCAGCGCAAGAAACTTGGCCAAGAAATCCGCGATGAATTATTGGAGCTGTCTCAGGTAAAGAAAGTTATTCTTTGGGGTGTTGACGACTATGAAATTTCTATTGAGGTGAAAGAGCAGCGTCTAAGAGAATTAAATATGACACTCGCCGAAGTAGCTAGGGTGGTAAGAGAGTCTTCTCTCGATTTACCAGCGGGCATGATTCGCTCTGATACTGGTAACATTCTGGTTAGAACCGAGGGTAAGGCGTATTCAGGTGAACAATTTGAAAATATCGTACTACGAAGCTACGCCGATGGCTCGCAATTATTAATATCCGATGTAGCAGAAGTCAGAGACGCATTCCAAGAGTCTAGTACCCTTGTACACTTTGATAAAGAGCCTGCCATTACTTTGGGTATTTTTTCCTTAGAAGATCAAAACTTACTGGCAATTGATGAAGCCGTTAAAACTTATATTGAGAAAAAATCAAAAACCTTAGTCGATGGTCTTACTATTGAGCAATTTGAGCCGCTTTCCTTCCATCTTCGCGGCCGGCTAGACATGATGTTGTCAAACCTTGCCATGGGTGCAATTTTGGTAGCCGTTGTATTGACGCTGTTCCTCAATATTCAGGTTGGTTTTTGGGTGCTGCTCGGCATCCCCGTAAGCTTTTTAGGTGCCTTTTGGTTGATGCCAATCAACCCCTATCCAGTGACCGTCAATGTTTTGAGTTTATTTGCCTTTATTATGGTGTTGGGGATCGTAGTAGACGATGCTATTGTGATTGGCGAAAGTATCTATACCGAGGCGCAACAGAAAGCGGCCAAGGTACTAGGAAATGATAAGAATGGGGTCTTCAATACCCGAATTGAGGATGTGATTGCGGGTGCAAAAAGAGTTGCTATTCCCTCAACCATTGGCGTTTTAACCACCATGGCTGCTTTTGCACCTATGCTTTTTATTGGTGGTGTAGTTGCGGGTTTCCAAGAGGCCATTGCTGTCGTGGTTATCCTATGTCTATTTTTCTCATTAATAGAATCAAAACTTATTCTTCCTGCCCACCTGGTGGGTATGAAAATTGGTGGAGCTTCTCAGTCTAGATTTCAATTCATTAGTCAATTACAGACTAAAGTAGACAAAGGGCTTAAACAATTTATAGAGACCAAGTATCGACCTGCATTGGCCTACTGCTTAAGAAGGCGTTACCTGACGGTTTCATTTTTCCTTGGATTGTTAATTATCGCTGGTGGTGCTGTAAATAGTGGTATTGCGAAATTTGAATTTTTTCCTAATGTACCTAGTGATACAGTGCGCGCTGAAGTGATTGTTTATGATGGAACTTCCGCTAGTAGTATGGCTGACATCCTCACCACAATTGAAGACGCAGCCTACCGTGTGGATGAAAGCTATCGACAGCAATATCCTGAGGGTAAGGGCTTGGTAAAGCATCTTTTATTCTATGCAGGCTCCGATACTTCTGGCACCTTTATTGTGTCATTAGTTCCTTCAGAAGATCGTCTGATTTCGTCTTTAACCTTTGAAAAGCTGTGGCGGAAAGAGGTTGGTCAGTTACCTAATGTAAGAAAGCAACGATATTTTGCCAGTACCAATGCGGGTGGTGGAGCTAAAATTAATTTCCAGCTTAGCGGTTCTAGCCCTGAACAACTCCTTCAGGCAAGCGATCGATTACAAAATAAACTGGCTCAGTACAACGGTGTATTTGATATTTATAACTCGCAGGGTACAGGCGGCAGAGAAATTCAAATTAGTCTCAAACCCTATGCCAGTCAAATAGGTATTACCCTTAGTGATGTGGGGCGACAGGTGAGGCAGGCTTTTTATGGAGAAGAGGTGCAACGCATTCAGCGCGGCGTGGATCGAGTAAAAGTAATGGTTCGCTATCCAAAAGATGAACGAGACTCAGTGGCTAGCCTAGAAAATTTACTGATTCAAACCAAGTCAGGACAGGCCATTCAAATTGGTCAGGTTGCTGATATTAAGCTAGGTCAAGGTCTATCAACAATTTCCAGAACCGATCGCAAGCGAACAGTAAATGTCACCGCAGACGTTGATTCGAGCAAGGTTCAAACGGGAACCGTTGTCTCTGATATAACTGATAACTTTATACCCATGTTACTTGAGCAATTCCCTGAAGTTGAATTTGATCTTGGGGGCTCAACCAAAGAAGAAAACACCTTAATTATGCGCACTATGGTTGGTTTTGCCGCGGCATTATTTTTAATCTATGGGCTACTTGCGGTTCCTCTTCGCTCCTACGTTCAACCCTTGGTAATTATGTCGGTGATTCCCTTTGGTTTTATTGGCGCAGTAATAGGGCATATTCTCTTTGATATTTCCCTTAATATGCTGTCCATATTAGGCTTAGTAGCCCTAGCCGGAGTTGTTGTTAATGACAGCTTAATTCTGGTTGAATTTATAAATCGTCGACGGGGTACTGGGGAAACAATGGATGACTCCATTATGTCATCTGGTAAACAGCGATTTCGAGCTATTGTTCTCACCACACTAACTACTTTTGTGGGGTTATTGCCTATGCTGTTTGAAACCAGCATGCAAGCACAGTTTGTCATACCAATGGCTATTTCGCTGAGTTTCGGTATTGTTTTTGCCACTACAATGACCCTTATTCTGGTGCCCTGTTGCTATCGTATCGTCTATGACCTAAAGGCTAGTATTCAATCAATGCGCAAAAAGTTTCATATTGGCAGTTAAATAGAAGTAAAACCTGAATTAACCGCAATCAAAGGGTACAATAATAAACTACTACTTATATTTTGGAGTCATCATTGGTTCTACGTTTTATTGAATCTTCAAAGCTGCCCACTCAATGGGGACAGTTTGATATTCATGGTTTTGAGGATCCCTTTAAAGGTAAAGAGCATATCGCCATTACCATGGGGGATTGCGCTGCCGACGAGCCATTGCAAGTCAGAATTCATTCTGAATGCTTAACCGGTGATGCTTTAGGCAGTTTGCGCTGTGACTGTGGGGAACAGTTACAAGAAGCAATGCGCACTATTGCTGAGCTTGGTCGAGGCGCCATACTATATTTACGCCAAGAAGGCCGTGGCATTGGGCTAGTGAATAAAATTCGCGCCTATAGCTTGCAAGATCAGGGTGCAGATACGGTAGAGGCCAATGAGCGCTTAGGATTTGGTGCCGATATGCGAGACTATTCAATCTGTGCACCTATGCTTCAGCATCTAGGCGCAAAGAAATTACAGGTAATGACCAATAATCCAAGAAAAATTGAAGCTTTAAAAAGTCTTGGATTTGAGATTGTAAACCGCATTCCTATTCAGGCGGAAAGTAATCCACACAATGTTCAGTATCTAGCAACCAAGGCAGGAAAGTTAGGTCATATGTTTAAGGACAAAGGTGAGTAAGTGTCTCAAGGTTTAGCAAAGCGATTAATTCCCTGCTTAGATGTCGACAAAGGTCGAGTGGTTAAGGGTGTGCAGTTTGTGGATATCCGTGATGCAGGTGACCCTGTTGAAGTGGCAAGACGGTATAACGAACAGGGTGCAGATGAAATCACTTTTCTTGATATTACTGCTAGCCATGAAGATAGAGATACCACATTACATACAGTTGAGCGCATGGCGGGAGAAGTCTTTATCCCCCTAACTGTTGGCGGCGGTGTTCGTGAGTTATCCGATATTCGTAACCTTTTGAATGCTGGTGCAGACAAAGTAGCCATTAATTCAGCGGCTATTAAAAATCCAGAATTTGTTAAAGCGGCAGCCGATAAGTTTGGTTCTCAATGCATAGTTGTTGCTATTGATGCCAAGCAAACCGATGATTCCGATAACCCCAGATGGGAAATTTTCACCCACGGCGGTCGCAATTCAACCGGTATCTGTGCCATAGAATGGGCGATGAAAATGGCCAATTATGGTGCCGGTGAAATACTGCTAACCAGCATGGACCGCGACGGCACTAAAAATGGGTTTGATCTACCGCTAACTTCAAGAATTAGTGATGCAGTTGCCGTGCCTGTTATAGCCTCGGGGGGTGTAGGTAATTTACAGCATTTAGTCGACGGAGTTCAGCAGGGTGGTGCAGATGCCGTTCTTGCAGCAAGTATTTTTCACTTTGGGGAATACAGTATTCCTCAAGCCAAACAGTTTATGGCGCAGCAGGGTGTCTTAGTTAGATAACTACAGTCAGTGTTTCTTAGTGGCAAAAAAAGACCGCGCAAGGCGCGGTCGAGTACAGGTTTTACAACGCTAAGGGAAATACATATTAAGCAGGTTTTACCTTTAACCACGGGTTCAAAAAGAAACCTAGTGGGCTCATGAGTTTGATCGGAGCTTCTTGAGCTGACAAACAGATACACTCGCCATTTTTTGCACCCATCGGTTGATGGACATCACCTGGCTCACGGACGATGAAATCGCCTTCAGTGTAAACGGATCTTTCATCAGAAAAACTGCCCTTAAGGACAACAGTATACTCAGTGCCTCTGTGATCATGCTTTGGCGTAGTGCCGCCAGCACAAATTTTGTGCAATGCCACTTCATATTTATCTTGGCCAGTAAATAATTTAGCAACTTCCATCGACTTAGATAGTCGCTTCCAGATGGGCATCTCTGCAGCACCCTGAATAATCTTATTGATGTGCTCAGGAAAACCATGAATACCTTTTTTAGTTTCAACAAAAGAGTCTTCGGTGAAACCCTCATCGATTTTATGCATTACTTGGTCAAATAAGCTGTCGTCAATTTTCTCAGGAGAAGAAATAGCCATTAACTGGGCGCCAACTTGATTAAGTCTAGCCACCTCTGCTCTACAGCTAGAACAAAAATGTAAGTGTGAAGCAACACAAATAGATGTTGCAGTATCTAATGTGCCAGCTGAGAATTCTACAAGCATTTCAATGGATGGGTGGTGATTTAAAACTTTACTCATTTGTTAACTCTTCTCTATACTCTGGTGCAACCAAAATCTGTAATTTTTGCAGACCTAAGCGCACTCTTGATTTAACAGTGCCAAGTGGTAATCCAAGTTCATAAGAAGCTTCGGCATGTGACTTACCCTCTAAGTAAACTTTCCTTAGAATTTCGTCTTGTTCACGAGGTAATCGTCCAAGGCTTTCACGTACCTGTTCTTCGGTTTTACTTTGCCTAAATAATGAAACTGGCGTATCTTCATCAGGTTCGTGCCAAAAGTCTTCATTCTCTAGGGGTAAATGCTGCGTATTACTTTTGCGACGCAACATATCTATACGACAATTTCGTGCAACGGTGTAAATCCATGTAGTTGCCGAAGCTTTGTTAGGATCATAACCACCCGCTTTTTGCCAAACCTTAATCATGACTTCCTGAACTAAATCTTCCGCTAGACCCGGAAACCATCCATCTTGTCGGCTGGCTTGCGCGAAGCTCTTTAGTAAGGGTGCGAAATGTTCAAAGAGTTGAGCAAAAGCACGTCGATCTTGGCTGGACCCTACTTGAACAAGAAGAGTGCTCCATTGATCGTTGCGTTTCTCTGTACTTTTCAAAATCGCAACTTTAGGCGTGTTTTTCGTGTCTTTAGTCACAACAGCTCTTTGATTTTTCATCGTCAGATTACTTTATTATCTAAGTCTAACAATTTTTACGGGGTAAATAGAATCTAAGATCACTTAGTAGGCTGTTCAAACGATTATTTTTGTTGTGATATTGCAGCAAAAGATGATTTTTCATTGATATCAAATAAGGTATCCACTAGATTAAGGTTAAAAATTCGTATAACGCGACTTTTGATCTGCCCTGAAGCCGTTAGTTTGGGTATGTTAATTCCAAAAATAGAGGGAACTTTTATGAGTCTTACGCGGAAAATTGTGACCGCAATGCTGCTGGGTATGGTAGTTGGGGTTTTGTTAAATATAGTCTTTTCTTCATCGCTGATTTCTCAACAAAGCATCGAATGGCTTTACAATAATATTGTCTTTGGTTTGTTTGATACAGTGGGACAAATTTTTGTGCGTTCCCTAAAATTGCTGGTTGTACCCTTGGTACTTGTCTCTCTTATCTGTGGCGTTTCTTCATTGGGTAATAATTCAAGAATGGGTACCGTAGCGCTTAAGACCATTGCTCTGTATATGGTAACTACTGCCATTGCGATAAGTTTGGCGATTTTAACTGCTGTTATGGTTCAGCCAGGTGTTGGTATTGATTTAGCCCTTGCCTCAGAATTTGTCGCTAGAGAAGCACCTTCATTAAAAGATACCCTTATCAATATCTTTCCCAAGAATCCCGTCGAATCCATGGCGAATGGGGCCACATTACAGATCATTGTATTTGCACTTTTATTTGGTTTTGCAGTGAGCAAAGCGGGAGAGCAGGGACAAAAAATTAGTCATTTCTTTAATGATCTCAATACGGTCATTATGAAAATGGTCATGATGCTGATGCAACTGGCTCCCTACGGAATATTTTGTCTGCTCGCCAAACTATTTTCCGATGTTGGGCTTAGTATGATTATGAGCTTAGGAAAATACTTTTTAACGGTACTATTTGTTTTGCTACTCCACAGCTTGGGTGTCTACTCGATGTTTTTAAAATGTTTAACGGGTTTAAGTGTTAAAACATTTTTAAGTAAGTTGCGTCCCCCATTGGCACTCGCATTCAGTACCGCATCAAGTGGGGCAACAATGCCGGTTACCATGCGCACTGTGGAAAAGCGCCTAGGTGTCTCCAAAAGTATCTCATCATTTACAGTTCCTTTGGGTGCAACAATAAATATGGATGGCACCGCAATCATGCAGGGAGTGGCGACGGTTTTTATTGCTCAAGCGTATAATATTGGCTTAACGTTTGAGGGCTACTTAGCGGTAGTTCTAACGGCTACATTGGCTTCTATTGGTACCGCTGCTGTGCCTGGTGTTGGACTGGTTATGTTGGTTATGGTACTCAATCAGGTAGGTCTTCCAGTAGAGGGGATTGGGCTTATTATTGGCGTGGATCGTTTATTAGATATGTGCCGAACTGCGACTAATGTAACGGGTGACGCCATGGTAACAACGGTTGTAGCCAATAGTGAAGGCTTAGTCGATAAAAACCTGTTTGACCTTCAGCTAGCGCCAGATAAAGAGGATGCTTAGTTGTTTGATCCCATGATGGATAATCATCACACGCCAGAGCAGTTATATGGTGACCATATTAGACAGAAATTAGGACGATTCTTTGCTATTTTGGAATCCACAGACTTTGATAGACTTATTATTGGTTCTGGATCTGAAAAAATTCAATTTCAAGATGATTTGGCATATCCCTTTAAGACCAATCCTTATTTTAGGGAATGGGTGCCTATAAGCGCATGTAGCAATTACTTTTTATGTATTGATGCTGATAAAGAAAAACCCATACTGTTTATCTATTGCAAGCAAGATATTTGGCATTCATCCCCGCAAAAATTATCAGACTCCTATTCTCAGTATTTTGAAATTATTGAGTACAGTTCATTAGAAGCGCTTAAAAAACAGTTATCGCATCTAATTGGCACCTCAGCATTAATCAATGAAACCAACGATTTAGATGTGGCAGCAGACGGTTGGAATCCACTTCAACTAATAAACGCAATTGATTTTCAGCGGCGAGGTAAAACACCCTATGAGCATGCCTGTGTGCGAAAAGCTAATCGACTGGCTGTACCCGCTCATATAGCAGCAAGAGAGGCTTTTATGGCAGGAGCCTCAGAGCTTGAAATTGCCAGCGTCTATTTGCAAGCCTGTAACTGCGCAGAAAGTGAAATGCCCTATCCGATTATTGCAGGTATTAATGAAAATGCAGCCGTACTTCATCATAACCAACTCAATAGTCAACGGGTTGAGCCACTAAGCCTGTTAATTGATGCGGGTGTCCAATTTAATCATTATGCGTCGGATATAACGCGAACCTATGCCTATGATAAGGGCAGTGACTTTTCTGAGATGATTGGCTGGCTGGATAGATCGCAGCAAAATTTGGTGAATGAGGCAGCGATTGGGAAATGCCCAGTGGCGTTGCATGTTCTCTCCCAGTACGCGATGGCTAATATCCTTAAAGAATTTAATCTTTTAAACGTCACTCCTGAAGAGGCATTAGAAAATAAAATTATTCATGCTTTTTATCCCCATGGGCTCAGCCATCATCTGGGCTGCAATGTTCATGATAAAGGCAGCCGTCTTGCCAATGCTCAGGGTGATCAAATACCCGTATCAGCAAAATATCCACATCTTAGAGCCAGTGCACCTATGGTGGAAAATCAAGTTTATACCGTTGAGCCGGGTATCTATTTTATTCCTGGGCTATTGGATCAATTAAAGGCAAGTAAAGATAAAAATGCAGTCAATTGGGATCAAATCAAGCAATGGTCGAAATACGGTGGAATTCGTGTAGAAGATAATATTATTCTGCATGCTAATGGGGATATTGAAAATGTCACCCGAGACGCATGGCAGGTTAAAAATATTGATTAAACGCTAGCAACTCAATAAATTAGATAAAATAACTCTAAGGTGCGACCAAATACAAAAGATTTGCCAATGGCATATTGCAAGCCACTCGAGCTGAGTTTAATCTAATTGAATAATAAATAAAAAAATTGGGGATTTATATGGCAGGGCCAATCACTGACGACTCATCGTCAAAAACAGTAGGTGGGCAACCACAACAAACGCAACGATTTGCATTTATTGCAATGACCTGTTTGTTTTTCTTTTGGGGGTTTATCACGGTACTCAATGATCATTTAGTACCGAAATTCAAGGCTGCCTTTGAGCTGACCTACTTTCAAGCCATGTTAGTCCAGTCTGCTTTTTTTGGTGCTTATTTAATAATCTCTCCTTTTGCGGGATTGATTATAGAAAAAATAGGCTACAAGAACAGTATAATTACAGGACTCTTGGTTGCTGCATTAGGTTGTTTCCTATTTTACCCGTCTGCTGAAATAAACCTATATGTTCTTTTTTTGATTTCATTATTTATACTAGCCAGCGGGATTACTATACTTCAGGTGGCTGCAAACCCCTATGTTACTGCACTGGGCCCCTCTGAAACAGCTGAAAGTAGACTAAATTTAGCTCAAGCAGCGAACTCATTCGGTACATTTCTGGGGCCTAAAGTTACATCTGGGTTAATTTTTGGAGCTGCTGCTACTGCAACAGCTTCAGCTGTTAAAGGTCCATATTTGGCGCTGGGTCTTATGTTAGTGACCTTTGCTTTTGTTTTTTCTTTTATAAGATTACCTAAAATTACTCGACTAGAAAGTTCATTAGATGAAACTATGGATAATATCTGGGGTCGTCGGTCTTTAATTTTAGGTGCTTTTGCAATTTTCTTATACGTTGGTGCTGAAGTGGCAATTGGGAGTATTCTGGTAGATTACTTTTTAGAAAATTCTTCTGCCAACTTAAGCCAAGAGGCTGCTGCTGATCTTATAGCTTACTACTGGGGTGCGGCAATGATAGGGCGCTTGGTAGGTTTTGTCGCGATGAGGCACGTTAACCCAAAATATTGTTTAGCTATTAACTCACTACTTGCTATCTTAATGGTGCTTGTTAGTGTTAACTCAACTGGGATGTTTGCTATTTGGACAATATTAGCGGTTGGGTTGTTTAATTCAATTATGTTCCCAACAATATTTGCTCTGGCTATTAAAGGATTAGGCGCATCTACTGGAAAGGGCTCAGGTTTGGTGTGTCAGGGTATAGTTGGGGGTGCGCTAATACCTCCACTTCAGGGTTTGATGGCAGATAATTTTGGTATTGAGCTAAGCTTTATTGTACCAATGCTCTGTTATATCTATATTGGTTGGTATGCGCTTAGGGGTTCAAAATAGTAATCAGTTAGATTACCTAACATAAAAGCCTTAACCGCTGTTAAGGCTTTTTTTTACAAAACAAAAGTATACTAAATGCAATTTTTTCTAAAAAATACCATTTCATCCTGTTAAATTGCCTAATTATCGATTTGTAATTGCATGCTTGGCAATATTCTGTAATTTTGATTATAAATAATAAAAAGAGAAAATTATTATGTCTAAGAAAAATATTAAGTTACTTTTAGCATCGGCTTTGCTCATTATGAGCGCACCAGTTTTTGCTGAATGGGATGAGAAAAAAATGGGTAAAAAAATTGACCAGTTAGTGTCACAAATGACCTTGGAAGAAAAAGCCTCTCTTACTTCAGGTCGAGATGCATGGAGTACTCAGCCTATTGAGCGTTTGGATATTCCTTATATTTGGATGGCAGATGGTCCCCATGGCCTGCGAAGAGCGCCAGAAACTCATTTGTGGGGTTATGGCGATCAGGCACCCGCTACCTGTTTTCCAACCGCTTCAGCATTGTCTGCCACCTGGGATATGGAGCTACTAGAAGAAGTGGGCCGTGCTCTAGGTGTGGAATCTAATGCGCTTGGCGTTGATCTCTTATTAGGCCCAGGAATTAATATAAAGCGCTCACCTCTAGCAGGGCGAAATTTCGAGTACTTTTCAGAAGACCCAATATTATCTGGGAAATTAGGTGCCGCTTATATTAATGGTGTGCAGAGTCAAGGGGTAGGTGCAACCGCTAAGCACTATGTGGCCAATAATGTTGAGACACAAAGAATGTGGGCTAACTCAAATGTGGATGAGCGAACCCTTCAAGAAGTCTATATGACGCCTTTCGAAATTGCTGTTAAAGAAGCTCAGCCTTGGTCAGTTATGGCCTGTTACAACCGAGTGCAGGGTGAGTATGGTACAGAGTCAGTAAGACTCCTGACGGATAAACTCAGAAATGAGTGGGGCTTTAAAGGGTTTGTTGTATCTGACTGGGATGCTGTTGTAGATCGTGTTCAGGGTATTCGAGCAGGTATGGATTTGGAAATGCCAGGTAAGCCAGCAAGAATCACCAACAAAATTATTGTGGAAGCCGTTAAAAAGGGTGAGTTGGACGAACAGCAACTCGATTCCGTTGTTAAAGATATCCTTCGCATTGTATTTATGGCGCAAAACAATAAGCAACAACCCACAGATATTAAAGTTGAAGAGCATCATCAGTTAGCACGAAAAGTGGCAGCTGAAGCGATGACCTTGCTTAAAAACTCTGACAATTTATTACCTTTGGATAAAAGTCAGTATAAAAAAATTGCTGTTATCGGTGAATTTGCTGAAAACCCAAGATATCAGGGTAACGGAAGTTCACAGGTTAAGCCGACTAAGCTCGATAAATTTCTTGATGTGATTCGTGATGAATATGGTGAAGGTGTTGAAATTAGTTACTCACCCGGCTACAGCCTAGCGAATGATGACGACTTATCCCTAATTGCTGATGCAGCAAAAGTAGCAGGACAAGCAGATCTCGCAATTGTTCTAGCGGGCTTGCCGCTAAGCTATGAATCTGAAGGTATTGACCGTACGCATATTGATTTGCCGCCATCTCATAACCAGTTAATTAGTGCGGTAGCAAAAGTTCAGCCAAATACCGCCGTTGCGCTTATTAATGGTAGTGCAATTGCTATGCCATGGGTGGACGAAGTCTCTGCTATTCTTGAGACCTGGTTGGGTGGTCAAGCCGGTGCTGGGGCGATTGCAGATACCTTATTTGGCAAGGTCAATCCATCGGGTAAGTTAGCTGAAACTTTCCCGAAACGTTTAGAAGATTCTCCTGCCTTTATCAATTTCCCCGGTGAAGACGGTCAGGTAATTTATGGTGAGCGAATGTTTGTGGGTTATCGCTATTTTGATAAGCTCAATATAGAACCCTTATTCCCCTTTGGGCATGGTCTTTCTTACACTGACTTTAGCTACTCTGATTTGAAGTTATCGGCAACAGATATTACAGATAAGGATCAGTTAGAAGTCAGCTTAACCCTAACTAATACAGGTAAGCGAGCAGGTAAAGAGGTTGTTCAGCTTTATGTTTCGGATACTGAATCTACGCTACAAAGACCGGTTAAAGAGCTTAAGGCTTTCGATAAAATTGAACTAGCACCGGGCGAGAGCAAGAAGGTTAGTTTTACTCTTTCACTCAGAGACTTCTCATATTACAGCAAAGTTTATGATCGTTGGCTTGCAGAAAGTGGTAAGTTTGAAATTCTTGTGGGCTCATCCTCTCGCGATATTCGACTAAGTGATGCTATGACTCTAAGAAATACAGAAAAACTGAATTATAAGATTACCGAGTTTAGTTTCTTTTCTGAACTATGGAGTAATCCTCAGCTTAAGCCATTACTAATCGACTTTATGCCTAAATGGATTAAGGCTTTGACTCCCGAGGGTAAAACGCTGGAAGAAGCAAAAATCGAAGACTTCTTGCAACAGCAGCCGTTAATTAAATTCCCAAACTTCACGGGTGGAGAAGTTGATGAGCAGCAGATAATGGATTTTGTTGATCAAATTAACCAGTTAACTTTTAATCCATAATAAATCTAGGGATAACAATGTAAACATCAGATACATTGTTATCCCTTATTTTATTAAACACTCGCTGATTAGCGTCGAACCTACCCATAAAAGAATAATTTTTAATTAAATTTCTTTTTTGTGAACCCTGTCACATAATGAATGCTCAATATGGCCTATCTTTATAGAGTTAGTTTCCTGGGTAATTGAGGCTAGGGCTTAATCAAAGGGCTAAGGAGAGAAGTCAAGATTTCTTTGAGACAGTCAGTAGTTAGCCTCGTTAAATAGAAAAGTTGCACATATATAGCAAATAGAGTTCATTGGTTACGTTAAACAATAAAGTATGCTTCCTGCTTTAAGCCCCCTTATGGGGTTTTTTTAATTAGGGCAGAGAAAAATATTTAAAATAATTAAGAAACTACATATCTCTACTGAATATGAAGAAGGTTTTTTAATTTGGGTACAAGAGCCTCTACAGATAGTGATTTTATAAAATAATCCTCAATATCTAACTTGAGCGCATGCTGAAGCATTTCTCCCTCTTCAGCTGAGAGAACCACAATAGGTATTTTTTTGGGGTCATTAACAAATATTTCATTGTTGGTTTTTGCTTCTTTTGCTCTAAAAGCACATATAAATTCTATACCGTTCATAATTGGCATTCGCAAATCAGTAAGTATTAAATCACAGTGATTATTTTCCAGTATGTTAAGTGCATGTTGACCGTTTTCAGCTGTTAAACACTCAAACCCATGATTTCTTAAAGTCCCTGAAATAAGTCTTCGACTTAGTTTCTCATCTTCGATAACTAGAATAGTTTTCTTCATGATATTTGGCATCCAGCCTAATTCAAGGGTAGGCGTCCTTGTAATGATTGCCTGCCTATGTGATTTTGCAACGTTTTATGCTTGGTTTGAATACTGGACCATCCAAGCGTGACGATTTTTTGCAATGCTCTTTTTAAACAAGAGTAGTCTAATTATTTTTACTTTTTTTTATTTAGCGTCTTCTATTCAAATTTTCAATTTTTTTGTAATTTTGCACCCTTTTTTAAGTTTTAAAAAAGCATAAATTATGTTGCAGTTGATTGAATCTAAAAGATTTTACTATTTCGGTGTAAAACTACAGTTAAAATCTGGGCTGTAGCGTTTTGCACAATCAAAAATTTTTCTTAAAATAATAGTCATTATTTATGTTAAAAAGACCTTGCAAATTACAAATTCAACTATTACTCTTGGACATAGCTATAAGTATAAGTTTATAAGAACAATAGTTTTAACAATATAAATTATAAAAATTAAGCTACTAGCAAAAATTATAAATAATAAATATTTCGGGAGTAGAACATGAAACTCAGTAGGACTCGAGGGTTAAACGTCTTGGCCGCCCTAAGTGCCGCTTTACTTGTTGGTTGTGGAAGTGGGGGTTCAGATAGTGATGTTGCAACCTTTACAGATACTTCATCTTTTCAGCCTGAGCAGCCAGTGTCTAGTTGGCAGCTTGTTTGGAGTGACGAATTCAATGGTAGTCAAATAGATACCAGTAAATGGAATTTTGAAGTTGACTGCGCAGGCGGTGGTAATCAAGAGAGACAATGCTATACAGACAGTGAAGAGAATGCTTTTGTTGCAGACGGCCTTCTAAATATTGTCGCTAAACCAGCTGCAGCAGATGCAGATAAACCTTACACCTCAGCTCGCGTGAATTCTAAGGGTAAAGGTGACTTTAAGTATGGTCGTTTTGAGATTCGTGCTCAAATGCCACAAGGTCAAGGTGCATGGGCAGCGCTTTGGATGATGCCAACTGATTCTGTATATGGTGGTTGGCCTAATTCAGGTGAGATTGATATTGTTGAGGCTGTTAACCTTAGAGCTGATAGGGCAGATGGTACGCCTGAGGCACATATTCATGGCACACTGCATTACGGTTCAGTAGATGCTAATGCAATGCATTCTCAAACAGGTAAGTCATTCATGCTTCCTGGCGGTTCTAATCCTGCTGATCGTTTCCACACATATGCTGTCGAATGGAACGAAGGAGAAATGCGTTGGTACGTTGATGATTATCTCTATGCTACACAGCGTAGCTCAGATGTTCTGACTAACTCAAAAGGGCAAGCAGTAGGCTTACGTCATCAAGGCTGGTATGCGGATTATTACAGTCCTGCCACTGGTGAAATGGAGGCTTCATACTCTGGTGCGCCATTTGATCAAGACTTCCATTTAATCATGAACCTAGCGGTGGGTGGTGACTGGCCTGAAAATGCTAATGAAACAGGTGTAGACGCTGCAGCATTTGCTAACGGTCAGTCAATGAAAATTGATTATGTTCGTGTCTATGAGTGCTCAATGAATCCTGAAACTGGTAAGGGTTGTGAGACGGTTCGTCCGGGCTACGACATGACTGAAGAAGACCACCCAACGGGTGCTTTGCTGATTGGTGATGCGCCAATCCCAACGCTTCCTGCGGGTCCAACTGTTGAGAATTTAACTATCTTTGCTGGTACGGAAAATCTTAATTGGGTGGCATGGGATTGTTGTGGTGGTACTACTCCAGCCATTGTTGAAGATGCCGAGGGTGGAAATGTTTATGAATTTGATGTTGGTGCCGCGCCTACAGTATTAGGTTTTGCAAGTCGTGCTGAATTCCTTAAGGAAGGTGGCGTTGCTACACCATTTGATGCATCTGCAATGGTAGATGCTGGTGAGCTAAGCTTTGACTTAAAAGTAGTTACCCCGCCAAATAATGCTGACTCCACATGGTTAATTAAGGTTGAAAGTGTTGGCGCTGCAACATTTGCTGAAGTCGCTTTGTCAACTAGTACTGAGGGTGTAGCGCCTGCTACTGGACAATGGCAAACCTTTACATTCCCGCTGGCTGACCTTCAAACTGCGGGTCTTGATGTCAGTGCGATTGATATTGTGATGGTATTCCCTGCATGGGGTACTGGCGAGGGTGCCAAGTTCCGAATTGATAATATGCAAATCACAGCACCTGGTGCTGTAAGTCCTTCATTGGAAATCTTCACTGAAGAAGCTAATCCGAGCTGGGCTATGTGGGACTGCTGTGGCGGTACAACGCCTGTGGTTGTTGATGATAATGCTGATCATGGCAAGGCTATTGAGTTTACTGTTGCTGGTGCTACCGTACTTGGCTTCAATGCGCGAGCTGAATTTACGGACACTCCAGAGCAATTTGATGCCAGTGGTCTTATGGCTGATGGTGTCGTTCAGTTTGACCTTAAGGTCGTGACACCAACAGCTGATGCGGCTACGCCTTGGTTGATGAAAATCGAAAGTGACAATGCTGCAACATTCGCAGAGGTAAATCTGACAACAAGTGTTGAGGGTGCCGCGCCTTCGAGCGAATGGCAAACCTATACTTTCCCTGTTGCAGACTTAGTGCAAGCTGGTCTTGATGCAAGTGCAATCGATGTGCTGTTAATCTTCCCAGCATGGGGTCAAGGTGATGGTGCAGTTTATCGTGTTGATAATGTTCGCATCTACAACCCAACAGCCGCTGGTGCTGCATTTAATGGGCACGTGTTGTTCAGTGATGGCGCACTTGACGCCTGGGCACTATGGGATTGTTGTGGTGGTTCAACACCTACTGTAGTCGCAGATGATCTTGATCATGGTGCAGTAGCGCGATTTGAAATTGGTGCCGCGCCTACCGTAGTGGGTTATAGCTCCAGAGCGGAATTCGCCTCTGCTCCATCAACAATTGATGCAAGCTCATTATTAACAAATGGTGCGCTGCAGTTTGATATGAAGGTAGTAACTCCGCCTAATAATGCAGATGCTGCTTGGTTGATGAAGATAGAGTCTGCTGGTGCAGCTACATTTGCTGAGCTTAATTTAAATACTTCTGTTGAAGGCGCAGATCCCGTCACTGGACAATGGCAAACATATACCTTCAACCTAAGCGATTTATCTACAGCAGGCCTAGATGTGAGTGCTATTGATGTTGTGATGGTGTTCCCAGCATGGGGTACAGGTGAGGGCGCAGTTTATCTTCTAGATAACGTTATGATCTACGAACTGGGCACACTACCTACTCGAAAAGGAATAACCATTTTTGAAAATGGTCAGACTGCTTGGTCTATGTGGGATTGCTGTGGTGGATCAACACCAACAGTTGAGGTTGACGATTCAGTACATGGTACAGTCGCAGAATTTACTGTAGGCGCAGCGCCAACTGTATTGGGCTTCAATGCTCGTGCTGAATTTTCATCTGCACCTACAACCTTTGACGCCAGTGCGATGCTAGCTGATGGTTATCTTCGTTTTGATATGAAGGTAGTATCTCCACCTAATAATGCAGATGCTGCTTGGTTGATGAAGATAGAATCTGCTGGTGCAGCTACATTTGCTGAATTAAATCTAAATACTACTGTTGAAGGCGCAGATCCAGTCACTGGTGAATGGCAGACATATACCTTTAATCTAAGTGATTTGTCTTCTGCTGGTCTAGATGTGAGTGCAATTGACGTTGTCATGGTATTCCCAGCTTGGGGTACTGGTGAGGGTGCAGTTTATCGCATCGACAACATGGTCATTTCAGCTCCCTAACTATTAATAATAAATGTGCACCCTGCGGGTTATTACTCGTAGGGTGACAGGAAAAAAGGTATATATTTATGAAAAATTCATACTTTAGTCAAAAAAAGATTGCAGTTGCAGTTGCGTTAGCATCAGCATTAACTGCAGCACCCTCACTGTTTGCAGAAGACTCATCTGAAGATTCTGCAATGCTTGAGGAGGTTATGGTTTTAGGTATTCGTGGAAGCTTACAGCGCGCTATGGATATGAAACGTGATGCAACTGGTGTTGTTGATGGTATCTCTGCTGAGGAAATGGGTAAATTCCCAGACACTAACCTTGCAGAAGCATTGCAACGTATTACGGGTGTATCTATCAGTCGTGCCAATGGTGAAGGTAGTCAAATCACTGTACGTGGTTTCGGTCCTGAGTTTAACTTGGTAACCCTAAACGGTCGACAAATGCCAGGAACTGGTTATACGCGCTCATACAACTTAGAAAATCTTTCATCTGAGGGTGTAAGTGCATTGGCGGTGCAAAAAACAGCTAGAGCTTCTACGCCTAGTGGTGGTTTGGGTGCTGCGGTAAATATTGTAACAACTAAGCCGCTTGAAAACCCAGGTCAACAAGCTTCATTTGCTCTAAAAACTATTCGTGATACCTCTAATGTTGAGGGCGATGACTTTACGCCAGAATTTGCTGGTGTATACAGCAATACTTTCTTGGATGATAAGGTGGGCGTTGCGCTATCTTTCTCTCATCAAAGACGTGATTTCCAACAGCAAAGCTCTGGAATTCAAGGTTGGCAAGCCAATGTAGATTTACCATCAAGTATTGACCCTGCTTTAGTAATTGATCCAAGACCGCTTGATGCAGATGGTGAACGTATCGGCAATCACTTTTTCCCTCGTGATGTGAACTACAATATTAATGACGTTCAACGCGAGCGTAATAATGCTCAGTTGACGCTACAATTTGCACCATCGGATAGTGTAACTGCTACTGTTGATTACACGATGTCTGAAGCGACTACGGGTAGTAATTCGATTGGTTGGGGTATGTGGAACAACTACGGTCCAAATATCAATGCTTACGAATTGGATTCTGATGGTACTGCTGTTTTCGCTGAGATTGCAGGCGATGATGGTTCATATACAGCCTCTAGAAGTACAACCTTTGTCGAAGCAGAATCTGCAGGTCTAAACATTGAATGGCAAGTAAACGATGATCTTTCTCTAAGTTTGGATTACCACGATTCTTCGAACGCTGCTGATAATGGTCAGGATGCTGGTCTAGGTAGTGATGGTTCTCTAGTTGTCGGTTCGAATCGATTAAATACTAAGTATTATGATTACCGAACAGGTGAAATTCCACAAATGTCTATTGATTGGACAAATGGTGGTAATGTGTTGCCAAGAGGTGATATCGATACACACTTTAGTCAGTTTATTCACAGTCCTGGTAAAGCAGAAGTTGAACAAATTCAACTTGATGGTGTATGGACCTATGGCGGAACTGATTTACCACTTGTTGATGTTTCGTTTGGTGTAGGTCGTGTAGACCAAACAATGAGCGGTACTCATTCATGGAGTGGTTTGATCGGTGGATTCCTTTTCAATCCTTCTTACACAGCCGTGCTACCAGATGGTATGTTCACTTACAACGATACGGGGAACTTCTTAGATTCTTTTGAGGGTGGTGGTGAAGACTTAATGACTGATTACTACTACACATTTGACTTTGACGAGTTAGCCGCTATCTCAGAGAACTTCTTGACCAACGAAGTACTTGGTGGTGATGACTACTTTGCCTTGTCAGCTACCCATCCAATGGGTACCTACAGTGAAACGGGTGTTCAAGAGGTTACTGATAGTGTTTATGTAGAATCTAATTGGGACTTTGAAGTAGAAGGAATGCCAGTTAACCTAAATGCCGGTGTGCGTTATGAAGAAACTGCTGTAACAAGTAATGTTCTTCAGGATGTTCCTACCGAAGTATGGTGGAAAGGTGGATCAGAATTCCTGACTCAATATGCTGGTGAATCTACACTGCAAATTGAGGGTGCGCATGATCTAGTTCTGCCAATGATTGATGTTCGTGTAGATATTACTGATGACATTGTTGGACGCTTATCATGGGGTAAGAGCATTACTCGAGCGCCATTAGGTAATTTAGTGGGTGTGCGTCAATTGTCAGGTAGTCCAAAAGTAGGCTCTAGAACAGGTAGCCAAGGAAATACTAACCTCTTACCGTTTGAATCTACAAACTTGGATGCAAGCATTGAGTGGTATTATGGTGAAGGAAGTTATGCATCTGTTGGTTACTACAAGAAGTCGGTTGAAAACTTTATTGGTAGCAAAATCGAACCAATTACCATTGATGGATTTTACGATGTTTATAAAGGTCCTCGTTGGTTAGCTGCTGAAGCAAGTTTGGCTGATCGCGATGAACAGGCTACTAATGACGCTATTTTTGCTGAAATGGTTGCTCAGGGTGCGGTTGTAAATGAGGGCGGATTTATCGAGCCAACATCTGCAGATCCTCTGATTGTTTGGGATATTAATCAACCTTTCAACAGTGACGATATTAAAACTGTAGATGGTTTTGAGGTTGCAGTTCAGCACCTATTTGGTGAGTCAGGCTTCGGTGTTGCTGCTAACGCAACCGTTGTTGAAGGTGATGTAGAGTTTGATGTTGATAGTCTATCTCAACAGACACCTCTAACGGGTTTGAGTGACTCAGCAAACTTCCAAACCTTTTATGAGAAAGATGGTCTATCTGTGAAAGTGACCTATGCATGGCGTGATTCATACCTCATTGGTGTTGGTCAAAGTCAAGGTTCGTCAGATGCACCTCCGCAGTACGCCAAGGAATTTGGACAAATCGATGCAAGTATCAACTATGACTTGAATGACGATTTGACTGTATTCTTTGATGGTGTAAACCTTAACAATGAAACAGAGCAGGGTTACGGTCGTTATGAGCGTCAATTCTTGTTCGCACGTCAATATGGCCCAAGATACACAATGGGTTTGAGATACTCGTTCTAAGGTTTAATCCTTTTTACCTAACGGCCGACAAGTTAACAGCTTGTCGGCCGTTTTGTTTATAGCCAGCTCAATTTTTTTATTTCATACTACGTCCTATAAAAGGGATGGCTTTAATAAAAGTTTTAACGTTTAATTCCTAGAGTAAAATCCTTCTTTCATCGTATAGCTGAAAAATTAAAAAAATAAAAAGGGGTGAATTCAATGCGCTGTAATGACTATCTAATATTTTTGTTTATTTTTTTAGTTAGCGGCTGTGATGTTTCTAAAGTAGCTATCAATAATGATCATGCTGAAAATAAAGACCAGCAGACGATAACGTCAATCGGAACGGTTAACCCCGATATATGGCCTAAACAGAAGTCGCCTTTTGAACGCATAAAAGCTCAAGAAGAAAAGATTAAAACACTTATCAGTCAAATGAGCTTAGAAGAAAAAGTCGGTCAGATTATACAAGGCGATATTGGTTCTGTGACGCCAGAACAGGTGCGTAAATATCATTTGGGATCAGTGTTAAATGGTGGGAATTCAGCTCCAGGAGGAGATAATCGAACAACTCCAGATGCATGGGTGGCACTAGCCGATGAATTTTGGCTTGCATCTACCGACAAAACCAATGGTAGAACAGGTATTCCTGCTTTGTGGGGAACAGATGCCGTTCACGGGCATAACAATATAGTGGGGGCAACTATTTTCCCCCATAACATAGGTTTAGGTGCAGCAAATAATCCAGAGTTGATGTATCAAATTGGCAATGTAACAGCCAAAGAAATATTGGTAACAGGATTGGATTGGACATTTGCCCCTACCATTGCAGTTGTTCGCGATGATCGCTGGGGACGAACCTATGAAAGCTATTCAGAAGACCCAGCTATTGTTAAAGAGTACGCGAAATACTTAGTAGAGGGTATTCAAGGAAAGCTTAGTGACAATACCTTCCTTGATAAAGATCACCTTATTGCGACTGCTAAGCATTTTGTCGGTGATGGTGGAACTATTAATGGCCGAGATCAAGGTGATAATATTTCTAGTGAAGAAGAATTAAGAGATATTCAGGCTGCAGGATACCCACAGGCAATTAGCAGTGGTGTGCAGTCAGTCATGGCCTCTTTTAATAGTTGGCATGGCCGAAAAATGCATGCGTACAAAGAACTATTGGGTGATGTTTTAGTGGGTCAAATGGGATTTGATGGCTTTGTTGTAGGTGATTGGAATGGTCATGGACAGGTTGAAGGTTGTACCAATGAGTCCTGTGCAGCTGCCTTTAATAACGGGTTAGATATGTTTATGGCACCTGATAGCTGGGAAGAACTCTATATTAATACGTTAGCTCAGGTTAAGCGCGGTGAAATAACAATGGCTCGTTTAGATCAGGCGGTTAGTCGAATTCTACGAGTAAAAATAAGAGCAGGTCTCTTTGAAGCTGGACTGCCATCAAAAAGAAAATATGCCGGAAAGTTTGATTTATTAGCAGCGCCAGAACATCGAAAAATTGCTCGGCAGGCTGTGCGTCAATCTTTAGTTTTGCTTAAAAATGAAAAACAGTTGCTTCCAATATCACCCGCCTCACATATATTAGTGACTGGTGATGGTGCAGATAATTTAGGCAAGCAAACAGGTGGATGGACACTCTCATGGCAGGGCACTGGCAACGAGAAAGAGCATTTCCCCAATGGTATGTCGATCTTTGATGGCATTGCACAACAAGTTAAAGCAGCAGGTGGTAAAGCAATTTTAAGTAAAGATGGCGACTATCAGCAAACGCCCGATATCGCTGTAGTGGTATTTGGTGAGGATCCCTATGCAGAATTTCAAGGCGATCGAGCCCACTTAGATTTTCAATCTGAAGATGGCCTAAAACTATTAAAGAAATTTAAGTCTCAGGGCATTCCTACAGTAGCTATTTTTCTTTCCGGTCGCCCCATGTGGGTAAACCCCGAAATTAATGCCTCAGATGCCTTTATTGCAGCTTGGTTGCCGGGTTCAGAGGCAGCGGGTATCGCCGATGTGCTGCTTACAAAAGCCAATGGTGAAATACAAAATGATTTTCATGGAAAATTATCTTTTTCCTGGCCCAGAAGTGGTTCGCAGGCAACTATTAACTATGGTGATAAAAATTACGATCCACAATTTTCTTATGGCTATGGATTGACCTACTCAGATAAGGTCTCGGTTGGAATATTATCCGAAGATCCTCAGCTGGGCGCAATGGCACAGTCACAAAGTAAGAATTTCCTAAAAGCAGGTGAGCCTATTCTGCCTTGGCGTTTAACCATGCAAGATTCAGGTGGTACCGTGCAAATAACATCATCAAAAGCAAACAGTGCATCAGGTGTTGTTGTTATGAAATCTCAGGATTATTTAGCTCAAGAGGACTCGCGTTTATTTAGCTTTTCGGGTGATGGGATAGTCGCTATCGAAGGAGAGCCAGTGGATATTTCACGTGAATCTAATGGCGATATGGCAATAGAATTACAGTATCAAGTCATTGGCGAGGTTGAAGCTAATGTTTTCTTGAGTATGGGCTGTGGAGAAGACTGCAAAGGCGAGTTGGATATCGCTAAAGAGTTATCCCAAAAAGAAAATCTGGGTTGGCAAACGTCGCGTCTCAAACTTAGTTGCTTTGCAGAAAAGGGCGCTAAAATGACAATGGTTAATGCCCCATTTGTACTAACTGTCTCTGGCGAATTACAGCTACAGCTACACAGCCTAAAAATTGTCAGTAATCAAGGTGATGCAAGTTGCTCGTTATAAAGCCAAGTGAGTTTTTTCTAGGAATCAATAGAGGGAAATCATTTGATTTAAATGGTAGCTACGGGTGGACTTGAACCACCGAATATCTAAAGCAAAATAAAGAGGTTAGCAATCCGGCATGGAACATTTATTCAATGCAGTTCCATAAGGATTGCCGCCCTTTTCAGGGCTTTCTAAAAAAATAAATTTTCTTTGTGAACCCCGTCACAGAAATAGATAAATTTTTTTCTCCACATAAAATATTTACTAACCTTTAGTAAAGGTGTGTTGCTGTTTCATTTGTGTATTCCTCTATTCAGGGGCTATTCCTTCGATTTGCATTCCTAGATGCCAGTGAAGTTGGTAATTAATTTAATTGGGCTTGCACAGGGGGGTTTAGGTCATATGATCAATGTAGACTGGGTAAAAGTCAGAAAATATATTCCTTTAAGTATTTTGATGATTGTTTTATTTAGTGATTTCGCTAATGCGTTTTTTCACTGGCCAAATTATTCATGGAATTTTCGTGACCACGATCGTGATGGTTTTTTCGATTTAGTTGATAACTGTGTTTTTGTTCGCAACCCCGACCAAAAAGACACAGATAAAGATGGTAAAGGTAATGTTTGCGATGCTGATGATGATAATGACGGATTTTTAGATTACAAAGATGCATTCCCATTAGATCCAAAAAGATCAAAGTCTTTGGCCTATTGTGGCTTTAATGGGGTAATGACCTGTGAAAAGGATAAAGGAATTATGATTTGCCGAGACCGTCATTTTCCTGATCCTAGATGTCTAAGATCAACTAAAGAATCCGACGCTTCAAAGTCAAGATTATTGGGTTTTGATTCAAATAGAGATGGTATTAGAGATGATATTGAAAGAAAAATAAACGCAAAATTTACTGACAGTATCAGGACGCACACGCGAGAAATGGCAAAGCATTACCAAAAAATACTTTCTGGTACACTCAGTCATAAACAGGTTAATCAGCAACTGACTCAGATCAATTACCTCAATGAATGTATTCAAAATACAACCAACGCCAAGGATGCAGGTTTACAGTTTCTACTGCCAGAACAACTTAGCACCGTTGCCCGCACCAGAGCTTACTTAAAAGCTGCCGCCGAAGCCTACAATAAAGCAGGCTCACCCAAAGTTAAACCCTGTGGTAGTTCAGCTAAAACCAGGAGCCATACTGATATAAATGGGGCTGTTGCCAGCTCCCAAGGGGGTGGAGTGCTAAGAAGCAGTTCAAATGCTAGGGCAAGACTTAACCCATCCAACCTAAACGGCTATGAGCTCTTTTTTATAAATGGGGTTTTTAATGAATCTAAAGAAACAGTGAAAACCAAAAAAAAATTAGAACAGATGCTAAATCAAAAAACAGTGGCGTTGGAATACAACAGAAACCATATGCTAGGCCAGTTTTTTGATCTTTGGGTGCATAAGACTGGTGAAATCGAAGTGGATAAAACAGGCACTATAGGGTTTTGGCAGCTGGTTGGTGCTGTTGCATTGCCAGTTGGTAATGTACGCAAGGCTCTTTACGATTGGCTTGACCCTGATCGTGATATAGGTCATTGGGCTGAGAAAGACTTAAAGCGCATGATTCAATCAGCAAAAACGGCATTAAATCAAAATAAAAAGGTGATTATAGTGGCCCACTCTGAGGGTAACTTTTTTTACAGAAATATTTATAAGGCGCTCAATCAATGGAACTCGACAAAAACTCAACAATGCTTTGCCGGTATAGGCTTTGCAACCCCCTTATCAAGTAAGCATGGCAATTATGACTATATTACCAGTAGCAATGATAGGATCATTAATCTGGTGCGCAATTTTTGGAATAGCACCCTTACTGCCAATATAACCGTGCCAAAGGGTTATGGGGGCAATCTGCTTGGTCATGGTATGCAAGAAGTTTATTTATCCCATCCTGTCTCATTACGGAAGTTAAAAACCGAACTAGATCAGGTCACTAATCGTTTAAATAAAAGTTGTAAGGTCAAAAAGGAGAAAAAGAAGCAGCCCAAAAAACAACCAAAGCCGCAATTAAGTTGTTCAGCCCCTGTGGGTAAAGGTGGAGGCCAAGGACATTACGCCTACTCTTACCCTATAAAAAACACCAGACCCCATAAGGTTGAAATATCCTTTGAGGCCTACAATATACCCGACAGGATTAAAATTACTGCCAATGGTAAAAAAATTGCCCAGACCAATGGGCTAGTGGGGGGCTATCATCAGTGGCAAATAGATTATGACCCTATAAAACATGGTAAAGAGTTTGTTGCCCATGTAGATGCCCCCAATGGTGGAACTGCTTGGAAGCTTTGTATTGACTGTAAAGGTTCATCTTGTGGCGGGAAAATTAAACGCAAAAAAGTACATTATAGTTTTATAGATAGCAATTATTGGAAATGTCAGAACTACAAAATAGATGGTCAGACAGTTAGCCGATATGGTGAAAAGTATCTAAGTGTTGGTAAACATTCTTTTTCAGCCTCCTGTACCTGTAACTCAAAAATAAATTCATTTTGCACAAAGGCCTTTTATGGCTTTCCAGTGATTAGTGCTTCAGGATCATCCTGTAGTTTTAATCCGCGAAAAAATAAGTCTTGTAGTATTCTTTATGGTAGTAAAGTGTTGGAGGTTAAATAAAGGATAAAGAATATGCGTATTGTAAATATAATTATTTTGGTTCTACTTATAGGTACTTTTCCTGTAGTTTTTCTAGGTATAGTTTTTGGACTTGCAGGGAGTACATCGCAATATTTTATTGTTATGGCTTCTGGGTACTTTATCGGGATTCTATTTTCTTTTTTAGGGTTATTTTGGCAAAAATTTGCTTACATTGGTCTATCTGGCTTCCTTATGATTGTAGTTGGTTTCACCTTAAATGGAGTGTTTTGGTTAAATCACAATCGTAATTTATGTGAAGAACTTAGAGCAGAGACGTCTTGTATAGAAAGTGAGCTTGGCTTTAGTTGTTCAAACTTCAAAGGAGGAAAATTTGGTACTGAAATAAGTATATGTGATTAGGCACTGTTAACAGCACTTAAGGAGAAGCCAATGCAAAAAATAAAACCAGACATGTCAAAGATTAGAAAATGGTTACCTTTAATAATCTGTATTCTCAGTCTTTCCTTCTGTGTTTTGTGGATTGAAGCCCCCGCTCATTTAGAACAACTAGAAGATGACCAGTATGTGGGTAAAACCTTACTAATTTATCCCACAGCAGGAGAGTTTGTTTTGGATGATAGTTGGTACTTTGGCAAAAGAAAGGGTGATAGTTGGTTTTCATCACAGCGTTCAGATAAAAACGCTGACTTGCCACCAAAGCTTTATAAAATAATGGGTTATTACAAGGAGGTTTATCATGGTGGCGAGCGGCTATTTGTTGGGAGTGGTTTAGTTCAATATCTGATTGAACCCGTTGATGGAAAAACTGATAGAAGGTTATTTATGTCAGCGCTTAAGCGAAGAAAATGCAATGAACAAACAGACCTAACCGACCCAGAAACAGGTATTAAGGTTGATTTTGTGTGTGATTAGATTCAAATATGAAGTGCTGTATACCTTATGAAAGAGGGAGTTTTTTCTAGGAATCAAAAGAGGGAAATCATTTGATTTAAATGGTAGCTACGGGTGGACTTGAACCACCGACCCCAGCATTATGAATGCTGTGCTCTAACCAGCTGAGCTACGTAGCCACTAAGATATTGGAAATCGTTCCAACTGTTGCAGTTACTCTTGGAACGGGCGCGCATTTTCGCTACAGATAGCCTGTTTGTCAAGCCATTCCCCTGTTATATCAATGATGTTAAGCGATTTTATCGGCTTCATAACTTTTTCTGTGAATTTACTTAGGTTTTCTTGGCTATGGCAGTGGCAATGGATCCGCTGACCACCAGTATTGCACCTAGTATGGATAGCCCTGTTAGGGGTTCTACCGGCATATCTGACATAGGTATTAGTTGGGCGATGGCAATGGTAAATAATGGCGTAATGGCGATGATTGCGCTGACTCTAGAGGCTTCTAAGTGCGCCATGGCTTCCGCAAAGCATCCATAGGCGATCAGTGTGTTTAGCCCGCAGAATAGCAATGCGGCCCATTGTAGGCCATTTAATTGCTCTAAGGTGGAAAAGTCGCTGAGGGGAAGAAACACTAGGCTTCCAATCCAGTAGAGAATCAGCATGGTTTCGGATGATTGAAAGTCATTAAGTAGGAACTTTTGGATAATGGCATAGCCGGTCCAAAACAGGGCTGACAGCATAATAAACAGCAACCCTAAGCCATAGTCGCCAAATTCGATCAGTAGTTGGCTTATTTGACGTTCAAAAAACAGTAGTAGCCCTATTACAAAGCCAATAAAACCCAGCCATTGAATGGCCGTGAACTTTTCTTTAAACAACCATAAGCCTGCTAGTAGTAGGAGCATAGGGGCAAGCTGAATCATGACCTGTGTAGCTTCTGCGGAGGTTTTTTCTAGGCCGAGAATATAAAAGCCATAGTTGCCGGTAAGCAATAGCCCAGCAATTAATGTTATGGATAGTAGTTTGGGTGATTTTAGTTTATGCCCGTTGATGATTTTTTGCGTAATCAGCAAGTAGGGGGTGAGCAGTATTGCGGAGATAAAAAACCGAAAGAAGGTGCTGGTTGCGGGTCCTAGGGTCGGAACTATTTGGTGTAGGGCCACTGGTAGGGTACCCCACATGGTGGCGGTACCCAGAGCTAGTAGTAGTCCGAGTTTCCAGCGCCCGCTGACAACATTGAGTTTAGACATTAAAGCGGAAGTGGATTAGGTCGCCATCTTGTACGATGTAGTCTTTACCTTCGAGTCGCCATTTGCCGGCTTCTTTTGCACCCTGTTCACCGTTACCGGCAATATAGTCATCATAGGCAACGACTTCGGCACGAATAAAACCCTTTTCAAAGTCGGTATGAATTTTACCGGCGGCATTGGGCGCGGTGGCGCCAACAGGGATAGTCCATGCGCGCACTTCTTTGGGCCCAGCCGTAAAGTAGATTTGTAGCCCTAGCAGTGAATAACCGGCACGAATCACGCGGTTTAGTCCGGGTTCTTCCATACCAAGCTCTTCGAGGAATTCCATTTTTTCGTCGTCTTCAAGTTCGCTGACTTCGGCTTCTAGTTTGTTGCAAATGGGGACAACAATGGCGCCTTCTTGTGCGGCAATTTCTTTAACGGCATCAAGATAGGGGTTATTTTCAAAGCCATCTTCGTCAACATTGGCGATATACATAGTTGGCTTTATGGTTAGCGGATTAAGCTGCTTAAGAACGGTGAGTTCGTCATCGGTTAGGCTTAGCGAGCGCAGAGGCTGTGCTTCGTTTAGATGAGGAATAACCTTCTCTAAAACCACGACTAGTGCTTTGGCATCTTTATCATTGCCTTTGGCGGCTTTTGCCGATCGTTGTAGGGCTTTTTCAGCACTTTCTAGATCGGCTAGGGCGAGTTCTGTGTTGATAACGGCAATATCGTCAGCAGGGCTTATTTGCCCTTCTACGTGAATAACATTGGCATCATCGAAGCAGCGAACCACATGGGCAATGGCATCGGTTTCTCGGATATTAGCAAGAAACTGATTGCCTAGGCCTTCACCTTTGGAGGCGCCGGCAACTAAGCCTGCAATATCAACAAATTCCATACTGGTGGGTATGAGTTTCTCTGGGTTTACGATAGCGGCAATTTTATCTTGGCGCTGATCGGGAATAGGGACAATGCCTGTATTGGGTTCAATGGTGCAGAATGGAAAGTTTTCTGCGCCAATACCTGCTTTGGTCAGAGCGTTGAATAAGGTTGATTTACCGACATTTGGCAATCCGACGATGCCGCAATTAAAACCCATGCTGTTGTCCTTTTTAGCTACTAGTTAGCGCTATGAAGTTGGTTCATCGCTTGCTCCCATTGACCAACAATGGCAAGGGGAAGATACTGGAGTGCATCACTGATGCTATTATCTATTAGTTGCTGATCACCTTTGGAGGCTTTTTTTAATACATAGTCTGCAACTTGGTCTGCATGCCCTGGGTGACCAATCCCAATACGTAAACGGGCAAATTCTTTGTTGTTTCCAAGACTTTTTATAATATCGCGCAGTCCATTGTGGCCACCGTGGCCACCACCTATTTTAAGCCTTGAGGTGCCGGGGCTGTGGTCGAGTTCATCATGTGCAACCAAGATATTTTGTGGCTCAATTTGATAGAACTTGGCCATGGCACTGACTGCCTGCCCACTGCGATTCATATAGGTACTAGGTATCAGTAGGCGAACATCTCTACCATTGACTGTGATGCGTGCAGTTTCGCCAAAGAATTTTGATTCTGTGCTCAGCGTTGTGCCAACTGACTTTGCTAGATCCCTAACGAAATCGGCTCCGGCATTGTGGCGCGTTCGTTGATATTTGGGGCCGGGATTTCCCAGCCCTACAATCATATCTACGGGCGTGTCCAATGTCGGAGCCTTAGGTTAGCAAGTTTGAAGATTACTCTTCGCTTGCTTCCTCTTCGCTATCTGAACCTGAATCAGATTCTGGTGCATCTGGTGTTTCAGGTGCTTCATCAGAAATCTCTTCAACGGCCTTCGGCTTGTTAACCGCAGCCACTGGAAGGTCGTGATCTTCACCATGACTTAGGGCAACACTTTCAACCCCTTTAGGAAGTTTGATATCAGATAGGTGAACTGTTGCGCCAAGTTCTACTTCAGCCATATCAACTTCGATATACTCTGGTAGATCTTTAGGTAGACAGCTAATTTCAATATCAGTCATGCTGTGTGCAATCAAGCCGCCACCCAACTTAACGCCAACACATGTTTCTTCATTGATAAAGTGAAGCGGTGCTCTGGTGTGTAGTTTGGTGGTTTTGCTAACACGGAAAAAATCCATGTGCATTACAATAGCTTTAGCTGGATGACGTTGGATATCCTTAATGATAACATCTTCAGATTTGCCATCCACATCAAGTGAAATAATGTGAGAGTAGAAAGCTTCATTTTCTAGTGCTTTTATAACATCTTTGTGAGCCAATGAAACTTGCGCTGGGGCTTTTTTACCACCATAAATAATAGCGGGTACTTCTCCGGCCAGACGACGCAGGCGGCGGCTCGCACCTTTCCCTGTATCCTCGCGACCTTTCGCGTGTAAAGTAAACTCAGTAGACATGGTAGTCTCCTATGTTATGCCAAATCAGACCGCGACCAGACCTGAAGTGGGGTTAAATGCCCAAAATCGGGCGGTTTTATCAGTGCCTGTTATTGAACAAACATAGCGCTGATGGATTCTTCATTGCTAAGACGTCTTACTGATTCACCCAGTAGTTTGCCTAGCGTCAATGTGCGAATCTTACCGCACTTTCTCGCATCTTCAGTAAGTGGAATACTGTTAGTTACCACTAAGTTGTCGAGGCTAGAATTTGAAATATTTTCGATGGCTTTGCCTGAAAGCACGGGGTGAGTTGCATAGGCAACCACTTTTTCGGCACCAAACTTTTTCAGTGCTTCTGCGGCTTTGCAAAGCGTTCCTGCGGTATCGACGATATCATCAATCAATAGGCAGGTACGACCTTCAACTTCACCAATAAGGTTCATCACTTCGCTTTCATTCGCTGAAGGACGACGCTTATCGATAATAGCGAGATCACAATCCAGTTGTTTTGCCACTGCTCGTGCACGAACAACACCACCGATATCCGGTGAAACAACCTGTAAATTTTTGTAGTTCTGACGTTGAATATCGTCAAGAAGTACGGGTGCACCGTAGATATTGTCTACGGTACAGTTAAAAAAACCTTGAATTTGTTCTGCGTGTAGATCAACAGTTAATACGCGATCAACACCAGCATTGGAAAGCATATCAGCAACTACCTTGGCGCTAATAGGTACGCGAACGGATCGAACACGACGGTCTTGTCGAGCATAACCAAAGTAGGGAACCACGGCGGTAATGCGCTCTGCCGATGAACGACGTAGTGCGTCGACCATCAATACAAGTTCCATTAGGTTGCGATGAGTTGGCTCGCAAGTAGGTTGGATAATAAAGACATCGTGGCCACGAACATTTTCGCGGATTTCAATGTTGATTTCACCATCGGAAAAGGTGCTAACAAGCGAGTCACTAAGCTTAACTCTAAGTGATTTAGCAACTTCATTTGCGAGTTCTGGGTTAGCATTACCGCTAAAGAGCATTAATTTAGACACATCTTCTTCCTGACTTTGCAATTTGAAAGATGGCTGGGGCGGGAGGATTCGAACCTCCGAATGTCGGGATCAAAACCCGATGCCTTAACCACTTGGCCACGCCCCAGTTATAAATTTTTCAATTGTTTATGCAGAGGGGATTTGTTGATACCCTGAGCTACAAATGAATTCCAACTATCTGGTACCTGTTTTAGTACCTGGTTTGCTTCTTCTCCGCTATTAAAAGGGCAATACACACTGGCTCCAGTCCCCGTCATTAGCGGCTTTCCAAAGGGTTTTAACCAGTCGATAGCCTGTTTTACCTGCGGATAGAGTGCTTCAACCACAGATTGACAGTCATTTCTGTACTGTACCTTGGAAAGGGCGCGTATTTTGATGGCTGGAGCGTTCCTTGTCAATTCACTATGTGAAAAAATTTCTTTCGTTGAGATGTTTATTTTTGGTGTGATAATCAGATACCAATTTTGTTGACGCTCAACGGGAGTTAAATGCTCGCCAATACCCTCAGCAAATGCGGTCATTCCGTGAATAAAAACTGGGACATCTGCACCTAGTTTACAGCCAATATTGGCTAGCTCATCTGCTGTTAATCCACACTGCCATAAATAGTTAAGTCCCACTAGGGTGGTGGCCGCATTACTGCTCCCGCCACCAAGGCCTGCTCCCATTGGTATTTTTTTATCTAATTCAATATCGCAACCCCATTGGCAGCCTGTGGCCTCTTGAAGTGCTTTAGCGGCGCGATAAACTAAATTATCCTCTGGCTTTACCCCTTCAAGATGACTGATGATATTAATTTCGGGGTCTTTGTTGGCAGTAAAGCTGAGTTGATCGCTGTAATCGAGAAGCTGAAATAAGGTTTGTAGATTATGGTAGCCGTCTTCTCTGCGATTGAGGATATGCAGAAAGAGATTGATTTTTGCGGGTGAGGGTAGGGTAATTGAAATCATATTACTCGTCAGCCCTGTTATTAGAAAATTCCCAATCAGAAATAATAAGCTTAAAGGAAAGATCCCCCTGTCGACCAGCTATTTTTTTGGGAGTCCAGTAGGGTCCCGTTTGAGCGTATTTTAAAATGCTAATATGCCATGCGGCTTGTTCGAAACTTTCAAGTCGGCCTGTTTGGGAGCGTTGAACAGAAGTGGGGGGATTATGATTGGGGGATACTAATCCTTTTACCCACCACCTCAGTGCGGTTATGGGTAAGGGAATACCTGTGAGCTGCATCGTCAGCTGTTGTGGGCTGTCTGTGATCAATTGCTTTCCTTTTTTGATCTTAGCTTGCTCGCTGTCACCCACTATATAGGCTGAACCAAATCCTAGTGGGCCATTAAGTCTAAGTTGGTATATTTCGCCCTGTTGGTGCCAAAGCATTTGAATTGACTGGGCATCTGTGGCTGTTCTAATGCCTAGCTTCGCGTTGATTTTCCAGTTGTCGAGTTCGGAAAATGAGGGTTTAACGGATTCAAGTTCATCGACGCTAATGGCCTGATAAGTGGTGGTTGCACAACCAGATAGAAGTATCGCGAGTGAAGCGCCTACTGATAATAGACTGTAGTTTTTCATTCTTTCTACCTGCTGATGCTAGCTATGAAACTTTGATCCGTTTAATTAAGTTGGATGTTAACAGCTATGGCGAGGGCTGTCCTCTGAGGGTTGTGAATTTTTATTTATTCTTCAGCAATTTTCCTATTAC
>JAYOSY010000002.1:0-9052 GCA_038139495.1 Porticoccaceae bacterium
CGAGGTATACATTGCTTCCCCAGACATAATCTAGGATTTGATCGCGCGAATAAACACGCTCTTGGTGGGTTAAAAAGAATTGTAATAACTTATATTCTGTGGGGCCTAGGTTAACTGTAGTTCCAGAAATACTCACTCTGTGGTCAATAGGGTCAAATATCAATTCACCGACTGAAATGGGTTCGGCAATATCTTCTCGACCCACTCTGCGCAGTACCGCTTTAACCCTGGATAATAGCTCTCGAGGAGAAAATGGTTTTGAAATATAGTCATCAGCACCGGAGTCGAGACCGAATATTTTACTGTCTTCCTCAGCTTTAGCGGTCAACATAATAACTGGAATTTTTTCCGTTAATTCATCGCGCTTGAGCCGACGCAGCAATTCCAGACCCGTGGTGCCCGGCATCATCCAATCTAATAGAACTAAATCGGGATTACGATCCAATACAGCCGCATGCGCCTGCTGAGCATTTTCCGCCTGAATGACATCGTAGTCTGCAGCCTCAAGGGCTATACAGAGCATATCGCGAATAGCGGCTTCGTCATCAACCACAAGAATTGTGTGCATGGGCATAAAATCGTTCTCTTCTTGCATCTATACCCCCTATTTAAAAACCTCTTTATGACATAATTATGACGGCATCGCCATTCTTTTAATGCTATTTATACTCTCTAAATGTATAAGTTGATCGTAATTTATTCACCAATATGGATAATGTACGACTGATTCAATTAACGAGTAAAAATCATGAAAATCCAGAACAACAGCGTAGTTTGCTTTCACTATTCACTAACCGATGACGATGGCATTAGCATTGACAGCTCCGAAGGGAAAGAGCCTTTAGGCTATCTGCATGGCGCGGGCAATATTATTCCTGGCCTTGAAAAAGCATTAGAAGGCAAAGAGGTAGGCGACTCGCTGACTGTTGCAGTAAAAGCTGCTGAAGGCTACGGTGAAGTTCAAAAAGAACTGATTCAAGAGGTGCCTCGCGAAGCTTTTCAGGGTATTGATACCATTGAGCTAGGCATGCAATTTGAAGCACAAACAGGTCAAGGCGGTTCAGTGCCAGTCACTGTTATTGCAGTTACTGATGAGCTTGTCACGGTTGATGGCAACCATCCACTGGCCGGAAAAAATCTTAACTTTGATGTCAGTATTGAGGAAATTCGTGAAGCTTCTGAAGAAGAGCTTGCCCAGGGACATATTCAAGGATTAGGCGAGCCAGAGCAATAAATTGGCACTGTCATAAAACTGTCATCTTTTGCGATTACTTTGACTTTTTAATTAGCCTAAGCATCAAATATGTCTATAAAAGTTGGAATCAATGGATTCGGCCGTATGGGCCGGCTCGCGCTCAGAGCTTCTTGGGGATGTGCCGATTTTGAAATTGTGCACATCAACGAGATGGCGGGTGATGTTCAAAGTGCAGCACATTTGTTGCGCTTTGATTCTGTACATGGCCAATGGGATAAGGATGTATTCATAAAAGATGACGTTCTTGTGATCGACGGTCAGCAAATTAGTTATTCTCAAAATGAAGCTATAGCAGATACTCACTGGCAACAGGCTGATATTGATCTTGTGCTTGATTGTACCGGTGCCTTTAAGAGCCCAGCGGCTCTTCAGCCTTATTTTGATCAGGGCGTGACTAAGGTGGTAGTTTCAGCGCCAATCAAAGGCTTCCCCCGCGATCAGGTGCTCAATGTGGTGATGGGCGTAAACGACCATGAATATACTGGTCAAAATATAGTCACAGCAGCCTCATGCACCACTAATTGTATTGCACCCGTGGTGGATGTTATTCATCAATGTTTTGGCATTTCACATGGCTCGATGACCACTATTCATGATATGACCAATACGCAAAGTATTATTGATCAATATCACAAGGACTTGCGCAGATCTCGTGCTAGCAGTATGTCCCTTATACCCACCAGCACAGGATCTGCCACTGCAATTACTGAAATTTTTCCTGAACTAAAAGGTAAAATAAATGGAGTTGCGGTTCGCGTGCCTTTAGCCAATGCTTCGCTGACAGACTGTGTATTTGAAGTTGAGAAATCGGTCACCGTCGAGGCGGTGAACAGCGCGCTAAAAACAGCGGCTAATGGTCGCCTAAAAGGCATATTAGGCTATGAGGAATTACCTTTGGTATCCGTCGACTACACCAATGATATTCGTTCCGGCATTATCGATGCCCCGTCGACCATGGTGATTAACGGCACGCAAATTAAGCTGTTGGTTTGGTATGACAACGAAATCGGCTATGTAAACCGAATGATGGAACTGGTGTCTAAAGTCTGTCACTCTATGTAGCTATGACTACAGCAACAGCTAATCAACAATATTTCACTATTACCCTGAGTTACTGGGCTTTTACCCTGACTGATGGCGCGCTGCGTATGCTAGTGCTGCTGTTCTTTCATGGCTTAGGCTATTCACCCTTAGAACTTGCTAGCCTGTTTATTCTGTATGAATTTTTTGGCATTCTAACCAACCTCTATGGTGGTTGGTTGGCCACAAGAATAGGGCTTACCACCTCATTGCATATAGGCATTAGCCTGCAAATTCTTGCATTGGGGATGCTCTGTGTTTCACCCTCAATGCTCAACATCGTTTATGTCATGGCCGCTCAAGCCCTATCAGGCGTAGCCAAAGACCTTAATAAGATGAGCGCCAAAAGTAGTATCAAACTGTTGGTCCATGATAACCAACAGTCAAAACTTTACCGTTGGGTTGCGCTACTTACAGGTTCCAAAAACACAATCAAAGGACTGGGTTTCTTCTTGGGTGGACTACTAATGGCAACCCTAGAATTTCGCAATAGTCTTGTGGGGCTCATGGCATTTTTAAGCCTAACTTTGGTGCTTAGTTGGCTCTTTTTGGAACCACAAAAAACGGTATACAAGCCAAAATTTCGCGAAATATTATCAAAAAGTAGACCTATTAATTATTTATCCGCAGCTCGCTTTTTCCTGTTTGGCTCCAGAGATATCTGGTTTGTAATTGCGCTTCCCGTATTCCTTCAGTCTCAGCTGCAATGGGAGCATCTCCAGGTGGGAAGCTTTATGGCCTGCTGGATTATTGTTTATGGTTTGGTGCAGGCCATAGCACCGGCCATAACCCGCAATCATGGGCAAAAACCACCTAATGGAGCTACGCTTACTCATTGGGCATGGGGACTGGCAATAGTGCCGGCGTTAATTGCTGCAGGTCTCTGGCTAGATTGGGATGCCACGCTTATATTAGTCATTGGATTATTTACTTACGGTGCAATTTTTGCCATTAATTCTAGCGTACATTCTTATTTAATCATTGATTATGCCCAACGTGATTCCGTCAGTGCTGATGTTGGTTTTTACTATATGGCCAATGCCGCCGGCAGACTGGTAGGCACCTTATTTTCAGGGCTTATCTTCCAACAATATGGACTGATTGCTTGCTTGATTGCGTCGTCCTTGATGGTGCTGAGCAGCTGTCTTTTAACGACGCAACTAAAACGTTAAATGGCCCATGCCTATTCATTGCCATCAATCTCTGTTACATTTCGGATTTTAAACTACATCAACTATTTGGCGACACTCTATGAGCAATGAAGAAAGCAATGCAATGAATCCTAATGAATTATTTAGGGAAGAAAACTACACTGACCAGAAGACAGGTGCTATTCGCAAGTTAATCCCAGTTTTAGCTGATGGTTCAGAGGATCCAGATCGTGAAATTGCATTTTTTGGCTCAGCTCAGGTAATGACGCCAATGGGCGCGATTCCATTGAACTTTGCACTGGATGGAACCACTATTGGTGAAGCAGCTGAAGACTTTGCGGGTAAAGCAGCGCTTGCTGTCGAAGAAGCGGGCAAAGAGCTTGAGAGAATGCGCCGCGAACAGGCTTCCAAAATTGTTGTGCCCGGTCAAGAAGGCGGCGGCCCTGCCGGTGGAATTATTACTTAGGCATTAACAGATGTTTATCAATACCCCTAAATATAGCTGCAGCATCAATTAAGGATGTTGCAGTTAACTGGGGCACCCCGTAGACCATAGTCTCTAGCCCTGAATTACGCTTAATCCGCTCTAATAGCAAATCAAAATCACCATCGCCTGATAACAGCACCAGCATATCCACTTCACCAGATGATGCTGCATCCATCATATCAATAGCTATACCCACATCCCAATCTCCTTTTGCAGAACCATCTGCACGCTGAATATAGGGCTTTAAATAAATATTGAAACCCATATTTCTCAATGTATTCTGAAAAGCCTGCTGTTTGGCGTTGCCGCTGTCTATGGCATAGGCATTGGCTAAAATAATCTGATATTCCTGTGATAACTGATCCCATAGGGCTTTATAGTTAAAAAATCCTTGGTAGCTATCCCTTACGGTGTAATAAATATTTTGAATATCAACAAAAAGAGCAATTTTTTTCATAGTTGGACATCCATAAACTCCTCACCTAAATAAAATTGATCACTGGGGTGAAGTAATGTAGAAAAACTTAGCACCCTGCCACCCACCCAATCACGGCGCTTAATCAGTAGGCAACTTGAGCTTTCGCGATCCATCAAGCCTAAATCACGCCGCTCACTGGCTGCAGGTGAGACTGCTTTTACCTGATAATCAGATTTTGTGACCCTGCAAACCCACTGAAGATAATCATTGGGATCAATCTTATCCATTTTTTGTTTTAACAATGCCGGCGCCAAGCTTCGATTAACCCAAATTTTCTGCCGCTGAATTGGGCGATTATTGTTTAAATGCACTAAATTAAGCTGAAAAACTAAGGTATCGGTTGCTAAACCCATTAACCCCGCAATTTTTGAATCAATCTGTATAGCATCAATAGATAACATTTGGTGATTATGAACATTTGCCAGCTTGGCGGCATCAACTACATCTTTTACAGCTACCATTGGGGTGTCTTTAGAAGGTTCAGCGACAAAAGTACCTGAACCTGGAGTTCTTGTGAGCATTCCCGTATCTGCCAACTCCTGTACAGCGCGTCTAGCCGTCATTCGACTTACTGAAAAACTGTCAGTTAACGCCTGCTCAGTGGGAATTTTAGAGCCGGGCGACAACGCGCCAGAAGTGATCTGCTGCTCTAAATACTGCTTAATTAACGCATATTGAGGTAATTTTTGTTTTTCAGCGCCCATAAAAATACCACCTAAATGTATATACAATATATATGTATATACATTTAAAAACAATAAAAGTATTGCAAATGCTGTTAATTTAAAAATTTTATTTGTATATACAATATATTCTATAATAACAAATTTTTTTGCTTACGGGACATTTTTTTTATCTGCGCCTCACGAATAGATGCACTGCTGCGACTATGGCCCGATTCTGTATAAACAAAATCACAGGCTTGTCGCCCGCGAAAGTACTTTGCGCCGCCTTTTCCGGTCTGATGCTGCTCTAAACGACGCTCTAAATCCGTGGTTATACCGGTATATAAGGAATCATCGCTGGCGCGAATCATATACACAAACCAGTGAGAATCTTCATCTGACATTAGTCAGCCACCCGCTCTAATCGCTGTTTACAGGCGCGACAGTAATAATCTGCCATTCCAGATGACTGCCTGCGGTGCCTAATAGCTGAAAGCTGATGTATTTTACAGCTACAGCTGTAGGTGAATTTCTGGTACTGCTTGACGGGAATACCCGTGAGATCAAAGTTGCCAGTAACTTTGGGCTCTACACCAAAGGCCTCCATAACAGACCGCCACTCCTTTCCGTGCGGTCTCACCCTGCGAAATGGCCACATACAGTCTGTAACATAGTGCGCAACCTCGTGTGGTACGGTTTGATCAAGGCTATGCTGAAAATATTTAGACATTAAATAGGGGTTGTAACGGATTCGCCTTCCTTGAGCGCTTCGCTGATACATACCTGCACATTTTCCCTGCAGATCAAAGACAATGGGAATAGGCGCAAAATGCTTTTTAAAGCATTGCTCAGCAGCTTCAAGGTAGGATAAGGTTAACTCAACAACCTGATCTCTTTGATGCACGTTAATTGGCTCAATATAACAGGCATTTTCATTGGATGATGGCATGATTTGATTATAAAGATTCATAGCATCCAGACAAGAGAGCGTTATAATAGAGTTATGAATGTTGATCTGCATTGCCATACCAACCTTTCCGATGGCTCTTTGTCGCCGGAAGATCTTATTGCGCTTGCCCATGAGCGCAAAATTGATATTTTAGCGGTTACCGATCATGACAATATCGACAGTCACCAACAGATCAGTCAATTAGATACCGACTTCACACTTATTTCCGGCATTGAGTTCTCTACAACCTGGCGCAATATGGGCGTACATATTGTGGGCCTTAATATGGATCTCACCAATAAGGCGCTGCTTGCGGGCATTGACTTTCAAACCAAAGCTAGAGGTGTTCGCGCTAACTTAATTGATGAAAAATTGCATCATTTAGGTCTTGAAAACTGCCTTGAGGGCGCTAGGCGCTTCTCTAGCGGCAATCAGGTGGGTCGACCACATTTCGCTCAACATCTGGTGGCTATTGGCGCTGTTAGCAATATACAGCAAGCTTTTAAACGCTACCTAGGCGCCGGAAAAGCAGGGGACATCAAGCAACAATGGGCTGATCTTGAAACCGTAATTTCATGGATTCGCGGTGCCGGTGGCGTTGCCGTATTGGCTCACCCCACCAAATACAATATGACCAGAACAAAACTTTGCATGCTTATTGAGGATTTTATTGATTTTGGCGGCGAAGCAATAGAAGTGATTTCTGGCGCCCAAAAGGATGCAACCACAAAGTCGATGGCAAAAATTTGCAATGATTACCAATTGCTTGCCTCCTGCGGATCTGATTTTCATGCACCTGGGCAGCCTTGGGCTGCCCTAGGCATGGTGGCAACGCTTCCAGACAATTGTCGACCTGTATGGGCCCAGTGGCAATAACCCTTAATAGGTACACGTTCCAACACAACCAAATACCCTGTATACTTCACTACTTGAGTCAACGCTCCGATATACACATTTTTCTTGAGAGAATTTAACCGTGAACTTTTTTATTTTTGTTAGCCAAGAGTGGTTTTTAATTGCCATTCTGATTGCTCTACTTACTCTTTTAGTCGCATTAATGCGAAAAAATAATGGAATTCCCATTTCATCTGGCCAACTTGTAGGACTAATGAATCAAGATAAGGCTGTTTTGCTAGATGTACGACCCGCTAAAGATTTTGATCAAGGACATATCCACGGATCCATCAATATTCCTCATAACTCACTTGCAAGCCGAGTAAATGAGTTAGAAAAACATAAAGAATCACTGATCGTGATTACCGATCAAATGGGCCAACATGCAGGCTCAGCTGGCGGCATTCTTAACAAAGAAGGCTTCGATATTAGAAGGCTTGCCGGTGGTATTGCGCAGTGGAGACACAGCAATCTACCTTTGGTAAACGGCACAAAAAAATAATCATTTGAGTGATTTAATAGAAATGTCTAACGTAATAGTTTACGGTACCCGCTATTGCCCTTATTGTATGGCAGCAACACAGCTACTAAACAGCAAGAGGGTTGACTATAAATATGTTGCGGTTGATAACGACCCTGAACTTCGCGCAGAAATTGCCAAACGAAGCGGTCAGTCTACCGTCCCTCAAATTTGGATCGGAGAGCAGCACATTGGGGGCTTTACTGATTTAAACAGACTAGCGCAAAGCGATTCATTAGATAATCTGCTTAACGCTTAACGGTTATGCTACATAATTTATGCAGCATAATTTAATAATACGAAAAATAGTAAATTTTTAAGGGTTTTACCATGGCTAAAAAATCAACAACGGAACAAGATGCAGTTAATGAGCAAGTGCAATTTTCAATTCAACGGGTGTACTTAAAAGATCTTTCATTTGAAACACCTCAGGGTGCGTCTGCGTTTCAAAAACAGTGGAAACCAAAAGTTAGCCAAGACCTTAATACCAAAACCACGCAAATTGATGAGGATGTTTTTGAGGTCGCTCTTCGTGTCACCATTACCATGTCTGATGGTGATGACACAGTATATATCGTAGAAGCCGAACAAGCGGGTCTATTTACAATTAAAGGTTTCACTGGTGAGCAAATGCCTCAGGTACTTAATACAACCTGCCCAGGAATTCTATTCCCTTATCTACGTGAAACATTGGACAATGTTGTTACCAAGGGTTCATTTCCAGCTCTAATGCTTCCGCCTATTAATTTTGACGCATTATTTGCCAACGCCGTTAGACAAGCTGAGGCAGACTCAAATAGTAAAGGCTCTTAGCATTTTAATTTTACAAGTAACTAAAAAAACCCGCCCTTATGGCGGGTTTTTTCTTAATCACAAAATCCTATTTTTATAAATTATATTCTTGCAGCTTACGAGTTAGAGTATTTCGCCCCCAGCCCAACAACTGAGCGGCGTCTTTCTTGCGACCACCAGTATATTCTAGCGCTGCCTCAATCATGGTTTGCTCGAAGTCTGGTATAGCCGTAGACAGAATATCTTTACTCCCTGAATTTAACGCCTTGTCCGCCCATTTTCGAAGCATAACCTGCCAATCTCCGGCCACCATGACATCTTTATCTCCCTGCTCTGCACGTAATTCTGGGGGCAAATCAGAAAGTAAAACCTCACGTCCCGCAGCCATCACGGTCAACCAACGGCATATATTTTCTAGCTGTCTAACATTTCCGGGCCAGGGAAGACTGTATAAAAACTCTTCTGCTTCCGGGGATAGCGCCTTGGGCTCCATCTCAAGCTCTTTTGCTGCGCTATGAAAGAAATGCTTCATCAGTTCAGGAATATCTTCTCTTCGATCAGCTAACCGAGGCAAATGCACCCTAATAACATTTAATCGATGATAAAGATCTTCACGAAAACGGTTTTCAGTTACTAAGGTTTCGAGATCTTGGTGTGTTGCTGCAATAATTCTTACGTCAACTTTAACTGCAGTATGCCCACCCACGCGATAAAATTCGCCATCAGCCAAAACTCGCAATAATCGAGTTTGCGCCTCAGCGGGCATATCACCAATTTCATC
>JAYOSY010000002.1:9152-126817 GCA_038139495.1 Porticoccaceae bacterium
CCAAAACTCGCAATAATCGAGTTTGCGCCTCAGCGGGCATATCACCAATTTCATCTAAAAATAAAGTACCACCATTGGCCTGTTCAAATCGACCTTCTCTTCGCTGTGCAGCCCCAGTAAATGCACCCTTTTCATGGCCAAATAACTCAGATTCAATTAGATCATGAGGAATAGCCGCCATATTCAAAGCGATAAATTTATTATCTTTTCGTGGACTATGTTTATGCAATGCCTGCGCGACCAATTCCTTACCTGTTCCGGACTCACCATTGATAAGCACGGTAATATTAGAATTCGATAATCTCCCAATAGCCCTAAAAACCTCCTGCATCGCGGGCGCTTCGCCAATAATTTCACTTTGAGGTGACTGCGCTACAGACGCTGAAGTTTTTTGTTCTTTAGCAAAGCTTATTCCTCGCCTGGCTACATCAATTAATTCTTCCAGATCAAAGGGCTTTGGCAGATACTCAAAGGCACCACTTTGATAGGCTGCAACTGCACTGTCTAGATCAGAATGTGCCGTTGTAATTATAATTGGTAAATTGTGATACTCAGCATGTATGCGCTGCAATAACTCCAATCCATCCATGCCCGGCATACGAATATCAGAGATAATAATCTCTGGCCTTGAATCATTCAACGCTTCTAATAGATCTTCACCATTTTCAAAGCTTCGCACCTGCATTTCTTCTCTGCGAATGGCCTTTTCCATTACCCAGCGCAGTGATCGATCATCCTCTGCTATCCAAATTTCTGATGTCATTTTCTTACTATGCCTTTATTGGTAAATATATTGAGAAACAGGTATCTCCTGGTCTCGAGTCACATTCTATGATGCCTTGGTGACCATTAATTGCATTTTGCGCAATGGTTAAACCAAGACCAGAGCCTTGCTTTCTTCCACTAATCATTGGAAAGAAAATTTGCTCTTTAATCTCTTCAGAAACCCCAGGACCATTATCAATAATCTCAACCTTACAAATCATTTTGTGACGCTCGCCACCAATGGTGAAACTTCTATTTACTCGGGTTCTAAAAGTAATTTTTGGCGCTTCTTGTTTTGCATCAATCAATGCCTGCATTGCATTGCGAGCCACATTAAGTACCGCTTGAATTAACTGCTCAAAATCGCCTTCGATTAAAGGAATACTGGGATCATAATCGCGCACAATTTCTATCTGGCCCTGAAGCTCAGCTTGCATAAGAGCTACAACGCGCTCAGTCACCTCATGGATACTAATCTGTGTATAAGTTGGCACTTGATTAGGCCCCAAGAGACGGTCAACAAGATTTCTTAACCGATCGGTCTCTGTCATAATAATTTGACAAAGCTCTCGGGTTTCACCATCTAGGCTTTGTTCCGCTATCTCGTCATCTAATAACTGTGCTGCGCCACGAATACCACCCAATGGGTTTTTAATTTCATGGGCCAAGCCTCGAATCAAAGTTTTCGACGTATCCTGAACCGATAACATTGCCTCTTCGCGATTGATCCTTAAAAAACGATCAATGGGCTGTAGCTCCATTAAAAGCTTTTTCTCAGCGCCTAATTCGACGGGTATTACTGAATAATCAATCTTTATGGGCTCCGTCGAATATGAATCTAGAAATTCATGGCGTCTAGTAAAAGGACGTCCAGTAGCCAATGAGGTCTCAATGCTTTGCATAACATTGCTTCCATCTCTGAATAACGCACTGGCCGGACAACCATGCAATCTCGAGCTACTCACTTTAAGTAAAGCTTCAAAGGCTGGATTCAAATACTCAACAGTCAAATCGTCACTCAATAACAAAAGCGCTGTATTAAGATTATCAATTAAAAATCTGTATAACTGAGTCGAACCCACTTTTATGATCACTCCTTACATAAAGCTTAACCATTAAGGGCTTGCAATTTACGCGCCAATAATTGCTCTTATTAGTTAAAACCCTCAGCCATTGGGCTTTGCAAGTCTTAAATCAACAAATAACCAAAAATGAAAATACTATATACGGCACTATGCACTATATTGGTGCACGTATCTATTAATATAATCTAAATGTCTATTTGCAAAAACGATTCTAGCCATACAACCAGTGCAGATTAAATTTTCGGCAAAAAAAAACCCGACGCTATAACCGTCGGGTTTTTAGTACGGTGCCTGCGCACCGCCAACATATCATTAAACGCTGTAGTACATATCAAACTCAACTGGATGAGTTGTGTGCTCAACTTTGTACACTTCTTCCATTTTAAGCTCGATATAAGCATCGATCATATCATCGGTGAATACACCGCCAGCTGTTAGGAATTCGCGATCTGCATCTAGTGCATCAAGCGCTTCTCTTAGGCTACCAGCAACTTGCGGAATCGCTGCTGCTTCTTCAGCAGGAAGATCATAAAGATCTTTATCCGCTGCATCACCTGGGTGCAACTTATTCTTAACGCCATCAATACCAGCCATAAGCATAGCTGCAAACATAAGATATGGGTTAGCCGTTGGGTCACCAAATCGTGCTTCGATACGCTTGCCCTTGGGGCTTGGCACATAGGGAATACGAATTGATGCGGAACGGTTACGTGCTGAGTAAGCCAACATTACTGGCGCCTCAAAACCTGGGATCAAGCGCTTGTATGAGTTAGTTGAAGCGTTTGCAAAGGCATTAATTGCTTTAGCATGCTTAATAATACCGCCAATGTAATAAAGAGCAGTTTCACTTAGACCCGCATAGCCGTCACCAGCAAATTGGTTCTCACCGTCTTTCCAGAAAGATTGGTGACAGTGCATACCAGAACCATTATCGCCAACAAGTGGCTTAGGCATAAAGGTGGCTGTTTTGCCGTAGGCGTGAGCAACATTGTGTACACAATACTTAAGAATTTGAACTTCGTCAGCTTTTTTGACCAAAGTATTGAATCGAATACCGATTTCACATTGACCGGAGGTACCCACTTCGTGGTGGTGAACCTCAACGTCAAGTCCCATTTGCTCCATAGCACCACACATTGCAGCACGGATGTCATGCAGGCTATCAACTGGTGGTACGGGGAAATAACCACCCTTAACACCTGGGCGGTGTCCCATATTGCCATCTGTGAATTCTGCTGATGAAGACCAAGCGGCTTCTTCTGAGTTAATTTTGTAGAACGCACCACTCATATCAGCGCCCCACTTAATATCGTCAAATACGAAGAATTCAGGCTCGGGACCAAAGAATGCAGTGTCACCTAGACCTGTTGATTGTAAGTATTGCTCAGCACGCTCAGCGATGGATCGAGGATCGCGCTCATAGCCCTGCATGGTAGAAGGCTCTACAACACCACAACGCAAGATTACAGTAGTCTCATCAGTAAATGGATCTAAAACAGCAGTGCTGTCATCAGGCATTAGAATCATGTCTGATTCATTAATCCCTTTCCAGCCAGCGATAGATGAACCGTCAAACATCTTGCCTTCAACAAAAAATTCTTCACCTACTTCGGAAACAGGGATAGATACATGCTGCTCTTTGCCTTTTGTATCAGTAAAACGAAGATCAACCCAACGGGCTTCACTTTCTTTAATAAGATTTAAAGTCTTCTCGGACATTTTTTCCTCCACTAATGGGTCTTAAGTAACAAACTTCATTTGAAATCCGAAGCCTCACTGCCCGAATGACAAACAACAATTAATAATTAATGTGCTTTTAGAAAAAGCAATTTCTATGCCAATAGTACAAATAAAACAAATCCAATTAAAGATTCAGCGTCAGAGCAACCTGCTAGGTATTTTTAAAATGCTAGACAGTTTTTTTGGCATTTATTTACAAATTTTTGCTTTATTTTGGTGCACATTGTGCAATAATGCACTAAATAAGTGCTTATTAAGTTTTTTATTGCCGAACAAACCAAAACCGCCCCAGTATAAAGCATAACTTGGTTAAATATCTCATCTATTTAAATTATGTCCATATTTACTGTTAAGGCTGATTAATTTATTCCAAATATTTTGACAATCCATAGCAATTAACCCAAAACCTGCTTTATTTACACCCGATTTGAAAACTTTTATAGCAGTTCCCTGAAATTCTCGTATAATCGCGACTTTTTCGCGCCTTGCGGCCAACATCAGGTATCATCATGTCTATTGAAAATTTACGTAATATTGCCATTATCGCCCACGTAGACCACGGTAAAACAACGCTCGTGGACAAACTTCTGAGCCAATCAGGAACATTAGACCGCAAAGATGTGGGCTCTGAAAGATTAATGGATTCCAATGATCAAGAAAAAGAACGCGGTATTACAATCCTCGCTAAGAACACCGCAATCAAATGGAATGACTACCGCATCAATATCGTAGACACCCCAGGACACGCCGATTTCGGTGGTGAAGTTGAGCGGGTGCTATCCATGGTCGACTCGGTATTACTGTTGGTTGATGCTGTTGATGGCCCTATGCCACAAACACGATTTGTTACTTCAAAGGCGTTTGAGAAAGGCTTGCGCCCTATTGTTGTAATCAACAAAGTAGATCGCCCTGGCGCTCGACCTGACTGGGTAATGGATCAGGTTTTTGACCTGTTTGACAGCCTTGGCGCTACCGATGAACAGTTGGATTTCCCCGTTATTTATGCCTCAGCGCTAAACGGTATTGCTGGCACTGATGCTGATAATATGGCGGACGATATGACGCCTCTCTACGAAATGATCGTTGCAGATGTGCCATCGCCTAAGGTTGATATTAACGGTCCATTCCAAATGCAAATTTCGGCGTTGGCCTATGACAGTTATGTTGGAGTTATCGGTGTTGGCAGAATCACCCGAGGCACGTTAAAGCCAGGACAACAGGTAGTGGTAAAAGCCGCAGATGGAAGCGAGCGCAAAGGCAAAGTTCTAAATGTGAAGGGCTACCTAGGCCTTGATCAGGTGGAAACAGAGCTTGCGGAGGCTGGCGATATCGTTTGCATCAACGGCATAGATGGTATTGGTATCTCAGACACACTCTGCGACCCGGAAACTATTGAAGCTCTTCCAGCATTAAGTGTTGATGAGCCCACCGTCAGCATGACTTTTATTGTTAACAACTCGCCTTTCGCCGGTCTAGAAGGCAAGTATGTGACTACCAGAAATATTAAAGACCGCCTTGATCAAGAGCTGATTCACAACGTGGCACTGCGCGTCAAACAGGGCGACTCTCCAGATAAATTTATTGTTTCTGGCCGAGGTGAGCTTCACCTTTCAGTTCTTATTGAGACTATGCGCCGCGAAGGTTTTGAGATGGGTGTTTCTCGTCCAGAAGTAGTAACTAAAATTATTGATGGTAGTGTTCAAGAGCCATTTGAGCAGGTTGTTATTGATGTGGAAGAGCAGCATCAGGGTTCAGTGATGGAAGAGCTGGGTATTCGTAAAGGTGAAATGACTAATATGGAGCCCGACGGAAAAGGGCGTGTGCGTTTAGAATTCATGATTCCTTCTCGCGGATTGATTGGATTTCGTGGTGCCTTTTTAACCCTGACCTCCGGCTCAGGCATTATGACTAGCGTCTTCGATCATTACGGCCCATTAAAAGAGGGTGAAACCCACAGCCGTCAAAATGGTGCCTTAGTCAGTATGGTGAAAGGGAAAACAGCAGCTTTCGCACTATTTAACATTCAGGCTCGTGGTCGTTTATTCTTGGGCCATGCCGTTGACGTTTACGAGGGTCAGATTGTCGGTATTCACAGTCGTGGTAACGATCTTGTGGTCAACCCCATTAAAGGAAAACAGCTAACCAATGTTCGCGCATCGGGAACTGATGAAGCCTTAACGCTTGTCCCGCCGATTAAGCATACCCTTGAGCAAGCGCTAGAATTTATTGAAGATGATGAACTGGTAGAAGTAACGCCAGAGAGCATCAGAATTCGCAAAAAGCTATTAACTGAAAATCAACGTAAGCGTGCGCCAAAGTAATTCTTAAAAAAACGAAAATCTGCCTGGAGTAGACTATTCTAAGCTAATAAACGCTGGGGATAGTCTGCATGGACAGCTTACAAAAATCTCAACGATACTTTTTGCTTTTCTGTCTGGTGACTCACCAGCTCATCGCCATCTCATGCGCGATTTATTTTTGCTACAAAGAGCAAAGTGCAGAGGTTATTTTCTATATAACCCTGTCCAGCGCAATATCCTGCGCCTTAACAGTATTTTGTATTTTCAACCATCATAAATTAACTACCTATATTTTTTTGACTAGCCTAGCGGCTGGCATGCTTTTCTTAATAGTTTCATCTGACCATCAGGTTGCAGCGACTTGGTGCCTTCTCAGCTTGCCCGCCTTTGCCGTGCTAACAGGCCATTACCCGAGCCTAATAATTCTCACCGGAATCTATTTAACAGCCATCATTATTCTAATTAGCGGGCTCTCAAATAAGTTAATGATTAGCTACGACGGCACATTAATTATGCGCTTCTTATTTTCCTATGGCCTACTTGCATCCACATCTATGATCAGAGAAAACACTCGATTCGCCCTTCTTAGAAAAGATAAGCCTGATGATAAAATTTATGGCACCCAAGACTTTTTAACGGAACTTCCCAACCGGTATTTGCTTGAAAAAAAATTAGAATACTGGTATCAAAAACTCACAGCCGAAAGTCGCAACTTTTCTATTATTTTGGCAGATTTAGACCACTGCAAGTCGATCAATGACTATCATGGTCGAGCAGTCGGAGACTTGGCATTGAAAAAAATGGGACAGCTGATTAATCAAGAGCTTCGACGGGCGGATATAGCCGGAAGATGGAGCGGCAATCAATTAATCATGCTTCTACCTAATGTAGCTCAAGATATTGCTACCACAATAGCTGAGAGGTTAAGGCAAAAAGCATCTAAAGTCAGCTTAGACTCCAAAGGCGTCAATATACAGCTAACACTGAGCTTAGGAGTTGGCTCCATGGCTCGCAGCATAAATTTAGATGACCTTATATCCTCCACTGAAAACTGTGTTTGTCAGGCCAAACAAATGGGCAGAAACCTTGTGATTAGCGCTTGATATGCGCCGAATGTCGAAAACAATCTACTATATGATCATTTACCAACCCCATCGCTTGAAGGTAGGCATAACAGGTCGTAGCGCCAAAGAATTTAAACCCTCGGCGCTTCATATCTTTGCTAATTTTCTCTGATAATGGAGTGACCGCGGGTATTTGGCTTTCTTCTTGCCAACGGTTAACCATCGGCTTACCATCCACGAAACTCCAAAGATAATTGCTAAAACTTCCCGTTTCGTTTTGAACGTCTAAAAAACATTGTGCATTGGTTATTGCGCTCTCAATTTTTAAGCGGTTGCGTACAATCCCCGAATCCTGCATCAACCTTTGTTTATCTTGATCGCTAAATTTCGACACCAGCTCCACATCAAAGTCCGCAAAGGCCAAACGGTAATTATCCCGTTTACGTAAAATAGTCAGCCAAGAAAGTCCTGCTTGGGCTGATTCTAGAATCAAAAATTCAAATAGCTTTTTATCGTCTCGACAGGGCACCCCCCATTCAAAATCATGGTAATTTTGATAGGCTTTATCCTCGCCACACCATGAGCAGCGAATACGCATATCTGCCATATTCCCTCCCAATTTTTTCATTAGTATAGTTTAAAATTGCGTTGATTTTGGCTCTGTGGCAATCTAATCAGGTCGTTTTACCCCAACAAGGAATATTCTCATGCTTGGACTAATCCAACGCGTTTCATCCGCATCAGTTGCCATTGAAAATAAGCTTCAAGGGAATATTGATCAGGGGATTTTGCTTTTACTGGGGGTCGAAAAAAATGACAACCCAAAGACTGTCGATCAACTATTAAATAAAATATTAAACTATCGAATATTTAATGATACTCAAGGCAAAATGAATCTATCACTTCTTGATATTGCTGGCGATCTTTTGATCGTTTCACAGTTCACTCTTGCCGCAGACACTAAAAAAGGCATGCGTCCCAGTTTTTCTTCAGCCGCCCCTCCACAACCGGCAGAGGCGCTTTATGATTACTTTACTAAGCAGGCCCAAACAGCGTGCCAAGGTAGGGTTGCAAGCGGTGAATTTGGTGCCGATATGCAGGTATCACTGTGCAACGATGGCCCTGTGACTTTTTTATTAAGCAGCCAGTGATTAGTTAAACCTATCCACTAAAAGCTGATGAAAGCCCTCAAATCCGCCATTACTCATAATAACCACATGAGTGACTTTACTAGCGGCTTGATTCTCGATAATTGTTTTTTCAACCTCGGCAATTAGACCATCAATATGCTTGCTTACTGTGGCCGTTGAGGAATTTTGATCAGAAATTTTAGAAAGGTCCCAATCTAAACTAGCATTTTGATACCAAAAAACCCTATCCGCCACCTCAACCGCTGAAGCTAATACTTGCTGATGTAAGCCTAATTTCATGGTCGCTGATCTTGGCTCTACTACTGCCAATATTTGAGCATCGCCCACTTTTTTCCGCAATCCATCAAGGGTGGTTTTAATCGCTGTAGGATGGTGGGCGAAATCATCATAGATGGTTAATTGATGGTCGCTATAAATAGGTTCCATTCGACGCTTGATGCCAATAAATTCAGACAGTGCTTGGCAGGCCTGCTGAAGGCTAACCCCTATCTGACAGGCGGCAACTGAAGCAGCCATAGCATTACATACATTATGTAGCCCTGATTGATTCCAATTAACGGAGCCCCGTTCGCCTGTAGTATTGTTTATCAGTGTAAATTGAGAGCCATCAGCAGTCACAAGCTGGTATTGCCAATCGGCATGATTTGAGCCAAAGGTTTGCTTTTGACTCCAGCAACCCTGCTCAATAACCGCAGAAACCGCAGAATCATTGGCGGGATATATTATTGAACCACCACTAGGAATAGTGCGCACGCAATGATGAAACTGACGCTGAATAGCGGCTAAATCTTCAAAAATATCTGCATGATCAAATTCTAAATTATTAATAACCAAGCTATTGCTGTGGTAATGAACAAACTTAGAGCGCTTATCAAAAAAAGCGGTGTCATATTCATCGGCCTCAATAACAAAGTACTGATTACCATTAGGTGCTGTTCCCCCAAGTTTTGCGGAAACACCAAAGTCTTGCGGCACGCCCCCAATCAAATAGCCGGCTTGATAATTGGCATAATCGAGAATTTTAGCCAGCATACTGGTTGTGGATGTCTTGCCATGGGTGCCCGCAATGGAAATAACATGCCGATCTTTTAAAATATTATCGCCTAGCCACTGGGGACCGGAGGTAAACGGCAGCTTATGGTCGAGCATATATTCTACGCAGGGATTGCCACGACTCATGGCATTACCCACAACAATAAGATCTGGCGCAGGTTGCAACTGGGCGGGGTCAAAACCCTGTATTAGCTCAATGCCTGACTTTTCAAGTTGCGTGCTCATTGGAGGGTATACATTGGCATCACAGCCAGACACCTGATGGCCTGCTGATTTAGCCAACTGGGCTAAACTACCCATAAATGTTCCACAGATACCTAAAAAATGCAGGTGCATATTCGATCCAATTTAAGTCAAAGGGTTATTAGAACAATAAATTAACCACTAGGATAGTGCCCATTGCTTGCATCGCTTGGCAATTAACTTATTTTGCAATACTGCGTAGGCAGGAATTCCATTCTTAAACGGCGGGTAATCCTCACCCTTAATAAGCGGCAATAGATAATCCCGCGCCTTTTGGGTAATGCCAAAACCGTTTTCACTAATGAACGATTGTGGCATGGGTTTTTCCTGATTAGCTACAGCATCCAATGCCACTTCTCCCAAAGTCCAACTGTAACTTTCACTCTTTGTCCGCTGAATACTGATCATAATGGCATTTTTACCCTCTAGCGCTTTTTCCACCGCAATATGACCCACGGCATAAGCCTGCTCAACATCGGTCTTAGAGGCTAAATGTCGCGCTGAACGCTGTAAATAATCAGCGACGGCATAATGGTATTTATAGCCTAGAGAATTCTTAATCATACTACAGAGCGCAGGCGCAACGCCTCCAAGTTGCTTGTGGCCAAAGGCATCTTCAACCAATGAGCCCGATAAAAGACCCCCATCGGCATAGGTCACACCCTCGGATGCTACCACCACGCAATAGCCGTTGGACTCAACGGTTTTTTTAACTTGATCAATAAATCTATCGCGCTCAAACGCTACCTCCGGAAATAAAATCATATGCGGCGGCTGACCCGCTTTCTGCGCTGCGAGACCACTAGCTGCGGCAATCCAACCCGCATGCCTGCCCATCACTTCAAGAATAAAAACCTTGGTCGAGGTAGCCGACATAGCGGCTATGTCCAAACCGGACTCAAGTGTCGATGTGGCGACATACTTTGCTACAGAGCCGAAACCCGGTGAGCAGTCGGTAAAGGGCAGGTCATTATCAATAGTTTTAGGGATATGAATCGCTTGGATAGGGTAACCCATGGTTTTTGAAATCTGTGAAACCTTGAGGCAGGTATCTGCTGAATCACCCCCACCATTGTAAAAAAAGCACCCTATATCATGGGCCTTAAAAACATCAATTAAACGCTCATACTCTATGCGACTGTCGCTAATACTTTGCATTTTGTAGCGACAGGAACCGAAAGCACCGCCTGGCATATAGCGCAGTGCTGAGATTGTTTCATCGGATTCTTCACTGGTATCGATAAGATTTTCTTGCAGTGCGCCAATAATACCGTTTTGACCGGCGTAAAGTGTGCCAATGTTATCGCTATATTTTCTGCAGGCCTCAATAACACCACAAGCAGAGGCATTAATAACCGATGTAACACCCCCAGACTGGGCATAGAATGCATTTTTAATTGCCATATAATTCAACCGTCCTTTTAATTTTTACTTTGATGCAGCTTACTACTCTAAGTTTAGATTAGTCATAGACTGACTTTTAAGCTTCCACCTTAGCAACTATAGCTTCATAATGTGCAACTTAACTTTTAATAAGGATAGCTTTGGCATGACCAGTGCTTTGCTAGCATTTTACCAGCGAACAATTATCGATCGTCCTTGGCAGGCCATAGCCTTTGTTTTAGCCGTGACACTGCTGATGGGTATGGGTTTACCTAACTTTAAATTAGATGCCTCAGCAGACTCTTTAACCTTAGAATATGATGAAGATCTCAATTTTTTTCGTGAAGTATCCAAGCGCTACGGCAGTGATAATTTTTTAATTGTCACCTTTTCACCTAAGTTCGGCGACCTTCTAGATGATAAAAACCTAGAAACACTAAGCGCTATTTCAAAAAATCTTAATAATATTAATGGGGTAGACTCCACACTGTCCCTGCTTGACGCTCCTCTGCTTTACAGCCCAAAAATCAATGTGGGTGATTTAGAAAACCCACTCAATACGGTGCTATCTGAGGGTGTTGACAAACAGCTGGCAAAACAAGAGTTCCTGACCAGTCCTATTTACAAAGATATGTTACTCAGCGCTGACGGTAAGACCACCGGCATAGTGGCTAAATTAAGTCTCGACCCACAGTATTTAGAGTTAGTTAGCCAGCGAGACAATCTTCGATTACGCCGAGACACAGAAGGTCTCAACATCCAACAACAGAAAGAGCTAGCGGCGATTAGTAAAGAGTTCCTTGATTACCGCACAGCCAAATCTGCAGAGGATCACAAGCGTGTAGCCGAGGTTCGCAACCTAATGGACCAGTATCGGGATCAGGCAACCATCTATCTCGGGGGTCCGGATATGATCACAGCGGACATGGTGGACTTTATAAAAAGCGACCTTGCTGTGTTCGGCATAGGCATCTTAGTGTTTATGATCGCCACGCTCAGCTTCATTTTTCGCTCAATACGCTGGGTTATTTTACCTGTGGCAACCTGCGCTCTTTGCCTCACAATTGTACTTGGATTACTAAGTTGGCTAGATTGGCGACTGACCGTAATTTCATCAAACTTTGTATCACTGCTGTTAATTATAACCCTAGCATTAACCATCCACCTGATCGTTCGTTACCGAGAGCTTTTTGCCGCCAAGCCAAAAATTGAGCAGCGTCTTCTGGTCTTAGAAACTATTCAGTCAATGGCTAAGCCCTGCTTATACACGGTACTCACAACCATTGTCGCCTTTAGCTCACTGGTGGTGAGTAACATTCGTCCAGTTATTGATTTTGGCTGGATGATGACTCTGGGTATTATTATCGCTCTTGGCGTTTCATTTATTATCTTACCAGCGGGCATGATGATTCTTGGAAAGGATAAAAATACCGCAAAAAGAGATAGTAGCGGTGTTATTACTGCAAAATTTGCTCAGTTTACCCAGCAGCGCGGCTCCCTAGTTTTACTGTTTGCCTTGACGCTAGCACTGCTGTCCGGCCTTGGGATTTCACGCCTTGAAGTCGATAACCGTTTTATTGATTACTTTAAAAGTGATACTGAAATTTACCGCGGAATGGAAGTCATCGATACAGCCTTGGGCGGTACCACACCGCTAGACATTATCTTGCAGGCTCCTGCTTTGGCTACACCCATCGTCACTATTAATGGCAACGATGCTGATTTTGATGAATATGAGGATCTTGATGAGTACGAAGATTATGATGAATACGAAGATCTTGACGAATACGAAGGTTTTGAAACTGAAATTTCAGCCAATGCTAACCCAGAAAGTTACTGGTTTTCATCTACTGGGCTTGCAGAACTATCAAAATTAACTCAATACCTAGAGACTCAGCCAGAGATTGGAAAAGTGAGCTCTTTAGTTCAGCTTGATCAGGTAGCCGCTGATCTTATGGGACATAAACTCAATGATTTTGAAATTGCCTTTATGCGTCAAAGTCTAAGCCCAGAGATCTATCAGCAACTAGTGGCTCCCTACCTAATTGAAGAACTTGATGAGACACGCATCCAATTAAGGGCTATGGAAACTGCCGGGCTAAAGCGCGCAGAATTGCTCTCCAAAATAAAGCAGTTTGCCATTAATGAGGTTGGCATCGCCGAAGAAAATATTCGATTTACAGGACTATTAGTGCTGTATAACAATATGCTTCAAAGTCTATTCAAATCACAGATAATGACCATAGGCGCTGTCTTTGTTGGCATTATGCTGATGTTTTTAGTGCTATTTCGATCACTAAAACTCTCGTTTATCGCAATTGTTCCCAACTTTCTTGCCGCTGCTGTAGTGCTAGGTGGCATGGGTTTACTCAAGATCCCTCTAGACATGATGACCATTACCATTGCCGCAATTACTGTAGGGATTGGTGTTGATCACAGCATCCATTATATCACTCGATTTAAGCGCGAATTTTCCAAAGACGGTGACTATATCGCCACCATGCATCGTGCTCATAATAGTATCGGCCAGGCACTTTTCTATACTGCCATAACCATTATTATCGGGTTTTCTGTCTTAACCCTGTCTAATTTTATTCCTTCCATCTACTTTGGATTGCTGACCAGTGTAGCCATGATTGCCGCGCTTCTCGGCTCGATGACACTGTTGCCGAAGTTAATTCTGATGATCAAACCACTCGGGAAATAATCGACAACCCGCTATGGCGCTAGTTACCTTACAAGATATCTGTCTAAGCTACGGACAACCTGCACTTATTGATGGCATAAACCTATCCATAGAGCGTGGCGAGCGCGTCTGTCTTATCGGTCGCAATGGCGCCGGTAAATCTACCTTGCTGAATATTTTAACGGGTAAGATTATCCCTGACGATGGCGTGGTAAAAACCACCGATGGCGTCAAAATAGCCCAGCTAGAACAGGCTGTACCTACAGATACTCAGGGTAGCGTATACGAGGTGATCGCCAATGGTCTGGGTAAAGAGGGTGAATTAGCTCAAAGCTATTATCGACTGAGCGCAGAAGTAGCCATCCAGCCAACCAAGAAAAATATGGCTGAACTCGAGGCCTGTCAGGCTGAGCTCGACCTTGTAGATGGCTGGGATGTAAACTCAAGAGTTGACGCGATTATCACTAAGATGGGGCTAAAGGCTAACACTGATATTGCTGACCTGTCTGGTGGTTATAAGCGACGGGTGCTATTGGCTCGCGCACTGGTAAGCGATCCAGATTTACTTATCCTTGATGAGCCTACCAACCACTTAGATATTGAGGCTATACAGTGGCTTGAGTCTTTCCTTAAGAAGTGGGAGGCGGCGCTGTTATTTATCAGTCATGATCGCGAGTTTATGGATAATCTAGCAACCCGATTTATTGAAATAGATCGCGGCAAAGTGATGGAATTTAACTGTAATTACAATACCTATCTCAAGCGTAAAAAAGAAATGCTTGAAACCGAAGACAAGCATAATGCGCTGTTTGATAAGCGCCTCTCACAGGAAGAAGCATGGATCCGAGAGGGCATTAAAGCTCGCCGCACTCGTAACGAGGGTCGCGTACGTGCACTAAAAGCCATGCGTGAGGAATTTGCCGCCCGTCGCAAACATCAGGGTAAAGCTAAGCTGAATGTTGTGGAGGCAGAGAAATCAGGCAAAATCGTGGTTGAAGCAAGAGATATTAATTTTATATTCGAGGGCGACCCAGAGCAAAAAACCATAGTAAAAGAGTTTTCCGCATTGATACAGCGCGGCGATAAGATTGGTCTTATTGGCGGCAATGGCTCAGGTAAAACCACACTCATAAAATTACTTCAAGGTGAACTAGAACCCACCACAGGAAAAATTAAAATAGGCACTAATCTCAACATTGCTTACTTTGATCAGTATAGAAGCGCTCTAAATGAAGAAAAAAGCGTGCAGGATAATATCTCAGGTGGCAAGGATATGTTAGACATTGGCGGCAAATCGCGGCACGTTGTCAGCTATTTAAGAGACTTTCTCTTTGCACCAGAGCGCTGTCGACAACCGGTAAAAGTACTCTCTGGCGGAGAACGCAATCGTCTCCTTTTGGCTAAGCTATTTACTCAGCCCTCAAATATGCTCATTCTGGATGAGCCGACCAATGATCTAGATATAGATACATTGGATCTTTTAGAGGAACTCCTGATCGACTACAAGGGAACCATTATTCTGGTTAGTCATGATCGTGCCTTCATCAACAATGTCGTCACCAGTACTTTGGCGTTCGAGGGCAATGGCGCATTCAATAGCTATGTAGGAGGTTACAACGACTGGCTACGTCAGCGCACCCAGCAATTAAACCAAAGCAGCAAACCCAAGAAAACGGAAACTCGAGTTAAGAAAAAAACCACTAAGCTGTCCTATAAGGATCAGCGTGAACTGGATGCATTGCCAGACCAAATCGAAAAACTAGAGATAGAAATTGCTGAAATCTCTCAACAAATGAGCGACCCCGAATTCTTTAAAGGAGCTCGCGATCAGGTTCAAAAAACAGAAAATCGGCTCTCAGAACTGCAAAAACAACTCAGTCACTGCTATGAACGCTGGGAAATACTCGAAAATCAGTAATATTTAACGATCGGCATAGCGAAAGCATTCACAACGCTTTAAAATTAACCCTATATTCATTCTATGCGTAAAAAGATTATGAGCTCCAAAAAATCACCTAAGGTATTAATTATCGTCGACGGCTTTGGCTACAGTGATAGCGGGAAGTACAACGCAATTTCTGCCGCCAATGCCCCCTACTGGCGCAATCTATGGGAAAACAACCCCAAAACACTCATTAGCACCTCAGGTATGGCGGTAGGATTACCCGAGGGACAGATGGGCAACTCAGAAGTTGGCCATATGACATTAGGCGCTGGGCGCGTGGTGTATCAGAATTTTACGCGTATTAACAAAGCGATTGCCGACGGCGACTTCTTTACTAACTCAGTATTTTGTGAGGCCATTGATGGGGCTATAGCCAATAATAAAGCCGTTCATATTGTTGGCCTACTGTCCCCGGGCGGAGTTCATAGCCATGAAGACCACATCAATGCCATGCTCGAAATGGCGGTTCAGCGCGGCGCTAAAAAAGTTTATATCCATGCCTCCCTTGATGGTCGCGACTGCCCGCCACGCAGCGCCAAGCCCTCGCTAGAAAAAACACAGGCCCTTTGCGACAAGCTAGGCACGGGTAAAATTGCCTCAATTATTGGCCGCTTCTTCTCCATGGACCGCGACAATCGCTGGGATCGAGTTGAGCAAGCCTATCGTCTAATGACCGAGGGTCATGCCAGCCATACAGCAACCACTGCTGTAGAAGGCCTAGAGTCTGCATATAGACGCGATGAGAATGACGAATTTGTTGAGGCAACAGCCATTGTTGGCCCCGGAGAAGCGGCTATCACCATTGAAGATGGCGATGCCATAATCTCCATGAATTTCCGTCCTGACCGTGCCCGTGAAATTACTCATGCTTTGGTTGATGAGCAGTTTGAAGGCTTTGAGCGATCTAAGGTTGTCAAATTATCTAGCTTTGTTATGGCAACCGAGTATGAGGCAACATTAGACTTGCCCTGTGCTTATCCGCCAGAAAATTTGGTAAATTCACTGGGAGAATATCTTGCTAACCAGGGTAAACAGCAGCTACGCATTGCCGAAACTGAAAAATATGCCCATGTGACATTTTTCTTTAGTGGCGGTCGCGAAGCCCTCTATGACGGTGAAGAGCGAACACTAATTCCCTCACCCGATGTAGAAACCTATGACCAAAAGCCAGAGATGAGCGCTTTTGAGGTGACAGATAAACTGGTAGAGGCTATTGATTCCGGACGTTTTGATACCATTATCTGCAACTATGCTAACTGTGATCAGGTGGGTCATACCGGCAACTTTGACGCCTCTGTTAAGGCGGTAGAGACCGTAGATGAATGTCTTAAGCGGGTTATAGAGGCTACTGCTCAGCAAGATGGAGAAGTACTGATTACCGCGGATCATGGCAATGTTGAAGAGATGTTTGATGAGGCTAGCAATCAGCCCCACACCCAACACACCACATTACCCGTGCCGCTTGTCTATGCCGGACCTCGTCAGCTATCTCTTGATTCTGGCGGTTCTCTAGCAGATATAGCGCCAACTATTTTGGATATGATGGGGTTAGAAAAGCCTGCCGAAATGTCTGGCCGATCGCTTATCATCTAATGCAAGGACTCACTTCAGGTAGGCTAATGGCACCTAGCATGCCTATCTGGAGTCTTTTGCTTGCAGCTTTTATTGGTCTTGGGCTAAGCCTAAGCGCCCTTGCTGACAATCATCAGAAAAAAGAACTTCAACAGCTCAAAACCAGTATCTCTAGCCTTGAAAAAAAATTGCGCAACCAGCGCAAAGAAAAAAACACTCTGCAGCAGCAGCTTGAAACAATCGAACGAGACATTAGAGATCTCAATAAAAAAAACCGTAATATTGGCAAAAAAATAACGAAAAATGAAAATGATTTATCGCTACTTAAGAGCAAGAAAAACAATCTTGAACAGCGAATTGAAAACCAACGCTCAACAATTGCTCAACAAATACAAGCGGCCTATAAAACAGGTAATGAAGAACCTGTAAAATTATTGCTCAATCAAGAAAACCCTGAACAGCTATCCAGAATACTAAAATATTATGACTACCTTTTAGAGGCTAGATCTAAGAAAATCGATCAGTTCACTGCGGACATTGAAAGCTTAAAAATAACACTTTCGAAGATTCAATCCATTAAAGCATCGCTGGCTGACTCAAGAAAAGAGCTAGAAAAAGATCAGCAAAAACTGGCGAGAAACCTGGGTAAGCGCAAAACTACACTCAACAAACTAAGTCAGTCACTGCAATCTAATAACCAACAGCTCAATCAATACAAGAAACAAAGGGATGAACTCGAAACTGTTATAGAGACAGTTGAAAAAGCGGCTAGGGCTATTACTCCCGCGCAAGATTATCCTTCTTTTGCGCTCAGTAAGGGAAAGCTTAACTGGCCAGTGCGCGGAAAATTAAAAGCTAGTTTTGGAAGCAAGCGCAGTGAATATTTACGCTGGCAAGGCTGGCTTATTAGCGCTAAAGAGGGTGCTAACATTCAATCAGTTCACTATGGTCGTGTGGTTTTTTCAGACTACCTAAGAGGATTTGGCCTATTGGTGATTGTAGATCATGGTGATGGCTATATGAGTCTGTATGCCCATAATAAAGAGCTTCTAAGAGAGACTGGCGATTGGGTTCAAAGTGGAGAGATTGTCGCACGTGCTGGCAATACAGGCGGTTTAACTCAGACTGCTCTATACTTTGAAGTACGTGAACAGGGTAAGCCGGTGAATCCAAGAATTTGGCTTATCAACCGCTAACTAAACTAAGTGCTTACAAACTATCATGGCTTTATTAACCAAAATACAAAAGATTTTTTTTGCCATTACCTTGAGCCTCTCCTCCATCAGTGGGCTAGCAATTAATAACAATGCACATGCGAACATTAATAACGCACAACTATTTTCAGCAGTATTAGATAAGGTGCGCCAAGAATATGTAGATGTTCCCTCAGATGCCCAACTGGCTGAAAGTTCTATCGAAGAACTGCTCAACAACCTAGACCCACATTCTACCTTTCTTGATAAAGAAGACTATAAAACACTTCAGGGAAAAACCACAGAGAATCCAGGCGGTCTGGGGATTGATTTAAATATCAGTCAGGGTTCCGTCGAGATTGTTACAACCCTTGATGGCACCCCAGCAAGGCAAGCAGGGATTCAAACTGGCGATAAAATTGTCGCCATTGACTACCAAGCAACTGCCGACATGACATTATACGAGATCACAGAGGCATTGCGTGGCGCACAGGGGTCAGAGATTGTTCTAGGTATTATTAGGGATGGCTCGCAACATCTAGAATTTAATCTTCAACGCGAGCTGCCGGCAAAGAGTTCGGTGCGCAGCCTGATACTAGATCAGGGTATAGGCTATATCCGCATCTCAAGCTTTCAAGCCGAAACTAGCCAAGAATTCATTACTGCCATCAATAAATTACAACAAGAAGAACCTCTTGAGGGTCTGGTATTAGACCTTAGAGATAACCCTGGGGGATTAATGCCGGTCTCAGTAGAAATAGCTGACAGCCTAATTGATCAGGGTCTTTTACTTTATACCGAGGGTCGGCAGCCCAAAGCGAATCAGCAATACTATGCTACCTATGGCGATTTGATTAATGGCGCTCCAATTGTTGTGCTCATCAATGGTGGCAGTGCCTCAGCATCTGAAATAGTCGCTGGCGCACTTCAGGATCAAGAGCGCGCAGTGATCATTGGCACGCAAAGTTTTGGTAAAGGCTCAGTACAGTCGGTTATCCCGCTAGGTGATGGCCGAGGCATCAAATTAACCACGGCGCATTACTTAACCCCTAGCGGACGATTTATCCATGGGCAAGGTATTGAGCCAGATATTATTATCGAGCAGATAGAACCGCAGTCTGGCAGTAATGACAACCAGATAACACGCGCCATTCAAATTTTAAAAAAATCTTAACCCTCTAGCCGCTTACTCAGCTTCTAGCCGATCAACCTTTTGGAATCCACGGGGCAGTTTATGCCCTCGACGTCCGCGTTCACCGCGATAGTGCTCCAAGTCTTTTGACTTCATAACCAAGTAGCGCTTGCCAGAGTGAACCACCAGCGAGCCCCCTTCTGGTATCACCGCAAAGTCGACCACAAATTCTTCTCGCGCCTGCAATCTTGAACTTGGGATATTAATAATCTTATTGCCCTTTCCCCGTGACAACTCTGGCAAATCGCTTAGCGGGAAGGCAAGGAGTCTGCCCTCATTACTCACTGCGGCGATAAGTAAGTTTTCATCGGAAACTAATTTTGGGCTTAATATTTTTGCGCCCTTTGGAATCGAAACTACGGCCTTACCTGCTTTGTTTTTGGTAAACAGATCGCCAATTTTAGCCACAAAACCATAACCCGCATCCGTACCCAAGAGGATTTTTTGGGAATCATCACCCATGACCAAATGGGTGAATAACGAACCTGAAGGCGGGTTTAACCTGCCTGTAGCCGGCTCCCCCTGACCTCTTGCCGAGGGCAATGTATGGGCTGATAACGCATAGAATCGACCAGTTGTGTCTTGAAGGAATACATTCTGATTACTGCGCCCTAAAGCTGAGGATAAGAATTTATCCCCTGCTTTATAGTTCAAACTAGTGGGGTCAATATCATGACCTTTGGCCGCTCGAAGCCAGCCTTTATCGGAAAGCACCACGGTCACAGGCTCTGCAGTCAACAAGTCTTTCTCACTAAAGGCCTGAGCCTCAGTACGTTCTGTCAATGCTGAACGACGCTCATCACCGTACTCTTCGGCACTGGCTTTGAGTTCTTTCTTTACTAGCGTTTTGAGTCGAGCATCCGAGCTTAGCAACAATTCCAATTCGGCTTTTTCTTTGGCCAGCTCTTCTTGCTCAGCGCGGATTCTAACTTCTTCTAAACGCGCCAACTGACGTAATTTGGTATCAAGAATATAATCCGCTTGCAGCTCAGACAGCCCATACTTTTGCATTAATGCAGGCTTGGGCTGATCCTCAGTACGAATAATATGAATGACATTATCAATATTTAAAAAGGCGATTAATAAGCCATCTAGTAAATGTAGACGTTTTTCGACTTTTTGCAGTCGATAGTCTAAGCGGCGGCGAGTGACATCTATTCTAAAACTTAGCCATTCCTTCAAGATACGCTTTAAGTTCATTACTGCTGGCTTACCATCAACCCCAATAATATTGAGGTTAATTCTATAGCTGCGCTCTAAATCCGTCGTAGCGAATAGATGATCCATCAGGGTATCTATATCCACACGATTGGATTTTGGTGTAATCACCAAGCGTGTTGGGTTCTCGTGATCTGATTCATCACGAAGATCAGCCACCATGGGCAATTTTTTATTGCGCATCTGTATCGCAATCTGTTCAAGAATCTTAGAACCTGAGGATTGGAACGGCAGGGCAGTAACAATGATATCGCCATCCTCCTTATTCCAGACTGCACGCATTTTTACTGAACCACGACCAGTTTCATAGGCCGTTTGTATATCGGTCCTAGGCGTAATAATTTCTGCATTCGTAGGAAAATCTGGCCCCTTAATAAAGTTCATTAATTCAGGTATATCGGCTTTTGGATTATCCAATAAATGCAAGCAGGCGCTGACCACCTCATTGAGATTATGCGGCGGTATATCCGTTGCCATACCCACGGCAATACCGGTGGTGCCATTAAGTAAAATACTCGGCACACGGGCAGGCAATATCTCTGGCTCTTCTAATGATGCATCAAAATTTGGGCGCCAGTTACTGGTGCCCTGACCTAATTCTGTTAGTAATAGCTCAGCATATTTTGACAGCTTTGATTCGGTATAACGCATGGCCGCAAAGGACTTAGGATCATCCTGAGAGCCCCAGTTACCCTGCCCATCAACCAAGGGGTAACGATAAGAAAAAGGTTGCGCCATTAACACCATAGCTTCATAAGCGGCACTATCACCATGCGGATGAAATTTACCAATAACATCACCCACAGTTCTCGCTGATTTTTTATACTTGGCTGTGGCCTTTAAACCTAACTCACTCATGGCATAAACAATGCGTCGTTGCACCGGCTTAAGGCCATCACCAATATGCGGCAGGGCGCGATCGAGAATCACATACATCGAATAATCAAGGTATGCCTGCTCGGTGTAGCTACTCAGTGATCGGCTTTCCAGACCCTGATCATTAAAGGTGATTGAATCGTTCATTACCCTTCCTTTGTTTTAATTCTGGTTACAGATTACTGGTATCAGCTAAGTTGCCTTTAGCCTCTAACCATTGTCGTCTATCTGGCGAGCGCTTCTTTGCCAACAGCATATCTAATACTGAGTTGGTATCATCGCCCGGCTCTAAAGTCAGCTGAACTAGGCGCCGTGTATCGGGATCCATCGTCGTCTCGCGCAACTGTAGCGGATTCATTTCACCCAGTCCTTTAAAGCGTTGCACATTGACCTTGCCACGCTTGCCTTCAGCTTCTATTCGATCAAGAATCCCCTGTCTTTCAGCATCATCTAATGCGTAGTAAACATCCTTGCCCACATCAATTCTAAACAGTGGCGGCATAGCCACATACACATGACCACTAGCGACCAATGGTCGAAAGTGACGCACAAATAGCGCACAGAGTAGGGTGGCAATATGCAGTCCATCGGAATCTGCATCAGCGAGGATGCAGATCTTGTGATAGCGCAAATCATCTGCAGACTCTAGCCCAGGGTCCACACCCAGAGCGACAGAGATATCATGTACCTCTTGAGAACTAAGAATCTCCTGAGATTCCACTTCCCAAGTATTAAGTATCTTGCCGCGCAATGGCATGATTGCCTGATTTTCTCGATTGCGTGCCTGCTTAGCAGAACCTCCAGCCGAATCACCCTCAACCAAAAATATTTCACATTGTTCAGGTTCATCGCTAGAGCAGTCCGCCAACTTACCCGGCAGTGCTGGCCCCTGTGTAATCTTTTTGCGAACCACTTTTTTACTGGCACGCATACGGCGTTGAGCATGTAAAATACAGAGTTCAGCAAGCTTTTCTGCTTCTTCGGTATGCTGGTTAAGCCATAAGCTAAAGGCATCCTTCACTACACCAGAGATGAATGCCGCTACCTCTCTTGAAGATAAGCGATCTTTGGTTTGTCCCGAGAACTGTGGATCCGCCATTTTTGAAGACAACACAAAACTACAGCGATCCCAAATATCATCTGGCGTTAGCTTTACACCCCGAGGCAAAAGATTTCGGAATTCACAAAATTCACGCATAGCCTCTAAAAGGCCTGTACGCAAACCGTTGACATGAGTACCGCCCTGAGGCGTCGGAATTAAATTTACATAACTTTCCTGAACAACTTCGCCACCATCAGGCAACCATTGTACCGCCCAGTCCACCGCTTCATTTTCAGAAGATAAGGCACCAATAAAGGGCTCAACGGGAAGTACTTCCCAGCCCTGAAGTGCGTCTGAGAGATAGTCCTGCAAACCATCTTCGTAATACCACTCAAGGCTTTCACTGGTATTTTCATCATAAAAGCTCATGGTAAGGCCGCTACACAAAACTGCCTTAGCTCTTAGCACATGACATAGCCTTGAAACACTGAATTTAACTGAATCAAAATACTCAGCATCTGGCCAGAAGCGCAAAATTGTGCCTGTATTGCGCTGTCCACAGCTATCAACTACGGCCAAATCTGAGGTTTTATCGCCATTGGCAAACTGTATTTGATGTACATTGCCGCCTCTTTTGACGGTGACATCCAAGCGACTGGATAGGGCATTAACTACAGAGACACCTACACCGTGCAGGCCACCAGAAAATTGGTAATTGTTATTAGAAAACTTACCACCCGCATGCAGCGTTGACAGAATAACCTCTACACCAGGCAACCCCTGCTCTGGGTGAATATCCACTGGCATGCCACGCCCATCGTCACAGACTGACAGTGAGCCGTCTTTGTGTAAAGTCACATCCACACGGCGCGCATGACCCGCCAAGGCCTCATCAACACTATTATCGATGACCTCTTGCGCCAAATGATTGGGACGACTGGTATCTGTGTACATACCGGGACGTTTTTTGACCGGATCTAGCCCCGTGAGTACTTCAATATCTTCTGCGTTATAGTTGCTCATTGTTTAAGAGTACTTTTTCAGTTATTGGTTTTTATGTACGTTGGTTAAGAATTCCATATTTGCTGGCAAATGTCGCTGATAATCTACAAAACTATGATCGCCCCCAGTCTCTGTTTCAATATGGCAACCCTGATAGTGATCCTGTGCTAACCGATAATCTAATACTTCATCACCTGTTTGCAATAGCAGCTTATAATTTTGCTTTCGCTTAATTTTTTCTGGATTCAATCGAACATATTCTTCAATATGTTCAGGCTCAAAAACCCAGCGTTCTCCAGTCACGAAATTCTCATTTTCTCCCAACCATGAGTGTAACCCAGAACCTGGATTGACGGCAGGATTTATCAATACAGTTGGCAAGTTATATTGCTCTGCCAAGCAGGTCGCAAAAAAACCGCCCATAGAACTCCCCACCAAGTAAATAGGCTGGGGAAGATAAGCTTCAATGATCGTTCTAAGCTGACTCATAACGTCGAAAGCAAAGGGCGATAGCTGTGGACAAAAAAACTTTATAGATGGGGTATTTTTCACCATCCAATGCTGGGTTTCAACCGCTTTTTTGGACTGTGGCGAACTATTAAACCCATGCAAATATAGGAGCATTGAAATAGCATTATCTGGCAATTAAGTTAGACAATATTATAGTGCATTAGCCACTGTTGTCAGCGCCAATTTAATCTTAATATGCCGTCAATTACCTTCGGGGAAATCGACTCGATTAATACCTGTATCAATGTGACCATTTGAGTGTAACTCCAGCCATCGATATGCGGGTGGTTTATCAGAAAGAGCAAACTGATCTGAATGCTCTGCAAACTGGAAACAGGTTGAAGGTGTTGAGTAAACCCTAATACCCTCCCATTCAGTTTCATATTGCTGGTGAACATGGCCTGTTATCACTGCTTTAACATTACCATTGGCAACTAACAGACTATGCAGTTTTTGATGATTAGAGATTCGGTGCTCATCAAGCCACAGACTATTCATAGACACCGGGCTATGATGCATGGCAACCAATACAAGCTTATCTTTTAGTCGCTCAAGGTTATGCTCTAGTTGCTCTAACTGTTGGCTTGATATTTCACCCCCAGGTTTTCCGGGCACCGAGCTATCTATCATCAATACAGCCCAATACTCATGCTCATAAACTGGCAGATAGGGGTAGTCTGATAAATACTTTTGCATTAATAACATATCATCATGATTGCCGGGCAGCCAAATCGCCTGTTTTTTATTTTGTGTCAGAATTTTATTTAACTGCTGGTAAGCACCCGGCTGAGAGTCACTGGCAAGATCGCCAGTAAGCACTACCATATCTTTGCCGTTACTTTTTGAGTCAAAGGCTTTCAATACTGTTTTAAAAGAGTCTAATGTATTGAAATTTCTACATACATAGTCTGCGGTTGGCCCAAGATGCAGATCTGTCATCTGGATTAATTTTAAAATGCTCAAAACCTAACTGCTTTTTACTTTTGCAATTCGTTCGTGACGAAGCGCTTGATATAAAAGCTCGCCTAAGAAGATATTCCATTGCCATTTTTCGTCTCTAGACTGTTGTCCTTTGCGCTCAACCAAAGCCCATGGAATAGAGTTATCGGAACACCATTCAATCACCTCAGCCATTCTGGCATCTCGGTAAATACGAACTTTCATTTCAATACTTGGTAACCATTGAGGTGTATCGGCAATAATTTTGATTGCCAAGGTGGTAGTAAACCTCGCCGAATCAGTCACCTCAAATTGGATTTGTGACTGATTATTTTTAGCCACACAGAACGAAACTCCCAAATCAGGATGGACCCCGATAAGGCGGGTAATGCGGTTAAAGTTGAGCTCGCATTCTTTGTGCAAACAAGCCAAATTAAAATTCTGTCTCTGCATAGAAGAAAACATCTAGAAGTTTTGAAAAATATACCCGAAACTCACATGTCATGCCATTATAACGAATGATTAATGGATTCAATGTCATTTAGTTGATGATAAAATATTAAGTTTCATACGACACTTAATATTATTATTGATCATTATAGGATCGCAAAACGTAGGTTTATGTTGATAATTGTCATTACGGCTAATCGAAATAACTTATACTTACGATATTTTTAACCCATCATAGGGCTATGATATCCGTTATATAGCCCTCGGAGAAAGTATGCCAGTAAACGTGAGAGCCATCTTAATACTGACCTCAATTTTAGGTTTAAACGTCTCAGTCAATGCTGAAAGCTTATCGGATATATACAAGATAGCTGTTAAAAATGATCCTGTTATTCTTGCTGCCAAAGCTAACTACAATGCTGATAAAGAAACGCTAAAACAGGGAAGAGCTGTTCTTTTACCGCAGCTTGCAGGCTCGGTAAATAAACTCGAACCCGCAGATCCTACCAGTACAAATCCAGACAAAACCACTTATTCGGCAAGCCTAAGTCAATCGCTTTTTAATGTGCCTGCTTGGTTTCAATTCAAAAGCGCTAAAAATATGGATCAGGTTGCTGAAGCAACCTTTGCGGCTAATCAGCAGGATCTAATTATCAGAGTGAGTGAAACGTACTTTAACGTGCTTCGCGCCCATGAAAACAAACAAACCAGACAGGCAGAACTGTCAGCCATTTCTCGTCAACTCGAACAGACCCAAGAGCGATTTGAAGTAGGCCTTCTACCGATAACTGACGTCTATGAAATCCAGGCAATATTTGACGAAGCTACAGCAAATAATCTTGAAGCTAGTGGCGCTCTTGATATTGCCTTAGAAAAATTACAGTCTCTCACCGGTAAACATCATAGACAATTATCTGGTCTTAAAGATAATTTCATCGCTGTCTCTCCGGACCCCATTGATGCCGACTCTTGGGTACAATTTTCTCTGGCTAATAATTTTGCCCTAAAAGCGAGCGAGCTAACTCAACAAGCAGCCAATGCAACAGCGACAGCCGCCAAAACTCAGCACCTTCCCAAAATCACATTGTCCACTGACTACAGTAAACGAGATCTTGAACCTACACTAACCTCTGATGGAATTATCACCGAGCAAACATCGGTTAATTTAAACCTTACAATGTCGATTTTTTCAGGCGGTTTAACGAGCTCTCAGGCGCGTCAATCCTCTTTCAGAGCAAATGCAGCTGAACATAATTATATCGCTACCAAACGCAATACCATCCAAGCAGCGCGCTCAACCCACCAACAAGTCATAACCAATATTGCTCGCGTTAAGGCGAGAACACAGGCTATTAAATCGGCAAAAAGCGCATTACAAGCGACTCAGGCTGGGTATGAAGTGGGTACAAGGAATATTATTGATGTGCTTTTAGCTCAACGGACCGTATTTCAAGCAAAAAGAAATGTCGCCAGCGCACGCTATGACTATATCCTTTCGATGATGCGTTTAAAGCAGGTGGCTGGGCAGTTGTCGCCAGAAGATATCTTTGAAATTAATAATTGGCTTTCTACGTCGGTCATGACTCAATAAAGAAATTCTATTTAACTTCCTTGAGACAAACTATATCGCCTATAAAAGTTAACTACGAGTCTTTTCGATAATTGCGGTTGTAGAAATGGAGGGCGTTCTCGGCAAATAAACCACTTCGCATATGGTTTTTAAATGATCAAATTTACCCATCCAGTCGTCACCCATAACTAAAACATCAGCGCCAAATTCTCTTAAATAGGAGTCTTTTAGTTCCAAGCTTTCTTCCAAAAAAACCTCATCAACACCTTTGATCATGCTAATAATTTCCATTCTTTCCTGTTGAGAGAATTCAGGATATTTATTTTTTTTGGAAAAATTTAGGCTGTCACTGGACACGCCTACTACTAAGCGATCACCCAAAGCTCTTGCTCGAGATAAAAGCCTTATATGCCCTACATGCAAAAGGTCATAGGTACCGAAAGTAATAATTGTTTTCATTTTTCCCTAAAACAGTCAATGCTTATACGTTCTCTAGCAGAAAATCTACAATTCTCTGACTAGCCTTTCCATCAAGCGCTCCTGCCATTTTTGTGGCATAGCGCAATCTTCGTTCTGAGAGCGCTTTTGGATAAAGCATTTGCTCTGCAACAATATTCTTTAACATTTTATAGGAGTCTGAACGAACAGCAACATTTGAATATTCTTGATAATCTTTATCCATACGCTTTTTGAACCTAAACGAAAAGATACCTCTGTAGGTCCAACGCAATTTCAGGAAATTACACCAAATAACAGGTTTATCTAAAGCCGCAAATTCAATAATTGCCGAGGAGGTGTCACTTATCAATAAATCAGCTATTGCCATAAAGGGAACCAGAGAGTAATCGTCGACTTTCGCTAAATAAACATTGGCATATTTATTCCAATGCTCTAACAATTTACGCTGACTTGCATACTTTTCTTTACTCAAAGAGAAATAATGCGGCTTGATGATGAGGTTGTATTCTTGAAAATTCTCAGGGAAGTTTTTGGGAAATCGTTCTAGACTACTGGGGTAAAAGGTAGGGGCATATATAATGGTTTTTTTACTTGGGTCCAAGTTCAACATTTCTAAATCTAAACCACAAGTATCGCCATTAAAAATTGGGTCTAGCTTTGAAAATCCCACATCTATAAATTTATTATTGGGATACATACTCCTAAGTCGACTTGTTTTATATTCTCCCTCTACAAATCTGACAGTAGTGGAAGAATCAGACTGGGTATAATAGCTTGCTTTAGCGCCAATGCCATGTCCAATTTGAGCAGACTTACTTACCCTATGCACATCATCTAATAAAGGAAATGTGTTGCTAAAAAACACCCAATCCGCTTTTTTAACTTGGTAGAGACTATTTGCCTCAGGCTTGTTGTTAACCCAGTGATAATTTAAGTTTTCAGCCTCAATAATCTTTTGAACAACAGCATCAAACTGGCCTCTATAGAAAACAAAACATGTATCAATTTGCCCTCTTTTTAAAAGTTCACAGTGGATTGGCAAATACTGAGGCAGGTAGTAGAGCTCCTGAACATCAAACACTACCGTCATTTCGTTGGTGGAAGAATTCAAAATTCAAACTCTCTGAATTGGTTACTATTTATCCACCAACGTTAGCCAGTTCTTATATTTAGAACTCTTACCACGCACCAAATCAAAATAAGCAGACTGCAATGAGCCGGTAATGGAACCGCGCTCGCCACTGCCAATTATTCGACTATCATATTCTCGAATAGGCACAATCTCCGCGGCCGTACCACTAAAGAAAGCCTCATCACTAATATAGACCTCATCGCGGGAAATACGTTTTTCATGCACCTCTATGCCCTGATCTTTCGCTAGTGTGAATACGGTGTCACGGGTGATGCCGTCCAAACATGAAGTCAGGTCTGGGGTATAGATTGCCCCTTTGCGTACAATAAAGAAGTTTTCTGCACTACCCTCAGAAACATAGCCCTCTGGATCTAGCATAATTGCTTCATCACAGCCCGAATCCAGTGCTTCACGAAGTGCCAACGTGGAATTAATATAATTACCACTGGCCTTAGCTTTTACCATAGTGATGTTCACATGATGTCTTGTGTAAGAGGAAGTTCGAACCTTGAGCCCAGATTCTAATGTCTCAGGTGATGTGTAAGACGGCCACTCCCAAGCGGCAATACCCAAATGGACTTTTAAACCTTCAGCACGCAAACCCATACCTTCAGAACCCAGGAAAACCAAAGGACGAATATAGGCTTCTTTAAGATTGTTCACGCGTACAACTTCACGAATAGCTTCACTGACTTCTTCTTCAGTATAAGGAATATTAAGATGCAGGATTTTTGCGGAATTAAATAAACGGCGAACATGGTCTTCCAAACGGAAAATACAGGTACCGGCGTCAGTCTCATAGGCACGAATACCCTCGAAAACGCCGGAGCCATAATGTAAAGATGAAGTTAAAAAGTGTATTTGCGCGTCGCGCCAATCTACTAATTCGCCATCCATCCAAATAAAACCATCTCGGTCTGCAAATGCCATCGACCTAATCCTCTTTTTTGTGATTACTTAAAAAACTCTGCCAGCATTGTTGAACTGCCTCACGCTGCTCAGTAAATTCTGACAACAATACCTCAGCGGGCTGATTTTGCAATTGCAAATCATGGGCTGCCGAGCGAAAAATCTTGTAGGCTTCTATTAACTGCTGAGCCCGCTGCTCACTAATGACACCTAATTTCGACATAATTTCTAACAATCGAACGGTATCAGTCCACTGAGCTAAGGGTTCATATTTATGGGACCAAGCCAAGACCGCAAATTGAACCATAAATTCAATATCGACGATACCTCCAGATGCCTGCTTTAAGCAGTATTTGTCATCTTTTGTGCTTTTATCCAGATGTTTGCGCATTTTAATACGCATCTCAGCCACATCATCGCGCAATTTTTCGGTATTTCTTTTTGTGCGCAACTGATTAATTCTTATAGCATTAAAGCTTTCAGCCGTTATTTTATCACCTGCTATAACTCTTGAGCGAACTAGGGCTTGATGCTCCCAAGTCCATGCACTTTTTTGTTGATATTTTTCAAACGAATTCAGGCTGGACACAAGCATACCCGAGTTACCTGAGGGTCTAAGTCGCATATCAATCTCATACGCCATACCCGCATGAGTTGATGTCGATAAAAGATGAATGATTCTTTGACCCAGTCGAGCAAAAAATGTCGAACTGTCCACTGACCTAGGGCCACCCGTAGTTTCACCAGACAAATCATCATGTAAAAACACCAAATCTAAATCAGATTTATAGCCCATCTCTAAACCGCCCACTTTGCCATAGGCAACCACAATAAATCCTGGCGTTGCGCCATCATAGGTCTTATCGACTAAGGGGGTTGGGGTACCATATTTAGCTGCCATTTGATGCCAGGCAACATTAGCCACATGCTCTACAACCACTTCAGCCGTCCATGTCAGCTGATCACTGGCTTCCATTAAAGTAACACGACCGGTGATTTCACTGGCAGCAATTCGTAAATTACAGGCGCGAACAAAGTAACGAATAACCTCCATCTGCTGCTCTTGATCATCGGCATCCATACGTAATGTTTGTTGACGTAACTGATCTTGCAGATCATTTTTGGTTTGTGTGGCATAGAGATTTCTGGGGTCCAATAACTCATCGAGCAAATCTGGAAAAGCGGTAAGCTGGTCGGCAATCCATTGGCTTCTTTGGCATAACAACGCTAACTGTTCTAAGGCTTGGGTATTTTCAATTAATAATGTGAGATAAACACTACGCCGCAGAACCGCTTGGATTAAATTAAATACTAAGCCAAAGGTGCGATCACTCTCCTCTTGAGCCGCACAAACACGAAGCACCTCAGGCATCAGCGCATCTAAGCGCGCTCTTGGAACCGCAGCTAGAGTCACCACCGCACGACTGGCATAAAACTGTTTAAGCGTTTCAATCATTGCTTCGGGCTGCTGATAATTCAATGACTTTAGAACACTGATACTTTCGTCGACATTCATTTCGGGCTGCCAATAAAGCCCCGAGCTCTGCTGCTCTGAAGACTTAACTTCTTCATCGGCAATCATATCAGCAAAACAGCGATGAACATTATCTCTATGGCTGTCTAACTCGATTAAGAATTTATCCCAACTCGACACTCCTATCACCAAAGCTACACGCTGCTGTGCTAATTCGTCCATGGGTAACTGTTGCGTTTGTTTGTCATCAATAGCTTGCAGCACATGCTCTGTATTGCGAAGAAACTGGTAGGCTTGCCATAACTGATTTTTTTTGTCTGCCTCTAATAATCCTTCCTTGGCAATTTCATCAAGAGCCTGTTTAAATGATTGAATCTGCAAGCTTTGCAGTCGTCCGCCGCGTACCAATTGAAAGCTCTGCACAATAAATTCAAGCTCTCTAATGCCACCCTGTCCCAGTTTGATATTACTTTGCATACCTTTGCGAGCAACTTCGAGATTGATTTTTCGTTTTAGATCACGCAATGCCTCAATCGCGCCATAATCAAGATAGCGGCGATAAACAAAAGGATTCAAAATTTCCTCAAGTATTTCAATACTTGCTCGGTCGCCAGTCACTATCCTGGCTTTAATCATTGCGAAGCGCTCCCAGCCTCGACCCTGAGTCATGTAGTAATCTTCCAAAGCGGCAAAGTTTTGAACTAGTGGACCGCTTTGACCATAGGGTCGCAAACGCATATCCACACGAAACACAAAGCCATCAACGGTCTGTGCATCTAAAGACGCAATCAATCTCTGTCCTAAGCGCTCAAAAAACTGTTGGTTGGAAACTGAACGTTTTGCGCCCTCGGTTTCACCTGCTTCTGGATAGGCAAAAATCAAATCAATATCTGAAGAAAGATTAAGTTCACCGCCACCCATTTTGCCCATGGCAATCACAAGCAGTTGTTGCTCATTGCCATCACTATCTAGGGGGTTACCCAAATCCTTGGCAACCATTGGATGCAAATAATCCAATGCAACATTAATACAGGCCTCAGCTAGTAAAGTCACATCTCGGGTAGTTTCGGTTAAATCCGCTAGACCATTTAGATCGCGCCATATGATCCGCTGCATTTCTCGTCGCCGGAAAAGCCTTAGCTGCTTGCACAGCGCTTTTTCATCGGCCTCAGCAATAAGCGTAATGCGTTGCTTAAGCGCTTCGATTAAAGAAGTTTGCGTATACGATTGTGTAAGGTCGCCACTTTCTACAAGCTGGCGAAAACCCTGCGGATCACTGATCGCCTGATCAGCGGAAAAATCACTGCATCCCCATGCAATCTGAAGCTGCTGAAAAAACTCAGGCTCGTCTAAGCGCTTTTTTAACCATGCAGAATCCTGCTCCCTATCAAAATAGAGATTTAACTTGGCTTCAAAGGACTGCTGTATCAAAGCGTTACTCATTGCTTATTAATTTGGCGGCTAGGACTTAACCAGTATCATAGCACGCTAAATAGTGGTATTTCGCCATGGCTTTAATCAATAACTCCATTATTCTGAGGGGGTTTATTAAGCATCAATAATTTCACCACTGTTGCTTGAACCTCAAAACCCCTATAATCGCGCCATGAAATCAGATAGCTATGTGGATTTCTTTCGTCAAACTTCGCCCTATATCCACAATCACAGGGGCAAAACCTTTGTTATCGCCCTTGATGGCGATACGGTTGCGCATGCCAATTTTCATCGTACTATCCACGATATAGCCCTTTTGCAAAGCCTAGGTATTCGCATTGTGATCGTGCATGGAGGGCGCTCGCAAATTGATCAACGTATTGCTCAAGCCGGCGAGAAAAGTCAGTTCCATAATCAGTTAAGAATTACTGATAGTGCCGCTATGCATTTGGTTAAAGAGGCGCTGGGAAGTACGCGATGGCAAATTGAGGCTGAGCTATCCACCGGCTTGCCCAACTCGCCAATGCATGGCGCACAAATTAAAGCCATTGGCGGTAATTTTATTACGGCTAAGCCTATTGGTATTCTGGATGGTGTTGATTACCAATACACTGGTGAAATCAGAGGCATTGATGCCAAATCCATTCAACAACAGCTTGAAATGGGCGGTCTTGTTTTGTTATCACCGATTGGATTTTCACCCACGGGTGAAGCGTTCAACTTAAGCTATCAAGAGGTTGCAGCTAAAACAGCCATTGCGATTAATGCCGAAAAGTTAATTTTAGTGACTGAAGTATCCGGCATTTTAGACAATAAAAACCTAGTTAGAAGTCTATCTGTACCTGAAGCTGAAGGCTTACTGAAAAGCAGTAAAGATACAGTTCAAAATAAACTGTTAGACACTGCATGCTCTGCCTGCGCTCAAGGAGTTAAGCGCGTCCACTTGGTAGGCTGCGCTGAAGATGGTGCCCTTTTAACTGAATTATTTACTCGCGAAGGTAGTGGCACGCTAATCATGCAAGACCACTCTGAAGTTGTCCGGCCGGCAGCTATTGACGATGTGGGTGGCATTCTAGACCTAATTACACCATTAGAAGAGCAGCAAATCTTGGTTAAGCGCTCACGAGAATTATTAGAGACTGAAATATCAAGGTTCACCTTGGTGCTTCACCCTGAGGGAGATCTTTTAGGTTGTGCAGCACTGTATCCAACCACTGACGCCTCACTGGGGGAAATTGCCTGTATGGCAACTAATCCAGAATTCCTAAATCAGGGTATCGCTTCAAGGTTATTGGAGCACTTAGAGGCAGACGCACTCAAAGCTGGAATAACTAGACTTTTTGTACTGACCACCCAAACCGCCCATTGGTTTTTGGAGAAAGGTTTTGTGGAAACCCAATTAAGTGATTTACCCAAAGATAAACAATCACTGTATAACTACCAGCGCAATTCACGGATTTTTAGCAAAATTCTTTAGAGTTACATCGAATACCTGTAGTAAAATTAAATCATTCGAAAAGTTTATATACCCAAAAAAGAGATCAATAATGCCCAAGTATCGTTCACATACTACTACTCAAGGTCGCAATATGGCCGGTGCCAGAGCGCTATGGCGTGCTACTGGTATGAAAGATGACGACTTTAATAAACCCATGATCGCCATTGCCAACTCTTACACTCAATTTGTACCCGGACACGTCCATCTTAAAGATATGGGTGATTTAGTGGCTGGTGAAATTGCCAAGGCCGGTGGTATTGCTCGCGAGTTTCACACAATTGCGGTAGATGATGGCATTGCAATGGGTCACGATGGAATGCTGTATTCACTGCCCTCGCGCGATGTGATTGCCGATTCAGTTGAATATATGGTGAATGCTCACTGTGCTGATGCCTTAGTTTGCATCTCTAATTGTGACAAGATTACACCAGGCATGTTAATGGCCGCTATGCGCCTCAATATTCCTGTAATTTTTGTTTCTGGCGGCCCCATGGAAGCGGGGAAAACTAAACTGGCAGACCACAATTTAGACTTGGTTGATGCCATGGTAATTGCGGCCGACGAAACGGCTAGCGATGAAAAAGTAGCCGAGTATGAACGCTCAGCTTGTCCCACCTGTGGCTCTTGCTCAGGTATGTTTACCGCTAACTCTATGAACTGCTTAACCGAGGCATTAGGCCTTTCACTTCCGGGTAATGGAACTACCTTGGCAACCCATGCCGATCGCAAGGGATTATTTGAAGAAGCAGGTCGAACTATTGTTTCAATGGCCAAAAGATACTATGAACAGGATGATGAATCTGTTCTGCCAAGGTCGATTGCTAATTTCAAAGCTTTCGAAAATGCAATGACCCTCGATATCTGCATGGGTGGTTCTACCAATACTATTTTGCATCTTTTAGCCGCGGTTCAGGAGGCGGGCATTGATTTTGATATGTCGAATATTGATGCTCTATCAAGGGTAGTTCCGCAACTATGCAAGGTTGCGCCCAATACCCCTGAATATCATATTGAAGATGTGCATAGAGCCGGTGGCATTATGGGTATTTTAGCTGAGCTGGATCGCGCTGGGCTGATTCACAATGAATTACCTACGGTACATTCAGCAACCCTTGGCGAAGCATTAAGTAAGTGGGATATTGTTAGTGGCCATGTTAGCGAAGACGTTAAAACATTTTATAAAGCGGGTCCTGCAGGCATTCCAACGCAGACTGCATTTAGTCAATCAACTCGCTGGCCATCATTAGATGCTGACCGTGCGAATGGCTGTATTCGCAACCTAGAAAATGCCTTTAGCACTGAAGGCGGTCTGGCCGTCCTTACTGGCAATCTTGCTGAGGATGGCTGTGTAGTTAAAACCTCTGGCGTCGATGAATCTATTTTAGTATTTGAAGGTCCTGCATTTATTACTGAGAGTCAGGATGAAGCGGTGGCTTCTATTCTGAATGATGAGGTAAAAGCGGGCGATGTGGTGATTGTTCGTTATGAGGGGCCAAGAGGCGGGCCGGGCATGCAAGAAATGCTATACCCAACCAGCTATATTAAATCGAAAAACTTGGGCAAGGCCTGCGCACTTATTACTGATGGCCGTTTCTCCGGTGGCACCTCTGGCCTTTCCATTGGCCATGTTTCGCCGGAAGCAGGCGCTGGTGGCACCATCGGTTTGGTTAAACAGGGTGATATGATTCGTATCGATATTCCAAACCGCACCATTGACGTATTGATTTCAGATGAAGAGCTTGCTAAGCGTCGCTCAGAACAAGACAAACTTGGTTGGAAGCCTAAAGAAGAGCGTCCTAGAAAGGTATCTGCGGCACTTAAGGCTTACGCCAAGCTGGCCACTAGCGCGGATAGAGGTGCCGTTAGGGACCTATCGCAGCTTTAAATAATTAAGATCAATTTATGCGCTTACAAAAAAGCCCGGTTGTAACCGGGCTTTTTTTATATTCCTTTACACTACTACTTTCTACAGCTTGGGACCTCAGCGCCTAGATCCCTAAGTTTACCTAAACGTGTACCCTCAACATCGGCGTATTTTATCCACTGCTTAGGAAAGCGCTTTTCCTTTTCATTTTCGGCAACTTTAAGCGCTTTTTGGAAAGCGCCAATAGCATCTTTGTAACAGTGCATATTGACCAACGCATTACCCATAATGAGATAATTTGAACTTGGACGTTTGATACTACCTTTTTTAGCAGCTTTCAAGGTTGCCTTATAAGCTTGCTTGTCTTGCCCTAAATCAAGGTAAATACCTGCCATACGTGACTGAAGCTCGCCCGAGTCACTCACTTTGGAAGCCTCATCAAGTGCGCTAAGTGCTAGATTGAGGTCCTTTGCTTGGTACCAAGCGGTACCCAGCACCTCAAGGTTTTTTGCCGTCCGCTCAATGATTTCGTCTTCCATACCTTTGGCAATAATTTGAGCGGCTTTGTAAGGAACCTCAGCGGCTAGATACATATAACCCAGTCCTATCACCTGACTCTCTTTGTCATACTTGCCATTCATATAAACAACTTCGGAGGCAACTAGCTGATCTAAGGGCCTTTCCTGCTCAGCATACATACCACCAAGTTGTTTCCAAAAAGTCCATTTAGGATAATGTTTAACCAATTTTTCAAGGATCTCAATCACTTTATCAAATTGATCCTTTTCATAGTAAAGCACGCGCTGTAATGACCACCAACGCTCTTTTGGCAGTATTCCCTTACCCTCTACATCATTAATAGCCTTCTCAAGCATAATTAATGCATCTTCTTTTCGATCAAGCTGATAGTATATTTGTGCTAGCAGACCTCGTGCATCGTTACTAACAATGGTAGATTCTTCGATCCAAATCTCTAACTGCAAAGCCGCATCGGCATAACGCTCTTCAGCAGTATAGAGCTGAGCTAATGTATAACGGGTATCTAAACGAAGATCTTCTGGCGTACCCTCGCCATTAATTACTTGTTTATAAGAACGTATTGATCCCTCAAAATCATTCAACGAGTAATACACATAGCCTTTGAATTTCCAGACCTGAGTTTGCTCATAAGGCGATTTACAGGTCTTACTGCTAGCCTCTATTGCTTCAAGCATTTCCATTGATTTAAGCCAGTTCTCCTCTTCAAGAACCACCTGAATCTTTTCTAGCGATTTACCACACTTTGCACCCACCGACTGCCGCTTACGGGTCTTAACGTCCTTAAATTTAGGCTCTTTTTTTTCTTCTTCAGCAAAAGCTGAAGCGCCAAACTCTGAATTGGGTGCAATTGTAGACACCATTAAAGGAGCTATAAAAGCAACGCTAAAAAGGGTAAAAGTTGTTATGATTTTTAACATCAGATTTCCCTTATTTAGCCATCTGGAAAGTAAATTTATACATCACACCAGGCACCTCTTCAGGAACGCCATCAACAACCCTAGGGTTATACTTTAACTTCTTTGCAGCTTTCAAAGCTGAGCGACCAAAACCCCAACCTTCAGGAAATTCTTCAATCAATATTGGGTCGCGAACGCCACCCACAGTAGTAATAACTACCTGAACCACCGCATAACCTTCTTTGCCCCTTGTTTGCGCACGACGCGGATACTGTGGCTGAGGCACGTAAACAGGAATATAATCTGAGTCTCTTGCGAAACCAGAATTACCAATATTTAATTCGCCACCTGCCGTAGGTGCGGCCATATTGACCACATTTTCTGGGGCTTCAAATTCAATCTGTTCTTCTGGGATATCTGGCATTTCTTCAGGCTCGTCAGGTTTTTCAACTTCAGTGGCCTTCATATTTTCCGTGCGATCGCGCTCAACATGCAGAAAATCAGGAATTTTATAAGCCGGTTGCTCGTCCATTTCCTTGCTTCCAGAATCGATGAGCTTAAACATAACAAACACTAACGCGAGTGTTATAAAAAGCCCCAAGCCTGCTGAAATACCTACTCTATAACCAACCATACTCAAAACTCAGTCGTTTTCTACAGATACAGCAACAGGCGATATACCAATTTCTCGGGCTATATCAGCTATCTTTGCAACTGTTTCAATATCAGAATCATTATCGGCTTGGATTACCATGCCGCCCTTGGGATTTTCATTAAACAAACGAGTTAAATTGATCTTAAGAGCAGTCATTTCAACCCTTTTTTTATCAATCCAAAATTCGTTGGTCTCGCTAACAGCTACTAGAATACCTACTTTTTTATAGGGATCAGATGTTGTGGTATCAACTCTATTGATTTCAACACCTGGCAACTTAATAAATGAAGCCGTAACGATAAAGAAAATCAGCATAATAAATACCACATCAAGCATCGGCGTTAAATCAATCGCTTGACCTTGTTCTTGTGGTTTACTTGTTCTATCGCGCATAGTTATCTCTCACAGGGTAATGCCAATTGGCATATCAGCCCAACTAGTGATCCATTGTTAAATGATCTTCAAGCAGATGCTTTTCACGCTCTGCTTCTCGCTCAACATAGGTCAGCCCAAATACACCAGACAGCGCTGCCACCATACCAGACATGGTTGGTACAGTAGCCTGAGAGACACCCCCAGCCATTGCTTTCGCATCGCCACCACCAGTAAATGCCATTACATCGAACACTACGATCATCCCAGTCACTGTTCCCAGCAAGCCAAACAAAGGGGCTATAGCCACCAAGGTTTTGATCATCATAATATTGTCATCAATCTTGACACTAACTTCAGAAATAAGCTTTTCACGAATCTGACGTGCAGTTTTTGATTTTCTTTCGCTTCTCGATTCCCACTCATCTAAAGCAAATTGTACATCAGTACCTACTGTCGATCGCAGATACCACATTCGCTCAAAAAGCAAAGTCCACATCACGAATAGCAGTATGACAATGGCCCAAAGGACCATGCCGCCTGAATCCATAAATTTTCCGAGTTCTGCCCAGGTATCAACAAAAAACATACTTATTTGTCCTCTAGAGAACCTGCCACGATACCTGCACTTTGCTCTTCTAAAACATGCAAAATACCCTGAGCCTTACCATTAACCAATGTATGCAAAAGAACAGTTGGGATTGCTACTATCAGACCCAGTACTGTAGTGATCAATGCCTGGGAAATACCACCCGCCATCGCTTTAGGGTCGCCGGCACCAAACAGAGTAATCATCTGGAAGGTGATAATCATACCAGTAACAGTACCCAATAGACCCAACAGCGGAGCTACCATAGCAATAATCTTTAACAGATTTAATCCAGACTCAATTTGAGGTCTTTCTTTTAAGACCGCCTCATGAAGCTTAAGCTCAAGAGATTCAGCATCCAAGCCAGGGTTGTCGCCAGCTACTTTCAATACTCGCCCCAGTGGATTTTCGATATCAGAATTATTGTTAGTTAGCTGTGCTTTAACAGCACGCGACATTCCGAATAAAACGAAGAAGCGCCATGCAGCCAAAATAATCGCAAAGATAAATACAGCAGTAATCACATACCCTACGATGCCACCAAAGTGCCAGCGCTCGATCAATGTGGGCGCGTTGATCAATGCCGCTAAAAGACCGCCACCAAAAGGACCTGTTGGATCAAGGCCTACTTTTGTAAAGCCTGAAGTTGCTTCTTGAAGATCTTCGGCGCCACCACTAAAACCCGACGGCTGACGAGTCAGCTCAGAAACTAGACCTGACTCAGGGTTGTACTCAAGATACATACCGTCAGCAAGAAGGTTGTAAGCACCTACACGAACAACTTCCATTTCGGCAGGCTCGCCATTAGCCAAAATCACAGTGCGGTTAAACTTAACAATACGACCACTTTCAACCATTTCACGTTGCTGCTCATACCAAAGCTTCTCGATATCTTCGATTGATGGAAGCTTGGTATCGCTGCTCATTTTTTCAATGAGGTCATCCAGGAACTCAGTTCGACCTGTAATCTGCGTGCTAACAATTGACTGATCGATTTTAGCTCTTAAATCACCTGCCGTACCGGTAAGGTGACCGAACAATTCTTTAAGTGAACCCAAACGCTTATCACGCTGTTCACGAAGAGCAGCAAGAACGATGTCGTTGTCACGAATAGTTTGCTCTAAACGGTCAGAACGGCGCTCTTCCTCAGCCTTAGTCGCTTTGGCACCCTTCAGCAAACGACTCTGTTTGCGCTGATCACTCATGAAGTTAGCTTCACGTTGACGGTATTCAGCAGTTTCTGAAATCTTTGCTGACTCAATCATATCCAGCAATTCTACAAGGCTTTTTGCTTCGCTTGCTGCCAAAGGGTTGGATAGCGCCGCAAGTGCACAAAAAGCTACAAAAAATTTAATTACTTTAGTTTTCATTATATTGCCTCCGGAGCTGTAATCGGCACTTCAATAACATCCTGAGGCGCTAGTTTAACTGCGATACGAATGGCTTGATCAACCGCACGGCGATATTCGGAACCTAGTGACTGCCAACTATTAGAAGCCTTATCCCAAACACCTACTTTAGATTTGTCTTTGCTTTGATAGATTAATGCAACACGACCAATTCGAAGAATCTGCACTTCTACTAAGGAACCATTTCCCTCCAGATCGACCTGATCGGTGTATGACTCCATTGAAAGACTATAGTCAGACTCAATGTCATAAACCTCAAGAATTTGTCTAAACTTTTCAGCTGCAGAAAACTTAGCGCTATCAAGGTTTATATAGAGATCTTGGATCGCTTGCTGACGACGCTCGCGTTTAAATGGCATATCTAAACCAATAAAATCTTCAAGAGCATCAAGCATATTGACCATTAATGGCGAAATACCACGCTCAATCACGGTAGCATTTTCAATAGACTCCTCAAGCTCAACCATCATGCGCTTTTGACTAGCGATTTGACGCTCAAGTTGAGAGTTATAGACTCTAAGGGATTCAATTTGTTTATTCACCTGCTTGAACTCTTGAAGCAAACCATCAGTTTGGTCCGCGATACGGTCCACTTTGATTTGAGAATTTTTTGCAGACTGAACCTTTTCAGCCCCAGCATTTAAAATTTCGCTTACTTCTGCAGTTCGCTCGACTACAGCAGATTCTTCCGCCATAGCACTCATAGCGAAAGCAAAAATGGCAATAGATGCCAGTGCTATCAATGATTGCTTTTTCATGGTTCCCTCATTGGGTCTATCAGATTAGTTACATGGTCTAGCTCAACCTTAAAATATTTTAGTTAGTTGAGCACTCAATATCTCGGCTAAGCTTTTTAACAGCCTTTTAACCAAGAATCAATGCATCTGGTATGTTTTCTTAAAAAACAAACATACTTAATTGCAATAATCGCGCAATGTTAACACAACTTTAGCGCAGAAATTTAGTCTTTTTATGACAATTCAGTTATTCGCTCTAAAACCACAAAACGATAACTGTAATTACCAATTTTTTCTGGTATTTTTTCAGCAACCTGCCGCCACTGATTTGAATCAATTGCAGGGAAATAGGCATCTCCCTCAATTTCGGCCTCAACTTTTGTTAAATATAGCTTGCTGGCAACAGGTAAAAATTTTCTATAAATTTGCTCACCACCAATAATCATAAGCTCTTCAGTACCTGCAACTGCACAGGCTTTTTCAGATGCTGCAATTGCTGAATCCAAATCATTAACAACCTCAACACCCTCAGCAGACCAGCTAGCATCGCGAGTGAGGACTATATTGGCTCGCCCCGGAAGCGGGCGGCCAATCGAATCAAAGGTTTTGCGACCCATTAGAATTGGTTTGCCCATAGTCACAGCCTTAAAGTACTGCAGATCCTCAGGTAGGTGCCAAGGCAATTGATTGTCCAAGCCAATTACATGGTTTTGGCTAGCCGCCACAATTAGTGCAATTTTCATAATCTCTCCTACACCGCAACAGGCGCACGAATAGCACTATGTGACTGGTAATCAACTAGCTCGAAGTCATCATAGACAAAATCAAACAGATTATTGACCTGAGGATTAATTTTCAAGGTAGGCAAAGGCAATGGATCTCGGCTTAGCTGCTCTTTAATTTGTTCCTTATGGTTAGTGTAAAGATGAGCATCACCAAAACTATGCACAAAATCACCAAGCTCTAACCCTGTTACCTGAGCAATCATCATTGTCAAAGCAGCATAGGACGCAATATTAAATGGCACTCCCAAAAATACATCTGCGCTACGCTGATATAGCTGACAGGATAGTTTGCCTTCGGATACATAAAACTGAAACAGACTATGGCAGGGTGGCAACCCAGACTTAGCCATTACAGGAATGTCCTTAGGGTTCCAAGCAGATACAATAAGTCGCCTTGAATCAGGGTTCGACTTAATATCATCAACAACTTGAGCCAACTGATCCACACCTTCAAAATTACGCCACTGACGACCGTACACAGGGCCTAACTCACCATACTGTTGTGCAAAATCGCTATCTGTCTTAATGCGCTCCACAAATCTCTTTAATCCAGCCTTCCATTCGTCCGAGTGCATCTCAAGTTCTTTATCCTCGCCTGTTTGTCGCAACCAACTTTGATAGGGCCATTCATTCCATATGCCCACACCATTCTCTACCAGATAGCGAATATTGGTATCACCTTTTATAAACCACAGCAATTCATGCAAAATTGACTTTAGGTGAACTTTTTTAGTGGTTACCAAAGGAAAGCCCTCCTGAAGATTGAAGCGCATTTGATAACCAAAGACACTGAGCGTGCCTGTGCCGGTACGATCACCTTTAAAAACACCGTTATCAGCGATATGGCTGATTAAATCTAAGTACTGTTTCATTCGTTATCCTACACTTTCTAGCCAGAAGCTTATGCTGGCGATTTAAGTTTTTTCCCCACTAGTGGAAGTGATTTTCTAAGAAGCCAAAGGCCTAGAAGAATCATCGGCACGCAAAGCGTTTGACCTCTGGTCATCCAATTAAAGGCTTCAAATACCGCCGTCTGTTCAGCGAACTGCGCATCCGGTTGGCGAACAAATTCAACCACAAAGCGGAATACGCCATAACCGATTAAAAATACGCCGCTGACTTCACCAAATAGCCGTGGTTTTCTTGCATAAAAGTGAACGACAAAAAATAGAACCAAGCCCTCTAGAAATGCCTCATATAACTGCGAGGGGTGTCTCCCAATCTGCAATGGATCAGAGGGAAACAGCATAGCCCATGGGCCCTCTGTGGCTCGCCCATAGAGCTCTTGACCGATAAAGTTACCTAAACGTCCAAAAAACAGACCTGTAGGCACTAACGGAGCAACAAAATCGCCCACCGCCAAAAAAGGCAATCGATGTTTTCTGGCATACATATAAATAGCCAAAATAACGCCTAGCAAACCACCATGAAATGACATACCGCCTTCCCAAAGACGAAACAACATGGAAGGATCTGCTAACCACTTATCAAAACTATAAAAGAACATATAGCCTAATCGTCCCCCCAATATAACCCCCCAAGCGCCATAGACAATTAGATCTTCTACCTGTGTTTTCTTCACTGGAGACCATGTTCGCTGACTAGCTCGAATAGCAATAAACCAAGCGCAGGCAAAGGCCACAAGATACATCAAGCTATACCAGTGAATCTGCAGCGGCCCCAAGCTGATCGCCACAGGATTGATATTTGGATGCATAATCATGGAAATATTCTCAAAAAAATTCAGCGCAAATCATAGCGGTTTATGACCGCCTCTACTAGATGGATGTTATGACAATGCCATTATCAGGAAGCAAGTTTAGCTTTCTTTAACGTAAAAGGCGCTAGCGCCTTAGACATATAGCGACCAACAGATGCACCATCTGATAAACCTATCGCCTCATCCACCCAATCTTTTGCCATTGTTCGACTCACTTTTAGCATTAATGACTTAACTCTTAGCAATGAGCTTGCACTCATTGATAGATTTTTATAACCAAGCCCCATCAAAACCACCGCAGAAATAGGGTCACCTGCCATTTCACCGCAAATACTTAGCTGGCAATCTACCGAACTGGCTTGCTCCTGAATACTTTTTAATGCTCTCAACACACTGGGGTGAAGTGAATCATAAATTTCAGCCACACGAGGATTGTTTCGATCTACCGCTAATAAGTACTGGGTTAAATCATTGGTGCCTACAGAAATAAAATCAACGCGACTTCCAATTTCTTTCACCTGATAAACTGCGGCTGGCACTTCAATCATAGCACCCAGTGGCGGCATTTCTAGGTTATAGCCTTCTTCTTCAGTGAGCTCTCTGTAGGCCCTCCGAATCAGTGAAAGAGCGGCATCAAGCTCTGACAGATTACTAATCATAGGCAGCATAATTCTTAGGTTATTTAACCCCTCACTCGCCCTTAGTAACGCTCGAATTTGAACTAGAAAAATCTCTGGATGGTCAAGTGAAATTCGTATCCCACGCCACCCAAGAAATGGGTTTTCTTCTTCGATAGGGAAATAAGGCAAGTCTTTATCGCCACCAATATCAAGCGTTCTCATAGTGACCGGTCTTGGCGCAAAAGTTTCTAGATGCTCTCTATAAACAGCCACCTGCTCGTCCTCTGTAGGAAAGCTCGAGCGCAATATAAATGGAATCTCTGTTCTAAAAAGCCCTACTGCAGCCGCTCCACTGCGCAATGACTGCACATTATCGTTTCTTAATCCTGTATTAACCCAGAGTGAAAAATCAAACCCATCGGCTGTTTGACAGGGGACATCGCGAAGTTTCTGCAAATCCTTAATAATAATTTGCTCTTCACGCTGACGCTGAACATAATCTCGCTTTAAAGTTCTAGTTGCATGGCTAATAACATTACCTGAAAAGCCATCAACAATAAGCTCTTTCCCCTCAAGCTCTGCACAGGGCATATCCAACGCACCCATAACCGTGGGAATACCCAAAGCACGTGCAACAATAGCCATATGCGAGTTACTAGCGCCTTTAAGCGAGACAATACCCACCAAACGCTCTACTGGAATATCAGCTAGTGCGGTAGCGGATAAATCCTCACCAATTAAAACAATACGCTTCGGCAAGGGCCCTTTTTTCTCGCTCGTCTGTTGCAAATAACCGAGAACACGCTTACCAAGACCTTCAACATCCGAGGCTCGTTCGCGAAGATAGGGATCTTCCATATGCCTAAAAGTTCGGACATGCTTCAAAATCACTGAGCTCCAAGCGCTCTGTGCCGTCTGGCCTGCTTTAATAGTACTGATTACCTCACCCCCAAGTGAATCATCATCAAGCATGCTGATATAAACATTAAACAGCGCAAGCTCTTCAGAGCTTAACTTTCCTTCCAGGCCAACACCTAAATTACGCATATCCTGTTTTACAGATTTTAATGCCTCTCGAAAGATTGCTACCTCTGCTTTGGGGTTTTCAGTGTATCTTTCAGGAACAGAAGCGAGATCCATTGCCTGCTGAGCCAATACTGCGCGGCCAATTCCAACTCCTGGTGAGCTTGCTATACCCTGGAAAATCGCCTCTTTATTTTTACCCCTTCCCGCCGAAGCAAGTTTGCTCAATGCACCCGTAGCCTCAGCATGGGCAATTGCACCAGAAAGTTGAGCACATACCGTCACCATAAAGGCTTCTTCTTCTGCGGCAAACCGTCTCTCTGTTTGCTGCTGTAAAACTAGGACACCCAAAACCTTTCTGTGGTGAATAATCGGAACACCCAAAAATGAGTGGTAAATATCCTCGCCAATTTCTTCAAAAAAAACAAAATTGGGGTGTTTGTCGGCATTCTTTAAATTTAATGGTTCTTCTTTCGCCGCCACTAAACCCACTAGACCCTCGCCCATTTGCAAACGTACCTTGCCAATAGATTCCTGACGCAGCCCCTTTGTTGCCATTAATACATAGCGACTATCTGTTTCATCAAACAAATAAACAGAACAAACCTCTGCATTCATCGCAGCCTGGACTTCGGTGACAATAATTGTCAGCACCTCAGGTAAGCTTCGCGCAGCATTAACTTCTTGGAAAATAGTTTTGAGAGAATCGAGTATATTCATCTAGTTGCGCTTTCTCTGCCTTTGTAACCGAGCATTAATTGGCGCAAATTCTGCCAATGCCTGTCGATATACATTTTTCTTAAATGAAACCACCTGATTTACAGGATACCAATAATTAACCCACTCCCATGCATCAAACTCTGGATGACCCGTTGCATTAAAGTTAATTTTTTTCTGATCACAAACCAACTGCAAAAAGAACCAACGTTGCTTTTGCCCAACACATCGTGGCGTCACATTTTTACGCTGCATCTTTTCAGGAATATGATAACGGAGCCAGCGCTTACATTGCTGAACGATTTTCACATCCTCCGGCTTAAGCCCTACTTCTTCATAGAGCTCGCGAAACAATGCTTGCTGCGCCGACTCTCCTTGATCAATTCCGCCCTGAGGAAACTGCCAAGCTTTTTGGCCAACTCTTTTTGCAAGCAAAACTTGTCCTCGACCATTACTAATTACCATAGCCACATTAGCGCGAAATCCGTTTTTATCAACCAATTTAAAAATACCACCAAATGTTATACATAAAGCTTCATTGTTCCACAGTTGCGAGGTCTCAGCAATTTTCTCTTGAGCCATTCCGTTATGGAGGCTATGCTTGGTGTCATATAAAAATCTAAACCATTCAACTGGACATCTTCTATGGCACTTGCCATCTTTGATCTTGATAACACACTCATAGCAGGCGATAGCGATCATAGCTGGGGCGAGTTTATGGTTGAAAAGGATCTGGTAGACCCGCAACATTACAAACAAATGAATGATCGATTCTATGCAGATTATGAGGCTGGATGTTTAGATATTTTTGCTTACCTAGAATTTTCACTTGAGCCGCTCACTAAAATACCAAGAAAAGAGCTTGTGGAATTACACCAAGAGTTTATGGCAAGCGTGATAGAGCCTATGAAGCTTAATAAGGCTGAGCAACTTATAGATGCACACCGCAAGGTCGGCGACCGACTTCTAGTCATCACCTCAACCCATCGATTTATTGTTGAACCCATCTGTCAGTCACTTGGCATTGATGAAATTATTGCCACCGACTTAGAAGAAATTAATGGCAGCTTCACTGGCAAGGTGTTGGGCACACCCACGTTTAAAGAAGGGAAGGTTACACGCTTTAATCAGTGGCTAAACGAGCAGGAAGAGATGAACGATCAGAGTTATTTTTATTCTGATTCAATTAATGACCTGCCTCTGTTACTAGAGGTCTCAAACCCAGTCGCCGTAGATCCTGACCCAGCGCTTAGGGCGCAAGCCGAGTCAAGAAATTGGAAAATAATATCACTCAGAGATTAAAATCAATTAGCCGTTAAGCTCTTAAGATTCCTCTATTAACTCTTTATAGCCCTCTGCGTCTAGCAAGGCTGAATAGTCTTTTTCTGAATCAATACGAACAGTAAACAGCCAACCATCTTCATAGGGACTGCCATTAACTAATTCTGGTTGATCCTCAAGACAAGAATTAACCTCAACAACTTCACCTGTAACAGGTGAGTAAATATCTGATGCCGCTTTAACCGATTCAACAACGGCCACTTCTGCGCCTGCAGTAACGTCGGCCCCAATTTCTGGAAGCTCGATAAATACAATATCACCTAATGCGTCTTGAGCATGGTCAGTAATACCAACTACAATTGTTCCATCACTGTCTAATCTCGCCCATTCATGGCTATTTGCATATTTTAATTCTGCAGGAAATTCGCTCACATCGCACCTCTATTTATTACAAAAATTTAAACTAAATACAGCACATATTTTACTGTTGAATTGACATAAAGTTAATGTAAATTTAATACATCATTAAATTACTTCACTTATTTATAAACTAGACTGCTTACGGAACAATTTCCAGCGGAGGTTCATCCAAAGCCGCAAATTGTTCCCGAAGCGTCAGAATCTGGTCGCTCCAATAACGCGCAGAATTAAACCAAGGAAAAGCTCGAGGAAACGCTGGGTCCTCCCAACGGCGAGCAATCCATGCGCTATGATTAATAATTCGCAACGTTCTCAGCATCTCTATAAGCTTTAATTCACGCAACTCAAAACTATGGAACTCGCTATAGCCCTCAATTAATTCTGTCAACTGTGCCTTTTGCTCATTTCTATCGCCCGATAACAGCATCCAAAGATCTTGCACTGCTGGGGCCATTCGAGCATCATCAAAGTCCACAAAATGAGGATTATCATCGCGCCAGAGAATATTTCCTGAATGACAGTCTCCATGAACCCTAATCCAATTGGGTTCGCCAAAATCATCCAAAATATCTTGGCACCGATTTAGCACATCAGGTACCAGAGAGTCATAGGCGGCACGCAACTCTGAGGGGATAAATTGATCGCTAATGATATTAAATGAATCCCATCCAAATGTTTGAATATCTAATTTCGAACGAGAATCAAAAGAATGGGTAGCACCTATGGCATGAAAGCGGCCTAAAAGACGACCCAAAATCAATAAATTATCCAAATTGTCCAACTCGGGGGCATGCCCCCCTCGACGAGGGAACAACGAAAACCTGAAGCCCTGATGGGTAAACAAAGAAGAGCCTTGATCATTTACTACAGGGCAAACCACGGGTAACTCTTGGTCCTGCAATTGAAAGCAGAACTCATGCTCCTCTAATATTTGCGTGTCAGTCCAACGATTGGGCCTATAAAATTTTGCAATTAGGGGCTCAGCTTCATCAATGCCTACCTGATAAACCCTATTTTCATAACTGTTTAGCGCCAACAGCCTGCCGTCAGTCAAAAAACCACAACTTTCGACTGCATCCATTATTGAATCTGGCGTTAATAATTCAAAGGCATGAAACTTAGAATTTTCCATAGAGTTATACTCAGCCATTAGTGATCAATTCGCTTGGAGCGCAACGCTTTCTTTTGCCCATGCTGTGACTTTTTATCTAGGCGCTTTCTTTGCGAACTAAAAGTAGGCTTTGTTGGCTTGCGCGCTTTAGGCAACGTTGCTACAGACTGAACCAACCGCTTAAGCCGTTCAAGAGCAGCCGACCGGTTCTTTTCCCAACGCCGATACTGTTGTGCCTTAATGATCACTACACCCTCTTTTGTGATGCGCTGATCCCTCAAAGCCAGTAACCGCTGCTTAAATGCCACTGGCAGTGAGGAATTATTGATATCAAACCTTAAGTGCACCGCGGAAGACACCTTATTCACATTTTGACCACCAGGGCCACTTGCGCGAATAGCCGTTAATTCAACTTCCTCGAAGGGTATTGAAATAGATCGAGTAATAAATATCACGATTCAACCTGTTGTAAAAATTCAAACCTTGGCACTTGCTTACCATTGAGCATAACTGTTTCAAGAAACATCTCAACTGGACGAACCCACAGGTCTTCGGAGCCATACATTGGACGATAGACTACTAGGTTAGACCCGTCTTCACTGTGCTGTGCGACCCCAAGGATATGATATTTGTTACCCTTAAAATGCCTATATATTCCCTGCTTTATAGTCAAAATTCTCTCTCCTGTTACCTGGGTCTCATATTAAGCAATTTGCCAAGATTTATAATGCCACTGGGGTAAACTATTTGTTACTTCTGATGACAATATGTAAAGACTAAAACATGCTGTAAAAACAGCTTTTCTTGAATAAATTAGCAAAATGTAAAAAAAAGCAATACACTCTTGCTTGACGAGTTGTAAAGTTGTAAGTAATTTTACTCTCTTTGGGGAACTTTGGGTTAATAATAAAAATATAAGTTCAAAGTGTTTATTCGGTCTTTAAGGCTATTGTATAAAGCATCAATTTACGATGCTGTGGTATTTAAGAGAGGTTTTTATGTCAGGGGAAAGAGTTGCTGGCACTGTAAAGTGGTTCAACGATAGTAAAGGTTTTGGTTTTATTGAGCAGGAAGGCGGTAGTGATGTATTTGTTCACCATAGTGCCATCCAAGCTGAAGGCTTCAAATCCTTAAAAGAAGGTCAAGGCGTTACCATGGAAGTTGTCGAAGGTCAAAAAGGTCTTCAAGCAGAGAATGTAGTAGCCGACTAAGGCATTGCCAAACATTCTTAAAAGCCCTGACATAGTCAGGGCTTTTTTTGTGCTGTAAAAAAGAACGTATTTAGGCAGAAAGCCTATAGAAATTACTTAATTTTAGCTTCTTTGTAGATAACGTGCTTACGGATGGTTGGATCGTATTTTTTGATCTCCATCTTGTCAGGCATGTTACGCTTATTTTTGTCCGTAGTGTAAAAGTGTCCTGTACCAGCGCTAGATACTAGGCGGATTTTTTCTCGAGCTGATTTAGCCATTTCTGGATCCTCTAAATTTTCTCGCCATTAGCACGAATGCTGGCAAGAACGTTTTCGATACCATTTTTATCAATTATGCGCATGCCTTTTGTAGATACGCGCAATTTAACGAATCTTTTTTCAGATTCAATCCAAAAACGATGTGTGTGCAAGTTTGGCTCAAAGCGACGACGTGTTCTGTTCTTCGCGTGAGATACGTTATTTCCAGCCATTGGGCGTTTGCCCGTGACCTGACATACTTTAGACATTGCTGCTGCCTCTTGTTTGCAGTTTGTGCTTTGAGCGATACTCAAAAGCTACTTGAATTTATTTCCCAACAACCCGTTACTACAGGCCGACTTTTAAGGAGGCGCGTTTTATACCAGAAAGGCTATCTTGAAGCAAACAAAAAGCGATAATTAACCCATTTAAAGGGTGTTTTTTTTTCACAGCTGTTTTTTTTAAAAATTAAAGACAAAAGGTGTTCTGTATTCGGCGCTCGGCGACTGGCAACCTAAAGCTTACCTAGCTCACCTAATGAGACAATTTCTCCCTTGCCAATCACAAAATGATCTAGCAGCTTAATATCCAATATTCCTAGGGCAGCCTTGAGTTTTTTTGTAATTGCAATGTCTGCCTTACTGGGTTCAGCATTTCCACTGGGATGATTGTGCGCAACAATAACTGCTGCGGCATTTTTTTGTAGTGCCACTTTGCAGACTTCCCTAGGATAAACGCTGGCCGAATTAATGGTCCCCTGAAATAGCTCAGAAAAGTCGATTAACCTGTGCTTCGTATCTAGACTTAGCATCACAAAAACCTCACGCTGATAATCACGCATCTGGATCGCCAAGTAATCCATTACCTCATCCGGACTGCTAAACACATCAGTGGAAGTCAGACGCTCACTTAAATATCGCTTAGTTAATTCTAGGCTTGCCTGAAGCTGGCAGTATTTTGCTTCTCCCAACCCCTTGCTGCGGCAGAAATCTGTCTTGCCTGCGATGAGCAATGGCGATAATCCACCAAACTGATCAAGTAGAGACTGCGCCATGGATTTTGCATCCATACCTCGGCAACCTACACGTAAAAAAATTGCCAATAACTCAGCATTAGTGAGCGCGCTCGGTCCTTTTTTGAGTAATTTCTCTCTTGGCCTGTCATCCTGCGGCCATTGCCTTATAGACACAGCAAGTCCTTTTCTACTATAGAATTTTGTCTCGAGATGTTATCTTAGCCCCAAATTGAAGCTGTGTTTGGGGTATTAATGAGTAATCTGTCACAAAAACGCGTTATTTTAGGCATCACTGGAGGCATTGCAGCCTATAAAAGCGCGGAGATAACTCGCCGTCTTAAAGACGAAGGCGCCGAGGTTCGTGTTGTCATGACCGAATCCGCTCAAGAGTTTATTCGCCCCCTGACACTACAGGCGTTAAGCGGGCACCCAGTGCATACCGACTTACTAGACCCAGCAGCCGAAGCTGCTATGGGTCATATTGAGCTAGCACGCTGGGCTGACCTAGTTCTAATAGCACCTGCAACCGCCAACTTTGTTGCGGCATTAAATCAGGGCGGTGCAGCTGACTTGCTGAGCTCAATATGCTTAGCGACAACGGCTAAAGTTATGATAGCGCCCGCCATGAACCAAGCCATGTGGTCAAACAGCGCCTCCCAACAAAATATTGAAAGCCTCAAACAACGTGAAGTACTTATTTTAGAACCCGACAGCGGTATTCAAGCCTGTGGGGATGTAGGCCCCGGCAGGCTTCCACAACCCGAAGTCATCGTTCAACAAGCCGCCTCTGTCTTTAAAACTGGTGAAATGACGGGTAAAAAAGTCGTGATTACCGCAGGTCCCACTCGCGAGGCAATAGATCCAGTAAGGTATATTAGTAATCATAGCTCTGGAAAAATGGGTTATGCTATAGCTGAGGCAATGACTGAGGCTGGTGCCGAAGTTACACTTATTTCAGGACCAGTATCTCTAGACTTCCCAGAGCGATGCAAAGGGGTAAGCGTTACATCTGCTCATGAAATGCTAGAAGCAGTAACCAATGCTACTCAGGTGGCAGATATATTTATTTCTGCTGCCGCCGTAGCGGACTATTATGTGACTGAAACTGAAGATCAAAAAATAAAGAAAAAATCCGATAAAATGACGCTAAATTTGTCGAAAACACCGGATATTGTAAGCATTATAAAGAAAAGTAATCCTAAGTTGTTTGTTTTAGGGTTTGCCGCAGAAACCCAGAAAGTTGAGCAATATGCACGAGAAAAGTTAGCCAGTAAAAATTTAGATGGCATTATTGCCAATGATGTTTCTCGTCAAGATATTGGTTTTAATTCTAATGATAATGAAGCCTTGTGGATAGAGAAAGAATCAACCCATCACTTTAGCAAATGCAGTAAGGCTAAACTAGCCAGAGACCTAGTTGCATTACTTGCAACTAAGCTACAGAGCCAAAAATAATTATTGTGAGCGATAAGCATAAATTAGACCCGCTGCCCAATGAGGTATTTCGCGATTATGATATTCGCGGGCTTGCTTACACTCAAATAACACCCGAATTTGCCCGTCGTCTTGGCGCTGCAATTGCAACAATGTTCAAACAAAAAAACCATGATGCGATCTATGTGGGCAGAGATTGCCGCCTAAATTCAAAAGAATTATCCCTTGCTCTCTGTGAGGGGCTCACCAATCGAGACATGGATGTTTATGATTTAGGCGCCGTTAGCACACCGGTTGTCAATTTCTCAATCAGATGCGGCAATCATGCAGACTTGGGCATTATGATTACCGCTAGTCACAACCCAAAGGAATATAACGGCTTTAAGATTGTTGTTCGCGATAAGGTTATTGATGGCGCAATACTGCAACAACTAAAGCAGTTAATGCATTTACCCAGCCCAAAACTACTACAAACGGGCCAAGTCACAGCTGTGGATATAGCAAATACTTATCTAAAAGCGATTACTCAAAACTGCAACCCTAAAACCAATTTTAAAATTGTTATTGATGCTGGGAATGCCGTAGTAGGACCACTCGCTGAAAAAATTTTTACACAACTAGGCTGTGATCTTACGGCTATTTTTTGCAAGCCCGATGGTAACTTTCCCAATCATGACCCCAATCCCTCAGACGAAAAAAATCTGAGTCAACTTCGGCAAACAGTGCTTACCAAGAATGCGGATTTAGGATTTGCTTTCGACGGCGATGGCGATCGATTAGTCGTTGTCACAGCAACCGGTGCCATAGTCTGGCCAGACCAGTTGATGATGATTTTTGCCCAGAATATCCTAGGCCATTATCCAAAAACAAAGGTGGTTTTTGATGTCAAAAGTAGTAATCGCCTCAGCCAACTAATCACTGAAAATGGCGGTGTACCGGTGATGTGCAAGACCGGTCATTCCCATGTCAAAAGAGCAGTGACTGAGACTGGCGCAAAAATTGGCGGTGAATTTAGCGGGCATATTTTCTTTAATGACCGCTGGCATGGGTTTGATGACGGAATCTATGCCGCAATGCGGTTGCTCGAAATATTAGGTGACACTAATAAAGATTTAGATGCGATTCTCAAGGAATTCAGCCCTTGCGCAGATACCCCTGAAATATTAATACCCATTTTAGAATCTGAGAAATTTCAGTTACTCGCAAATATAGCGAATCAATGCAACTTTTTAGGCGCTAAAGTTAACACTATTGATGGACTAAGGGTAGAATACAATAATGGCTGGGGCTTAATTAGAGCATCCAATACCTCTGCCTATCTTACAATGCGCTTTGAAGCTGATAATATGAAAGAATTAGCGCGTATTAAGAAGCTGTTTATTAAAGAACTAACGCCATTTATTAACAATGTGGAAGATTACTTATAGCCATGTCATTAAATCGAGAAGAAGCTGAAATCACCGCCAAGGTAATATCGAGGGCCTTACCCTATATCCAGCGATTTGCGGGAAAAACTGTGGTTATCAAGTATGGCGGCAATGCTATGGTCGACGATCGTCTGAAGAAAAGCTTTGCTCGCGATATTGTTTTAATGAAGGCCGTCGGCATCAACCCTGTTGTGGTTCATGGTGGCGGGCCACAAATTGGTGAAATGCTTGATCGCCTCTCAATTGAATCAAAATTCGTCAATGGCATGCGTGTAACTGACAGCAAAACAATGGATGCCGTTGAGATGGTTTTGGGTGCAACTATTAATAAAGAAATAGTGAACCTGATTAACAGCGCTGGCGGCAGAGCTTTTGGCGTTACCGGAAAGGATGGCCGACTCATCAAGGCAAAGAAACTGGTGGTTACACAGCAAACCCCTGAAATGTCTGCACCAGAAATCATTGATATAGGTCAGGTAGGTGAAGTTGAATCAGTGGATAAAACAGTGATTGATATGCTGATAAAAAGCGATTACATCCCAGTGATTGCCCCTATTGGGGTTGGCAGTGATGGCGCCTCATACAATATCAATGCCGATTTAGTAGCCGGCAAAGTAGCCTCGGTGCTTGAGGCGGAAAAACTGATGCTGCTGACCAATGTGGCGGGATTACAAGACAAGCAAGGCGAGGTGCTTACCGGCCTGGATGTCAAACGAGTTGATAAGCTCATTGCTGACGGCACCATCTATGGCGGCATGCTACCTAAGATTCAATGCGCGCTAGATGCCGTTAATGCCGGTGTAGCCGCATCACATATTATTGATGGCCGAGTTGATCACGCCGTTATGTTGGAGCTATTCACCGATGAAGGTGTTGGCACCCTAATAACCAACAAGTAGTAAATGAGGACTGTATGGTAGCTAAGCAAAGCGCCAGATCGCAAGATATCCTTCAGGCGCTAGCTTTAATGCTTGAGACCAATCGCGGACGAATAACAACGGCAGCCTTGGCCTCTGAGCTAGGCTGCTCTGAAGCAGCGCTATATCGACACTTTCCAAGCAAAACTAAAATGTTTGAGGGGCTGATCGACTTTATCGAAGAAACCATCTTTGCCAGAGTGAACGGCATCCTCAACGACGAACCCAATGCAACACAACAGTGCTTTAGAATTATTAGTTTGACGCTTACTTTTGCCGAAAAAAATCCCGGCATCAGTCGCCTTTTAAATGGCGATGCCTTAGCAGGAGAAAATGAAAGGCTTCAGCAACGCGTGGCTCAGCTTTTTGGTCGTCTTGAATCTCAACTAAAGCAAATTCTTAGAGAGGCCGAGCTTGGCCAAAATTTGCAGCTAAACCTATCAATCAATGTGGTGGTTAATCTTCTAATAACCTTATTAGAAGGCAAGATAAGTCAATTTGTTCGCAGTGATTTTAAGCAGGCACCAACCGATCACTGGCAACAACAGTGGTCGGCTCTTTCAGATGCTGTTTTTAAATAAATTTAGCTAGATATTGCTGATCAAACGCCATACTGTTGGCGGTAGGCATCAATTTTTGCCACTAAGGCTTGATTTTCAGGCTGCTTTTCTAGATACCCCAAAATATCATTGATATCCACAATACTTGCCACAGGAATCGCAAACTGCTCTTCAACCTCTTGAATGGCAGACTTATCAGTTTTGCCGCGCTCTTTGCGATCCAAGCCAATCACTACGCCGGCAGCCTTAGCGCCTGCCTGATCAACAATCGCCATCACCTCTCGAATAGCCGTTCCTGCAGTAATTACGTCATCAATAATAAGAACCTTGCCTTCAAGTGGCGCGCCAACCAGGGAGCCACCCTCACCATGGGCTTTTGCCTCTTTGCGATTAAAGCAATAGGGCACATCAATGCCATGATCCTCTGACAGTGCAATTGCAGTTGCAGCCGCTAGGGTAATACCCTTGTAGGCAGGCCCAAAGAGAACATCAAATTCAATACCAGATTCAACAATGGCGGTGGCATAACATTTACCCAGAGCGGCCAAGGCTGAACCTTTGTAAAATTCACCCGCATTAAAAAAATGCGGTGACGTGCGGCCTGATTTAAGTTCAAATTGGCCAAATTTTAGCGCGCCATTTTCAATGGCATTTTCAATAAATTCTACTTTGTATGCTTTCATCTGTTTGTAATCTTTTGTCCCATTTATTTAAGAATAGATCAGTTTTGGCCTATTGAGCCAATGCCATTTTTTGCACGCGAATTAAATCCGCAATACCTTGGTTGGCCAACTGCAACATTTCGGTCAGCGCCTCACCAGAAAACGGGGCTTCTTCAGCCGTACCCTGAATTTCTATATAGCCGCCATTGGCGTCCATCACCACATTCATATCTGTTTCTGCATTAGAGTCTTCCGGATAATCTAAGTCTAAAACAGCTGCACCCTTGTAAACACCCACTGAAACCGCAGCAATCATATGCAGTAGAGGATCATCTTTAATTAGTTTTTCGCGCTGTAAATAACGAATTGCGTCAACCAATGCAACGCAGCCACCGGTGATGGCTGCCGTTCGCGTGCCGCCATCAGCCTGGATAACATCACAATCAATATAAATGGTATTTTCACCCAACAATTTAAGGTCAACCGCAGCACGCAAAGCTCTGCCGATCAATCTTTGAATTTCTTGCGTGCGACCTGATTGTTTACCGCGCGCTGCTTCACGACCCATACGGCTATTGGTAGATCTGGGCAGCATGCCATATTCGGCCGTTACCCAGCCCTGACCCTTACCTCGCAAAAACCTTGGCACGCTATTTTCAACCGTAGCTGTACAGATCACCTTAGTGTTACCAAATTCAACTAATACCGCACCCTCTGCATGCTGCGTGTATTCTCGGGTAATTTTTACTTGGCGCAACTGCTCGGGACGACGCCCGCTTGGTCTGGTCATGTTTAATATCCTGTTACAAATTTGGAAAGTTAATTTCTAATTGTAACAAATCTTCCCTCTGTTGAACGGCCTTTGTTAGAATACCTCCAAATAAAAAATCATTCGGAGCAATTATGCCACGCAGCATGACCGCATATGCCAGAATTACCCAAGAAACCAACTGGGGTTCGATTACCTGTGAGCTACGATCGGTTAATCATAGATTTCTAGAAGTTGGCTTTAGAATGCCAGATGTTCTTCGTGAATCTGAAACCGCCTTGCGAGATATGACTCGCAAAAAACTCACTCGAGGTAAAATCGACTGTTCAGTGCAAATTGCCTTTAATCATAATGATGCTGCCTCCACCCTTGATCTAGAAGTCGCTCAATCACATATTGAAATTGCGCAGGCAATTGCCAATCAGCTATCAAATGCAGCACCTATTTCGGCAGTAGATATTATGAAGTTGCCCGGAGTTATCAAAGATGCCGGCATAGAAGCTAAACAAGTCTGTAAAGCGGGAAAGCAGGCCTTCGACTTAGCCCTAGATCAGATGCTTGAAGGGCGCGAACGCGAAGGGACCAAACTGGCTGAAATGGTTGAACAGCGTCTGAGAGGTATTGAATCGCAGGTTGCTATCGTTCGTGAAAACTTGCCCGAGATTCTTCAACAACAAAGAACTCGCCTCCACGAAAAGCTTAATGAACTGAAAGATCAGATGGATGAGCAGCGTCTTGAGCAAGAAATGGTCATTATCGCCAATCGTGCCGATGTAGACGAGGAGCTGGACCGCTTAGAAGCTCATATTAGCGAAATCAGACTGGCACTTAAAAGCAACGAATCCATCGGTAGAAGACTGGATTTTTTAATGCAAGAGCTGAACCGCGAAGCAAATACTCTAGGATCGAAGTCTATTTCTAACACCACCACGCAGGTTTCTGTTGAATTGAAAGTACTTATCGAGCAGATGCGTGAACAGATCCAGAATATTGAGTAGCTTTCAATAGTAGCAAAATATTCTACTTTGGCTCCTAAACCACCCTTGATCATAACTCCGCCATTAAGATACCTTCGTTAATTCATAGCATTTGCAACAAAACTCGATGACCTCTTCTTTTAGGTTAACTCTACCTTAAACGTATACTGGTAGAGAGCTAATTCAAATATGCAGTAAATCCAATTTGAAAAATATGTTTCGCTTTTGTAAGATATTTGAATCGGGACGACCCGATTCGTTACAAGAGAAATGTATGATCAAATTGTTTCCTTGTAAGCGACAACAATCTGGACGGCCAGGCTAATTCCAATTTAACACGGGAGCAAGCCATGGCAAAAAGTCAATCAAATAACCCTCATACTGCATTCAGCGAAATACCGGTAATCGACATTACTGGGTTATATTCATGCAACTTTGATGACCGCAATCAGGTTGCAATCCAGCTCGCCAAAGCTGCCAGGGAAGTGGGTTTTTTTTATTTAGAGGGTCACCAAATATCTCAGTCAAGAGTAGACTCACTTATCAGTGCAGCAAGGCAATTTTTTAGTCAGCCTCTACGTGTAAAAATGCAATCCTATATTGGTTTATCACAAAACCACAGTGGCTATGTCCCAGAGGGTGAGGAACGGTTTTATAGTACAGCCTTCGATCCCTCAAAAGTTGACCATAAAGAATCTTACGATTTGGGGTTTGATCTGCAGGAAAGATTCTATCAACGGCCAATGCTTGGCCCCAATCTATGGCCTGATCTAAGGGAGTTTAAGAGTAAAGTTGAATCTTATTATACAGAAGCACTCGAACTTGGAAATCTTCTTTTCAAAGGATTTTCGCTTGCCCTTGGATTGCCAGAAAACACCTTGATTTCAAAAGTTAGTCGACCTCCCAGTCAACTGCGTTTAGTACATTATCCCTATGATGAGAATGCAGTAGATAGGGAGGGCATTGGCGCGCACACCGATTATGAATGTTTTACACTTTTGCTGACGACAAGCGATGGTTTGCAGGTATTGAATGGAGCTGGTGACTGGATAGATGCACCACACCGTCCAGGAAGTTTTATTGTAAATATCGGCGATATGCTTGAAATTTTGTCTAACGGCCGATTTGTAGCGACCTCACATCGTGTGCGAAAAGTCAAAGAGGAACGTTTTTCTTTTCCATTGTTCTGCAGTTTGGATTATGACACTTTTGTAGAGCCAATACTTCCACCACAGGCTGGGAAAGACTCAGATAAATACGATGGGCTTGTTTGTGGTGATCATTTGTATGCTCAGACCATTCAAACATTTCAATACCTTCAACGTCGTTTGGAAAATGGAGAGATAGCATTGCCAGAGGCGTCAAAGACGCTGGCTACCTTCGGGCAGTTTAAACCTCTAATGGATGGCGCTCGGTCAACAGGAAATGAACGATGAATCTAATTAAGCTGGCAAGCAAGAACAGCTTTAAATCAGACATTAGAGTACCGAAATGGATGCTTGGTATTTTTTATCGTCGAACTATCAGCTTCGCAGATGGGCTCAGCGATACCCAGACTCGTGTATTTTGGCTCCAAAGCGGCGGTTTGACTATAGATTTGCGTTTGCCGATAAAAAAAGAACAAAAAAAATACCCAAAAGGCGATTATGAGAACCTGCAAACGTTATTAGAACTGGCAAATCTAGACGCCTGGTACGCACATACTTACTGGGAAAAGAACCAGCTAACTTGGAAAGACGGCGCGAGCTATCAGCTTCATAACCGTTGGCCTGAGCCCGCTGAATTGCGTCGGATCGGTAACTGTATGATTGAATTTGCGCCAAGTGGTGCCTATGTAGAGGATTGGCGGCATCTAAATCAAGCCCACACTGGGCCGATGATTGGTCTTGAGCTTGAGTCAGAGACCGATTTAGAAACGGGCATCACACTACCGCGATCAGGGGCGCTAATCATTAATGGAGAATATGCAGGACTTGTATTAGGTAGAACTAATATAGTAGCTGAGCATCATTGGCTTGCTAGTGGGCTGACATTATCACAGGCTATACAAAAAGGCTCATATGAACAACGATCTGAGCTGTTAGACTTTCAAACTCTGGTAGCCCAACGTGAATCATCCGGCTGTTATAAAACGCTGCATGCGCTGGATTTTAAGGCTCCAAATGCTGATGAGATTCAACTTGAGGGTTTTTCACTGACAAAAGACAAGAATATCTTAATTCAGAGCATAGCAATTCAGGGTCGTGAAATTGAACGACGTTGGCGCATAGACTCTCTGGAACCGAGCTTTTCTTATCAGGCCCACACAGCAGTCAATGAGAACTCTGCGCGAATCTGGCGGAAGAACGAAAGTAAAGCTCTGGATCGTTATACCAGGATTATTCATGACTAGTTAATTTGGTTAGGCATGGGCACAAACCATTTAGTTTTGAACAATATCCACGTGCGTTTAATAAACAATTAATAGTTTATTCCTGCAAGTCAGGTTGAAATTAGGTCTTAAATTCACTCCATTCATGCATTTAAACTGAAGCGCAAGTAACTACCCGATAGCCCAGTCAAAAAGCTGGGCCATTTCAATTTTAAAAAAGGTGAGTGTAGCGCTCAATCTCCCAGTCACTAATCGCCTGATGATAATCATTCCACTCCTGCTGCTTGTACTTGATAAACTCAGCCTTGAGCTCCTGGCCTATCACCTCCTCGATAAATGGGTCTGCATCAAATGCATGAATTGCTTCCTGAAGTGTTCTAGGTAGAAAGCTAATACCCATCTTTTTACGCTCAGCTTCGGTCAGCTCGTAAAGATTCCGCTCCTGAGGTTTTCCAGGGCTGAGTCCCTCGCGAATACCCTCTAGTCCAGCAGCAAGTGCAAGAGCAGCTGCTAAATAGGGATTAACAGCACCATCTGCATTACGAGACTCACAACGACCACCTCCCATTGGCACCCTAACGGAATTAGTTCGGTTATTTGAACCAAAAGAGTTAAAGACTGGCGCCCATGTGAAGTAAGGCATATCACCTTGCCGAACAAGCCGCTTATAGGAGTTAACCGTTGGGGCAAACACTGCACATAACGCAGGACCGTGTTTCAAAATACCACCTACAAATTGATAACCCAATTCGGTCAGCCCCAGCCCATATGGATCATCCTCAGGCGCGCACTGGAAGAGATTTTCACCTGTATTAATGTCGTATAGCGATATATTAAAATGCGCACCATTACCTGTTTTATTGGCGAAAGGCTTGGGCATAAATGTAGCAAGTAATCCTTCTTGTTTGGCGTATTCTTTTGCCATTAATTTCAGGAAGGTAAATCTATCACATGTCGTTAGCGCGTCGGCATATGTGAAGTCAAATTCAAACTGACCATTGGCATCTTCATGATCGAAGGAATAAAGGTCCCATCCCAATTCGTTAATGCTGGTCGCCATGCGATCAACCCAACTAAAATTGCTGAGAAATGCTCGCGTATCATAACAGGGTTTTGTTAGCTTATCATCGGGATCTGGCGTGCTCAAACTGCCATCTTCGTTCTTTTTCAGAAGGAATACTTCGGCCTCAATTCCAAGATTCATCCCAAAACCCATCTCCCTGGCTTGTTGCTGAATTTTTTTAAGTAAGACACGGGTATTAAGCTCATAGGGTTTGCCATATAAAGTAATATCGGCGGGCATCCAGGCGATTTCTGGCTGCCAAGGTAACTGAATAATATGCTCCAAATCTGGTACTGAAGCGATCTCGTCATCGTTAGGAGCCTGCCCAAGACCGTCTAGCGCGTAGCCAGTATAAAGCTCAGAGCCATGAGCCATATGATGAAGATGAGGTAGCGGGACGATCTTTCCCTTGGGTACACCATGTATATCTACATAGGTACCCATGCAGTATTTCACACCTTTATTTCTTAGATCAGCCTCTATTGCTGAAATTTCAGAATCAGTTTTGAAATCAATCATATCATTTTCCTGTCATATAAGATGGTAGTAGCTCGCCTGAATTTTGGCGTAACTAGCCTTAAAGTTCACAGAGGTATGCCTATTTAGTGTAGGCATGTGCTCATATTTTTTGCTGGGAGGTAGCTCCCCACTCATCTACAGCGATACTCAGGCGTCCATATCATCTTCCAACACACTTTGATGATAAGATCGCGTCAACGGTGCCTCTTCTATGGAGGCCCGGTGAAAAAGATTAGTAATATCTTCTAGCATCCATTTATACAGCTTTTCACCCTTCTCGAGAGTTGCTGCCGATGGATTGCCCGTAACGCCATTTAAGCTAGTTCGGTTAACTGGATGACTGAATATACAATCCCTAGTGCGGTCAGAGTCGTCTGCTTTCTCAACTTTATCTTCTCTTACGAGGTCTGGATGAAGCGCCATCATAAGAGCTGTTTCCGCATCATTCGCATGCCAGTCTTCGGCATCATTAAAGTGCGCGTCACGAACTCGCGAAGAAACACGAGCAGTATTGATCAAGGCGACCATAAATCCGTCATGTCGAGCACGAAGAATTTCTAAGGCGCATCGCAAAGGCGCTTCGTTAGTTACATGGCCATTAACTAAAATCAGTCTGCGAATACCAGAGGACTGAACCCAATCTCCAAGATCAGAAACAACATCGATCAGCGTTTTCGGATTTAGGGCGATCGTTCCAGGCCATCGTCTGGAGTGCCCAATAGAGCAGCCGTAAGACAGGGTAGGAAGAAGAATAACCGGAGACTGCCGAGAAGCGTCTTCACAAAGAGTATCAGCGATAGCCGTATCCATACCGCAACCTAGATGAGGCCCATGCTGTTCGGTAGCACCAATCGGTAATACAGCAGTTTGAATGCCATTCCTAACTGCTACAGCGACCTCCTCCCAAGTCATCTGATGCAAGCTATACATTAGAACACACTCCCCACATCTGATTTAACATGTACCATTCTGACCAAATCAATATTATCGGTATCATTATCTGTGGGCGGATGAATCAACTGCTCAATATGTTGTTTTGTCGCGAGAAATTCGGGCGACAGAAATTGACTGGGGTTACGAGGTTGAGGCACAGGCACCTCTATGACCTCCTCAACTTCTCCAGGATTGGCCTTCAGAACTAGGATACGGTCTGCAAGATATACCGCTTCATCAAGATCGTGAGTGATAAATAAAACCGTGATATCAATATTTTTCCAAATTTCCATTAAATATGCCTGCATTTTAGCCCGAGTTTGGGCGTCTAGCGCACCAAAAGGCTCGTCCATCAGCAGTATTTTTGGTTGATTCGCAAGTGCACGAGCGATTGCTACGCGTTGCTTCATGCCACCCGACAACTGTCTTGGGTAGTGATTTTCAAATGCACTCAGACCAATCAGGTTTGTCCATTGCCGCGCCTCTGATTCTGCTGCATCCTTTCCCATGCCGCTCTCAATTAGGCCAAACATAATGTTTTGTTTTACAGTTAGCCAAGGAAACAAGGTATACCCCTGAAACACCATGCCCCGCTCCGGGCCTGGTTTAGCAACGGGTTCCCCATCGAGAAGTATCTGCCCCGATGTAGCGGTTTCAAGACCCGCCAGTATGCGAATAAGCGTTGATTTTCCGCAGCCAGACGGCCCAATAACACAGACAAATTCTCTCTTGTGAATACTTAAATTGATGTTCTTGAGTGCGGTCACTTTGCCGTTTAGAGTCGGAAACTCTTTAGACAATCCCTTAACCTCCATAGAGATTGGGCGTTGTTTTAGTCGATCAAACCGATCTTTGACCTCATGGTTTTGTATTTTGTAATCGGGCAAATCAAATTTAGTCATTAGAGTTTCCTACCGAATTATTAGCGACTCATCATTTACGCTGGCTACTGTGTTTTTTGCCATGGGAACAAGCGACGCCCTAACCAAGCGAGAAGTAGATCAATCATCAATCCCATAAGTCCAATCATGATGATTGCCGCAAAAACATTATCGAAATTTTTATAGCGAGCCTGCTGAGTAATGAACCAAGTAATACCCGAACTAGTACCGATAAGTTCAGCAACAATCAAGTATGTCCAGGCCCAGCCCAAAAGAATTCGAGTATCTCGATAAAGATCAGGAAGGATTCCAGGTATAACGATTCGCATAACCAGAGACCGATTGCTAGCACCCAAAGTCTGGCCAGCTTCTAGCAGCGATGGGTCAAGTTTGCGAGTAGTGTTAGCAACCACCAAAACTTGTTGAAAAAAAGTACCGATAAATATAATTGCAATCTTCGGTGCCTGATAGATGCCAAGCACAGCAACTGCAAGCGCTCCAAATGCAGGCGCTGGCAGATAACGGAAAAATTCTATAAAGGGCTCAAACAGGCGTGAAAAAAAGTCAAAGGTTCCTGCCAATATACCTAATGGTATCCCGATAATGGATGAGAGAAAGAACCCCCAAAAAATCACCTGGATACTGCTCCACAAACTCTCATGAAGCCACTTTTCACTGCGCCTTTTCGGTTCAGCCGTAAATGCGGTTACAAAGGCCGTGGCGACCTCATGTGGAGCAGGAAGATAGAGCGGGTTTGCAGGCACTCCCTGTGGAAGGGCGGTACCCGCTTCAATGGCTTTACTAGTTTCGACTTCAAAAACCTTATTATCAACCAACATTTCATCGCGGAAGAAACTGACCGATCCAGGGTCAGTTATTTGCGTAAGTGGATGCCATAGAAAAGGAACGTAACTCACCATGCACCAGATAATGATTGGAACCGCGAAGCTTAATAGAGCTACCATGGAGCGCTGTCGGCTTGGCAGCGGACGATTTACCGAAAATATCGACATAAACTCGTTTCCTGCACGATTTTCAAAAAAATTCAATTCTGACAGATAGGGGCTTCCAATTGAGGCCCCTACGCTGTCTGGAGGTTGAGAAGTAAATACTAAAAATATCCACTCCTCAGAAAAGTATTACTGACTTGCTTCCATCAGAGACATATCGATATAGGCTTCGATAAGTTGAGCATCAGGATAAACCTCATTGGCAACGTTAAAGTCATCAGCAATTTTGGAAGAGCCATATATGGAGCTAAAGCTATCACCTTTAACTGCATAAGCCATCGATTCTTTGACGCTCATAATGTGGGTCCCATCAATAAAACCTTTGTACTCCTTAGGGGTCAAACCCACGCGAGCAGCCATAATAGAAATTGCGTCATCACGAGTAGCCTCATCCTTGAGATAAGCAACAACCATATCCCACACCTCAATCACTTTCGCCCAGTCTTTTCGATTCTGCGCAAGGCTTGATGGCGATACCGCAAGAATATCAAAGATAAGACCAGGTTCGTCCCTCGATGTGTAAATCGCTTTTGAACCTGGAACTAAGTTAAGTGCTTGCCCTGAACTAGGCTGCCAAGCAACTACCGCGTCAACTTGTCCAGACGCAAGCACCTGAGGTGTCTCGTTTGTTGGAACATTAACTAATTCAACATCTGCTTCAGTCAAACCATTTTTTTCAAGCGCATTCAAAAGAAGAAGGTGACCAACAAAGCCAACCTCCACACCGACCTTTTTACCCTTTAGATCAGTTATTGATGAAATACCAGGCGCACCAATCACCATGTCATTACCATTCGAGAAGTCATGAATAAGAATCATGACGTTTTGAGCACCTGTTGCTCCTGTAACCAATGCGTCACCATTGGTAATTGCGACAGCATCAAGCTGTCCTGCTGCAAAAGCATCCATACTTGCAACATAATCAAACCACTCGAATTGAACATCAACACCAACTTTATCAAACATCTTCTTCTCAATAGCTATTTCCCAAGCAACAAAGCCGGGCCAATCGCTGTAGCCAATTTTTAAAGGTTCTGCGAGTAATGTTGATGACCAAGTCAATCCAGCTAGAAGTGTGGCGGTCAGTAATTTTTTCATCTGATTCTCCAGAGTCGTGTTAGTTAGCAAAGGGGGTTAAATAATTGCGAAAAAGAAAACTATAATTTCACCTATGCATATGCTGTGCCAACTCATGAAATAACATTTAAAAAAATAGCTTTATCCAACTGAAGTGCATGATTAATAGTACTTTTTATAAAATGAAACTCTCTGGGGAAATTTTCAATGCCCCTAAAGATGGGCATTTTTTGTTGTGATCCAAAAAAGGGCGTCATTTAAATTTTGAGTTTATTTGGTGCAATATTTGGGGTTTTAAACTTTTGCAAAAGCGTTAGCTGATTTTAATAAGTTAAATATCAAGCATATGCGTCGGCTTTGAACTCTGGCATCCTTTTTGCTATGTTATTAAGTGTCCGTACCCCTGAGGTTAAATTTCAGTCCGGATACTGCTCTGCATTAAAATGATGACGTAAACTTCATATTAGGCAGATCAGACTAAAATTTCACTAAATAGAGCGCTAGGGTTCCGGCTTGCAGTGATACTCCTTATCAAAGGGTTTGCAAGCGACTGGTCCAAGAGCACTCGACCTTTCAATTATCACTCTGTGATGACTGGGGTTACACGGCGGGATAAAAGCCCGGGAGACTCAATGGCCGATAGTGCCGGGGTACTCTAGTGTAACTAAATGAGAGGTTTCCTATGATTCAATCGATTGACTACCAAACGAAAATTCCAGCAGGTGGGCACTGGTCCTTACGTGCACGTCGCGGAACTGTTTTACGCCTCACCGATATTATGGGCAACAGTAACGTTGGGATGCTATTTTACAATCCCGAAAATCTGCTTGAGCGATACAACGCGCCAGATACGCTAAAATGCCAACACACTTTTAAACTGACACGAGGTCACTGCCTCTATTCTGATATGGGGCGCATCTTTGCTTCTATCATTGATGACACGTTGGGATGGCACGAGACGGTTTGTGGCAACATTCAGGCCGATGAGGTTACAGAACGCTGGGGCCCGCGCGATTACCAAAAGGATCGAAATGCTTGGCATCAGAATGGCCATGATGCATTTCTGACTGAGTTAGCGAAGTATGGGCTCTCAGCTCCCGACATCGCCATGAACATAAATTGGTTCAGCCGAGTAGTTAGTGACCAACATGGCAATATCATGCTGGATAAAAACCATAGCAAAGCTGGTGATCAGGTTACGCTTCGATTCGAAATGGACACCTTGGTATTGCTACATAATTGCCCTCACCCATTAGATCTGTCAGAAAACTACCCCCAATCTGCAATCTGCATCGAGCTTGGCACTGCCTTGGCGGTTGAAGATGATGACTATTGCATGAATTTTCGTGAAGAAAATCGTCGAGGCTTCATGAACAATAATCTATATAAACTAGGCCTTTAGGAGCAAGAAGATGATTGAAAGCAATTTGAACCCTGAAAAAGCTTGTTCACGCATAGTGATCGACTCTGGGGATTATTTTATCGGAAATGTTAAAGCCGGACAGACAATCAGATTATTGGATCTTGAGGGTAATCAGGCCGCCGACACGCTTTTCTTTAATGCAAATGAACCTTCAGAGCGATATAGCGCAATGGACACAATCCGTCATCAGGGAAATCTCTATCTTACATCGGGCACTGTGCTGCGCTCGAATCGGAGCAATCGAATGCTTAAGATATCAGCGGATACCTGTGGTCGTCACGACACTTTGGGCGGCGCTTGCGCCTCAGAAAGTAATACTGTGCGCTATGACCTAGAAAAACGCTGCATGCATGCTTGCCGCGACAGCTGGATGTTGGCAATCGCCGAGCATCCTGAATTTGGGATAAGCAAGCGGGATATCGGACACAACATTAACTTTTTCATGAATGTGCCAGTGACAGAATCGGGGGGCCTCACTTTTGAAGATGGTATCTCAGGCCCTGATAAATATGTCGAATTGAAGGCGGAAATGGATGTGATCGTGCTTATATCCAACTGCCCACAATTGAATAATCCTTGTAACGGATATAACCCAACACCAATTGAGCTACTGGTTTGGGACTAATTAGGCTTAAATCAAGATTTAATCACTTCAGTGGACGGCCACTGTCGAATCAATACCAGCGGGACGACCTGCTTCTGAGATGAAAATGTTCAACAAGATATTAATTGCCAATCGAGGTGCTATTGCAACGCGGATTATTCGAACCTTGAAACAACTAGGCATAGAATCTGTGGCCATCTATGCCGAAAGTGATAGTGAGAGCTTGCATGTGCAGCATGCTGATGAATCCTATTCTTTGGGTGAGGGTAACGCCAGTCAGACATATCTAAATATTGAACTAATTCTTGAAATTGCTCAAAAAACTGGGGCTCAAGCTATTCATCCTGGATATGGATTTTTGAGTGAAAACTCAAATTTTGTAGCGCGTTGTGAGCAAGCAGGCATACATTTTATTGGGCCTACTACCTCACAGATTGAGGAATTTGGTCTTAAGCACAAAGCCCGAGCTCTGGCTGAGCAGTCTGGTGTTCCCTTGCTTTCAGGCTCTTCTCTGCTAGGCAGCGTTGATGAAGCCTGCCGCTTCGCTCAACAGGTAGGTTATCCGATAATGCTTAAAACCACTGCCGGCGGCGGTGGAATTGGGATGCAGCTTTGCCAATCAGAGAAGGAACTTAAATCTGTATTTGACTCAGTTAAGCGCCTGGGAGGAAAAAACTTTGCTGATGATGGGGTATTTTTGGAGAAGTTCATTGCTAGTGCTCGTCACATAGAAGTTCAAGTAATTGGTGATGGCAAGGGAAGCGCGATCTCTTTGGGTGAGCGCGATTGTTCTAGCCAGCGTCGAAATCAAAAAGTCATTGAAGAGTGTCCGGCACCAAATCTAAAAGAATCGGTGCGCAAAGAACTTCATCTGACTGCTGAACGTCTTCTCTCCTCTGTTAATTATCGTAATGCAGGTACTGTGGAATTTATCTTCGATAATGATTCAGAAAAATTTTATTTTCTCGAGGTTAATACCCGCCTACAAGTTGAGCATGGGGTGACTGAAGAGGTGTATGGACTGGATATTGTTGAGTGGATGATAAGGGTTGCTTCTGACGAAAAAGTCGACCTTAGAAAACTGAAGAAAGGACTTAAACCCGATGGCCATTCAATCCAGGTCCGAATCTATGCTGAAGATCCTTGGCGTGACTTCCAACCCTGTCCAGGTTTACTTAGTCGGGTAAATTTCCCCAAAGGAACGGGTATACGTATTGATCACTGGATAGATTCAGGCATTGAGATTCCGCCATATTTTGATCCGATGATTGCTAAGGTGATAGTTAAATCAGATTCCCGAGATCAAGCGCTTAAGAAGCTTGATATAACACTCAGTAAGATTGAGCTTTTTGGCTCAGAAACAAATCTTGATTATCTAATAAATCTAATAAAAGACCCAGCAGTTAAGACCGGCAAGGTGACAACCCAATATTTGAACCGGTTTGAATATCAACCGACACGCATCGAGGTTCAGTCACCAGGGACTCAGACCACTATCCAAGATTATCCGGGGCGCGTCGGATATTGGCATGTGGGCGTGCCACCATCAGGCCCATTTGATAGTTATTCCTTTAGGCTGGGTAATCGTAGTTTGGGCAATGATGAAGAATGCAGTGCGCTCGAAATCACTTTGCAGGGTCCCGTTTTGAAATTTGGTGCGGATGCTAAGATCATTGTAACTGGTGCATCTATTGATATAAGTCTCGATCAGAAGCCAATGCCAATGTGGGATGTGATCAATGTAAACGCTGGACAAACCCTTTCGCTTGGCAGGATTAAAGAGCAGGGTGCACGTGCCTATCTCGCGATAGATGGCGGGTTTGATATCCCTTCATATTTAGGTGCTCAATCGACTTTTACGCTGGGTAAGTTTGGAGGCCACAATGGCAGAGCGCTTAGAGCTGGGGATGTACTGCGATACAGTTATTCGACACATAATCAAGTGGCAAAGGTACCTGAAACATTGCGGCCAAATCTGGGAGACACCTACGAACTTCGAGTAATATATGGCCCTCATGGATCTCCTGACTACTTTACTGGTCAAGATATTTCACGCTTTTTTGAGGCGAACTGGGAGGTTCATTACAACTCAAGCCGAACAGGCATTCGCCTGATAGGCCCAAAACCTGACTGGGCGCGGTCAGATGGTGGCGAAGCAGGTCTGCACCCATCAAATATTCATGATAATGCTTATGCCTTTGGTACCGTAGATTTTACTGGGGATATGCCGGTCATACTAGGGCCTGACGGTCCTTCACTTGGCGGATTTGTATGCCCTGCGACCGTTGTGACCGCAGATCTCTGGAAGCTTGGTCAATTAAAGGCAGGAAACAAAGTTCGCTTTAAACCTATTACACTTGAGCAAGCACGGATGCTAGAAGCAGATCAAACTGCCACCATCAGATCCTTTGAGAAAGTCGGTTGTGATGCTGTTGAGCCTATACCTCCGATTACACCCATTTTGAAAACCTTCGATTCATCGGTATTTGGAGATCAAATCGTCTGTAGAGCCGCTGGTGATCACTTTCTTTTAGTTGAGTATGGTGAGCAAATTTTAGATATTCGATTACGCTTCAGAGCACACGCATTAATGCAGTGGCTTGAGGAGCGTCCACTGGAAGGTATAAAAGAACTAACACCCGGCATTCGATCACTACAAATTCATTATGACAGCCAAATCATAGACTATCAGTTGTTGATTGATCGTATTGAGCAGGCTGAACATGAATTATCATCCCGACTTGCCGAACTGACTGTCCCATCGCGCATAGTTCATATACCACTGAGCTGGGATGATATAGCTTGTCAACAAGCAATCGATAAATATCAGCAGTCGGTTCGGAAAGATGCGCCCTGGTGCCCAAGTAATCTGGAATTTATTCGGCGCATAAATGGTCTTGCCAGTATTGATGAAGTTAAAAAAATCCTTTTCGAATCCTCTTACCTTGTGATGGGTTTGGGTGACGTCTACTTGGGTGCGCCTGTTGCGACACCCGTTGATCCTCGCCACAGACTCGTTACGACCAAATACAATCCAGCGCGCACTTGGACCGCCGAAAATTCAGTTGGCATTGGAGGTTCTTATCTTTGTGTTTACGGCATGGAAGGTCCTGGAGGATATCAGTTTGTTGGGCGTACTCTTCAAATGTGGAATCGCTACAAGCAAACTCGAGAGTTTACTGAGCCCTGGCTACTGAGATTTTTCGATCAAATCCGTTTTTATGAGGTAACACACGATGAACTAAAACATATTCGCCGTGATTTCCCACAGGGTCGATACCCTCTGAAAATTGAAAAAACTGAGTTCTCTCTCTCAAAATACGAGGCCTACTTAGAGTCGAACAGTCATGAGATTGATCAATTTAATCAGCAAAGAACCAAGGCGTTTACCCAAGAACTTGAGCGCTGGCACAGAGACGGGCAATTTAATTTCTCAGTAGATGAAACGGAGATCGCTTTGCAGCAACAGGACTGGCCAGACGATGCCACAGTTATCGATAGCCCCGTATCAGGCAGTGCCTGGAAGATAACCATAGAGATGGGGCAAGCGGTGTCGGTGGGTGACACCCTGATGATACTTGAGTCAATGAAAATGGAGATCCCAATACAGGCTCATAGTGCTGGAATTATTTCCAAAATACTAGTCGAAAACGGTTCCCGCATTGTTGCTGGCCAGGCACTCATCGTCATTGAACCGGGTACTCAAAAGTAAGTGAATTTAACCAAGGACTTTAAAATGGCCATAACAATTAATGAAATTCGTACTAAGTATCTTTCTGGCAATTTGACACCTGAACAGCTTATGGAGTCAATTCGCGAAAAGAGCAAGTTGTATGAAGACCGAAATATATGGATTCATATACTCTCCGCTAAAGAACAGAAGAAGTGGCTGCAGGAATTGTCTCAGAAACCGATTGACACGCATCCTCTTTGGGGAATTCCATTTGCAATTAAGGACAATATTGATCTGGCAGGCATCGCAACAACAGCAGCCTGTCCTGACTTTAGTTATGTACCTGAAAAATCGGCTTTTGTTGTACAGAAGCTAATTGATGCAGGGGCGATACCAGTAGGTAAAACCAACTTAGATCAGTTCGCAACTGGCCTAAATGGCACACGTTCACCCTACGGTGAATGTCATAACGCTTTTAATCCTGATTTTATTTCTGGTGGTTCAAGTGCCGGCTCTTCAGTTGCTGTCGCGCTTGGTTTATCTGCTTTTAGCCTGGGCACAGATACGGCAGGTTCTGGGAGAATTCCGGCTGGATTCAATAATCTAATTGGCGTAAAACCCAGTATCGGTTTGCTATCTGCAACGGGTATGCTGCCAGCGTGCCGTAGTCTCGATTGTATGACCATTTTTTCACTAACCGTTGATGATGCAAATCTGGTTTTAAGTCAGGCTGAAGGATTGGATACTTCAGATGAGTACAGTCGCAAAAATACCTTTGCAAACAGCCAAAGATTTTATGGCAAACATCAGGGACCCTTAAAAATTGGAATACTGCCTGATTCACAACTCAAGTTTTTTGGCGATAAAGCTTACACTCAGCTCTATCAGCAGACTATTGAATCTCTTAATAACGATGGTGTGGATTTAATCGAGATCGACTACGCCGCATTTGATGAAGCTGCATTGATGCTTTATGAGGGACCCTGGGTTGCTGAGCGATATCTGGCCTGTCAACCTCTGATTGATGAAAATCCTGAGGCAATTCATCCTGTTGTACGCGAAATTGTGAAAAAGGGTAAGTACCCATCAGCTGCCGATCTTTTCACTTATCAGTATCGCCTTCAGGGGTTAAAGTCTCGTTGCCGAAAAGCCATCGAAGAAATAGACTGCTTGCTAACTCCAACAGCTGGCAAGCACTTTACGATTGCTGAAATGCTAGAGCAACCAGTTATATGCAATTCTCAGTTGGGCTACTACACCAACTTTATGAATCTTTTCGATATGGCTGCGGTTGCCGTGCCTACAGGATTCACAGAAACGGGCATGCCATTTGGTGTAACAATATCAAGTTTAAATTTCCGAGATCGATCGCTTCTTAGCATTGCTAATCGAATTGAGGCTCTGTTTCATACACCGCTGGGTGCCTTAAATATGAAGAGGCCCAATAGTTTAGCTAATTCAATAGCTGATCAAACACGTGTTGACCTAGTAGTATGCGGTGCTCACCTAGAGGGATTACCCCTGAACTGGCAACTTAAGGAGCGGGGCGCGATATTAAAGGCTAAAACTCAGAGCTCACCTGACTACAAGCTCTTCGCCCTTGCTGGCGGCTCAATTGCACGTCCTGGTATGCTCAGAGCTGCACAAGGAGGGAGAGCAATTGACGTCGAAGTTTGGTCGATTCCCTCGCTGGAATTAGGTAGTTTTGTGGCCGCCATCCCTGAGCCGTTAGGCATTGGAAAGGTGCAGCTAGCAGATGGATCTTGGAAGAGCGGTTTCATTTGCGACGGCAATGGATTAGCTGATGCTACGGATATTACCGATTTCTGTAGCTGGAAAGCTTGGATAGCTCAAAACTAGTCGTTTGTTTTCGTCGATCAGAGTCTAGTGCCAGCAGATATTAATCGCGTTTGTTGTTTTTAATATAGAGACTACCGTCGACAGTGAAATTTTTAACGACGTGAGCCAGATTTAACTTATAAATTTGCCGTTTACAAACCTAATGGTTGATATTTTTAGTGCGTAATTTAAATAATTATTTTCGTTATTAATTCGGATCCAAAATATTAAATAATATTCATATGCTAGAGAGTGCGTCAGCGTAGATTTATTTTTTCACTGATGTAAACTCGACATTATAATTTTAATACCCGACACATTTTACTATGGCACTTGGCACACTCTTTATTATTTCAGCACCCTCAGGCGCAGGAAAAACCAGTTTAGTTTCTGCGCTTATAGACAGACTCGATAATCTTCAGGTTTCAATATCGCACACCACCCGAAAAGCTCGGCCCGGCGAAAAAGACGGTGTTAACTATCACTTTGTATCCTACGAAGAGTTTGAAGCCATGGTCGCCAACCAACAGTTTGTCGAACATGCTAGGGTACACAGTAACTTTTATGGCACCTCCAAGGATTGGCTTGAAAGCAGCCTAAATCAAGGAATTGATGTCATCTTAGAAATTGATTGGCAGGGTGCAGAGCAGGTTCGTAACAAGTTTCCTCGAAGCAAAAGCATCTTTATTTTACCACCTAGTCAGCAGGCACTTTTTGAACGTCTGAAGAGTCGAGGACAGGATGAAGACGCAATAATCAAACAACGAGTTGCCGCTGCAAAAGAAGAAATGAGTCACTATAATGATGCTGACTACTTAGTCATAAACGATCAATTTGAAATTGCCTGTCAGGAGCTTCAAACCATTATTCAAGCACAGCGGTGTGAAATTAATAGTCAGCGACATGAAAAACTATTAATTGATTTATTGTCGTAGCCCCTCGTATTAGGTAAAATCACTGACTTCCGATGGCAAATCGTCATCAAATTATATATAAATATCGGAAATAATATGGCTCGTATTACTGTAGAAGATTGCTTAGATTATGTTGATAACCGTTTTGAACTAGTGATGGTTGGCTCTAAACGCGCCCGCCAAATTGCTGTTGATGGACGACCACCACTCATTGAAGTAGAAAATGATAAGCCCACAGTGATTGCTCTTCGTGAAATCGAACAGGGATTAATCACGCCCGAGGTTCTTCAAGAAATCGAACGCGACTATGAAATCGTAGAATCTGAAGAAAGCACTGAAGAAGCTCCTGAAGACGCCAGCTAATTTGGTGTTGCGGCTAGGAGGGTAATAAATACGTGCTTTCAGTACTTACCGAAAAGCTCTCCAACTATCTTGAGCCAAAAGAAGTCACTAAAATTGAGCGTGCCTACAGGTATGCTGAGCAATGCCACTCTGGTCAGTTACGTCAGAGTGGTGATCCCTATATTACCCATCCTTTAGCAGTTGCCAATATCTTGGCTGACATGCGACTAGACCATGAAAGTCTAATGGCCGCCTTGCTGCATGATGTTATTGAAGATACCGGGGTTACAAAAGGTCAAATTAGTCGTCGCTTTGGGCGCACAGTTGCCGATTTGGTCGACGGGGTAAGTAAACTTAGTGAAATCGAATTTGAAACCAAGGCTCAGCTACAAGCTGAAAGCTTTCAAAAAATGACTTTGGCTATGTCCAAAGATATTCGTGTCGTGTTAGTCAAGCTAGCTGATCGACTCCATAATATGCGAACCTTAGGCGTATTACCTCCAGAAAAGCGCCGCCGAATAGCTCGAGAAACACTGGAAATTTATGCGCCTATTGCGCAGCGATTAGGCATCAATGACATTCGTGTTGAATTAGAGGATATTGGCTTTGCCATTATGTACCCTCTGCGCCATAGACGTCTCCGCGAAGCAATCAAAGCCGCCGGTAAAAATCGCAAAGAAATTATTACTGAGATCAATCAAGCCATTGAGGTTCGTCTCGAAAGAGAATCCTTTATAGCCATTGTGAAAGGGCGTGAAAAACATCTTTGGTCGATCTACAAAAAAATGCGCGATAAACACAAATCCTTTCGCGACATTATGGATGTTTTCGCCTTCCGCCTAATTGTTAACTCAGTTGACGATTGCTATCGAACCCTCGGCATTATGCATAATATCTTTAAACCCGTGCCCGGTGAATTTAAAGACTACATCGCAATACCCAAAGCCAATGGTTACCAATCGCTTCACACCGTATTAGTGGGCATGCATGGGGTGCTTATTGAAGTTCAAATTAGAACTCACGAAATGGAAACAATGGCTAATTATGGTATTGCCGCGCACTGGGAGTATAAAGCTAGCGAGGGCACTGTTGACTCAAGCCAGCGTCGTGCTATTCGCTGGGTACAGGGGTTACTCGAAATGCAACAGCAAGCGGGCGATTCCCTTGAATTCTTAGAGCACGTTAAAACTGATCTCTTTCCAGACGAAATCTATGTATTTACCCCAAAAGGAAGAATTATCGAACTTCCCTCACTGGCAACACCTATTGATTTTGCCTATTCAGTTCATACCGATTTGGGTAACAGCTGTATAGCCTGTCGAGTCGACGGTGAGCTGACGCCACTGTCGGAACAGTTACAAAGTGGCCAAAAAATTGAAATTATTAGCACTCAGGGCGCACAGCCCAACCCTAACTGGCTAAACTTTGTTGTTACTGCCAAGGCGAGAAGTGCGATTCGACACTTCTTAAAAAACCAGCAACATGATGAATCTGTTGATCTTGGCAAGCGACTGCTGGACAAAGCGCTCGCTAACTATGGCTCCAGATATAACAGCCTAAAGAAATCACAGATTAAACGCCTCCTTAAAGAAACATCTGCACCGACTTTTGAGCATGTGCTACAACAAATTGGCTTGGGTAATCAGGTGCCATTTGCTGTAGCTAATATTCTTGTACCGCCTTCCAAGCGTAAAATTCCTGAAGATCGTCGCAATGCTAGCTTACCCGTGGTTATCGATTCATCCGAAAGCCTTATCCTGCATTATGCACGCTGCTGTCATCCAATTCCTGGCGACCCAATTTTAGGGCACGTATCTCCAGGTAAAGGTCTTGTTGTTCACATCGAAACTTGCCACAACCTAAAAGAAATTCGCAATCATCCAGAAAAATGTGTATCTCTAAGCTGGTCGCTGTCTGCAGAAGGTGAATTCCCTGTAGAAATCAAAGTGGAATGCACGCCAGAGCGCGGCTTTATTGCAGCCCTAGCCTCAAGGATCACTGATCAGGATGCCACCATTGAAACTATTAATACCACCGAAAAAGATGCCTATACCAGTATTGTAGATGTTGTTCTTACGGTTAGAAACCGCGTACATCTTGCTGATATTATTCGACGCGCCAGAAGTCTCGCTGCGGTAAGAAAGGTCTATCGAGTTAAAAACAAATAATATGTTTGAGGAATCATTGATGTCTAATAAAGCACATATTTACACGGAAAAAGCACCAGCGGCCATTGGCCCCTACAGTCAAGCAGTGAAAGTGAACAATACTGTATACCTGTCAGGTCAAATTCCATTAGATCCCGAAACAATGGAGCTTATTGATGGCGATATCCAGCAGCAAGCCAGACAGGTTTTTGCCAATCTAGAGGCTGTTTGCCAAGCCGCCGGCTCTGATCTTAGCGGCATTGTTAAACTCAATATTTTCCTAACCGATCTTAGTAATTTTGCAGCGGTCAATGAAGTGATGGCTGAACTTTATGACGAACCCTACCCTGCACGCGCCGCCATTGGCGTAAAAGAGCTCCCCAAGGGTGCAGAAATTGAAATGGATGGCATCGCAGTTATTTAGCTTATACCCGCTAATTGTCTATCCTTGATAATTTTGCTGTACCCCTCCTGATAGGTGGGGTACTTAAATTGATAACCTGTGGCTAACAGCCGGCTGTTATCACAACGACGAACAGAGCCTAGCTTAACTTTTTCCTCCACCAGACCAACGGCAAGCTGTTCTGCCAACCATTGACGTATTTCTTGCTGCGTGACTGGCGCAGAATCAGATGCTAAATAGTCGGACAACAGCGGGTTTCCAGACAGTGCATATTCTACTAGGTGAGCCAAAATGCCGCCACAGTCATCGGCATGTATGCGATTGCTCCACTGCTCTGGACTGGATGGCCTGCCTTTCCCCGCCAATACCTGACTTAACAAGCGGGTTCTTCCTGGCCCGTAAATTCCAGAGAATCGAATAACTGAGGTTTCGCAGGGGATTTGCTGAATAATTTTCTCAGCTGCAAGCAAAATTTCACCAGAAAATGTGTTTGGCCTTGGTTGAGTTTCTTCATTCACCCAGCCACCCTTAAGGTCGCCGTAAACACTGGTGCTAGAAACCCAAAGCACCAACCTTGGAGCCTTATGCAATTTGGTAATTGAATTGGCGATTGACTTGGCCACCGCTAAATAGCTGTCCTTGTATGCCTGCTCAGTAAATTCACCCGGCGTAATGGTTGCAATCCAGATATCAAAACCTTTTGAGGCTGCTGCAAAAAATTGCTCAGGATCAGAAGCATCTGCTTTAATCGGCTGTATGTATTCAGGCAAATTATCAGGCTGCCGCCTTAAGCCAAAGCACTTATAGCGGGCTTGCATCTCACTTGCAGCTCGCAGCGCTATATCGCCACAACCAATAAAAAGCACTTTCAATTAAACTTCCCCTGCAAAATTTGCGTAAAATAATTTATTAAAAATGAACATAATATAAAAATTTACTATTATAGCGCCAAGAGGTAAATAAATGACATTGACTGAACTTCGTTACGTGACGGTTCTAGCAAAGGTTCAACACTTTGGTAGAGCGGCCGAACAATGCAATGTAAGCCAGCCAACATTAAGTATTGCTGTCAAAAAGCTTGAGTCTGAACTTGGCGTAGAGATATTTGAACGGACCAAAAGTCTTGTTCGGCCTACACCTGTGGGCGAAAAAATTGTGCAGCAGTCACGAAGAGTGCTCGAAGAATCAGCTGTTATTAAAGATATAGCCACTCTGGGCAAGGATCAGCTTAGCGCACCGCTTCATGTTGGCGCTATATTTACTATCGGACCCTATTTATTTCCCAGTTTTATTCCTAAGCTACAAAATAATGCGCCAGATATGCCTCTTATTATTGAAGAGGGATATACCAGCTCACTTAGACAAAGACTGCGTAAGTGCGAAGTTGACGTGATTATTGTTGCCCTGCCTTTCAATGAACCCGATGTAGTAGTTCAGCCGTTGTTTGAAGAGCCTTTTATGGCAATCGTGCCAAAAGAGCACCCTCTAGCTCATGACTACGAAGTCAGTCCTGAACAAATTAACAACGAAAATGTGTTGTTGCTTGGGGAGGGTCATTGTTTTAGAGACCAGGTGATTGAAGCGCTACCCGCCATTAACAAAGCCTCCAATGGGTCCGCTCGAATTAGAACCGTAGCCGAAGGCAGCTCTCTAGAAACGCTCTGCTATATGGTGGCATCAGGACTGGGTATTACGATACTTCCAGAGTCTGCGACTCAGGTATCCAGTTTTAAAGCGACAAACCTACTGGCTATTCCCTTCTCAGGTAATGGCCCTAAAAGAACGACAGCACTAGCATGGCGCGCCAGTTTCCCAAGACACCAAGCCATTGATGTCCTGCGCAAAGCCATATTAACTAGCGATCCAAAGTTGTCTAATTAATGTCTTCTGCTAGCCTTGATCAAATATCGATTCGAGAACTTCGAGGCGTTGGGCCACAAATCTTCCAAAAGCTCAATAAATTAGGCCTTAAAAATCTTCAGGATCTAATTTTCCACCTGCCCTTACGCTATATAGATCGGACCAAAATAACACCCATTGGCAGTCTTCAACCACAGACGGATGTTGTTCTTGAGGGCGAAATTCGCGCTAGCGAGGTAGTCTTTGGTCGAAGAAGAAGCTTGGTCTGCAAACTACAGGATGGCACAGGGACAACGGTGCTTAGATTTTTTCACTTTAGTCGCGCCCAGCAGGAAAGGCTAAAGACTGGTGCAAAATTGCGCTGTTTTGGCGAAGTAAGACCTGGCAGGTTTGGACTTGAAGTCTATCATCCAGAATACCAGCATCTAGATGGCGCCAACCCGCCCGATTTAGAAGAGACACTCACCCCCATTTATCCATTAACTGAAGGTATTAGTCAGACACGAATTCGTGATTTGTGCTCACAGGCTCTTAAGGCACTTGCAACTCAGGGTATACCCGAGCTGCTTCCAGAATCATTAAAAAAACAATTTAATGCGGAACTTTCCTATTCCTTGATAGACGCCTTGCAACTTATTCACTCACCGCCACCCGGTTTTGAGCTTCATCGCTTGGCGACGGGAGAGCACCCGGCTCAACAAAGACTAGCAGCTGAAGAGCTTATTGCTCATAATTTAAGCCTGCTAAAAATGCGCCAAAAGGTTCAGGCACAGTCTGCGACATCACTGCCCTATAACCCTGAAGTAATTTCACATTTTTTGAAGCAGCTACCTTTTAAGCCGACAGGTGCACAGCAACGGGTTTCTGATGAAATAAGCTCTGATATGAACAACCCCTTTCCTATGTTACGACTGGTTCAGGGCGATGTTGGCTCAGGAAAAACCCTTGTTGCTGCGATGGCCGCCCTTCAGGCAATTGCCAATGGCAAACAGGCGGCATTAATGGCGCCCACTGAAATACTGGCTGAACAGCATAGAATTAATTTTGAGCAATGGTTTAAAACGATGAACATCAGTGTCGCCTGGCTGACAAGCAAAGTTAAGGGCAAGGCGAGAGAGGTTCAGCTACAACGAATTGCGGATGGCAGTGCACAGATGGTTATTGGCACCCACGCGCTCTTCCAAGAAGCAGTAATGTTTAAAGATCTTGGACTCAGTATTATTGATGAACAACACCGTTTTGGCGTTCATCAACGACTGGCACTGCGCAATAAAGGGTTTGGCAACAATCAATCTATGCAAGATAGCCTGGCACCCCATCAACTAATTATGACGGCAACGCCAATTCCTCGAACCCTTGCCATGAGCGCCTATGCCGATCTTGATTGCTCAGTAATTGACGAATTACCCCCCGGACGAACCCCAGTGGAAACTGCGGTTCTTAGCAACCTGCGGCGCAACGATATTATCGAAAGAGTACGCGCATCCTGTATCGAAGGCAGACAGGCCTATTGGGTTTGTACGCTGATTGAAGAATCGGATGTTTTGGAGGCGCAAGCCGCAGAGGTAACTGCTAACGAATTACAGTTGATGCTACCGGAACTATCCATTGGCCTTGTGCACGGACGTTTAAAGCCGCGCGAGAAGCTAGCAATTATGGATGCCTTTAAGACTGGGGAAATTAATCTACTGGTTGCCACCACGGTGATTGAAGTGGGCGTGGATGTACCCAATGCAAGCTTGATGATTATTGAAAATGCCGAGCGCTTAGGGCTATCACAGCTCCACCAGCTTAGAGGTAGAGTAGGAAGAGGCTCCGCACAAAGTCACTGCGTACTGGTTTACAGTGCACCCCTTTCTGCCAATGGTAGTGAACGACTAAAAATAATGCGTGAAACTAATGATGGTTTTGTTATTGCCGAAAAGGATCTCGAACTAAGAGGCCCCGGGGAACTGCTTGGCACCCGCCAAACGGGCGATATGCAGCTGCAAATTGCCGATCTTCAACGAGATGCACACTTACTTCCCCAAATTAAACAGGGCGCAAAATATTTAATTAAACAGCATCCAGCGTCAGTGGACCCCTTGATAGATCGATGGCTAGGTAACAATCAACAGTATACTCAGGCATAGTTAAGCCCCAACGAAGACTCAAAGCTTCCCGTATGATATCGACTACTCATACTCTCTAAACCCAATGGTTTAATCTTGCCCGCATTACCCGCGGTGCCAAAAGCTTCATAGCGCGCTACTGCGATATCTTTCATAGCGGCTATGGTTTCTTTTAGATAGGCGCGCGGATCAAATGCCGCCGTATTTTTGGCCAAAAACTGGCGTATGGTTCCAGTAGATGCCAAGCGCAAATCTGTATCTATATTAACCTTGCGCACGCCATGCTTAATTCCTTCGCAGATTTGCTCAACAGGAACACCATAGGTTTCAGGAATTTCACCCCCATGTTGATTAATAACGGTCAACCATTCTTGAGGCACGGAAGAAGAGCCATGCATCACTAAATGTGTATTGGGTATTTTTTGGTGTATTTGTTTGATGCGATCAATATCCAAAATATCTCCAGTGGGTGGGCGGCTAAATTTGTAGGCACCGTGGGAAGTACCACAGGCAATCGCCAGAGCATCAACCCCTGTTTTACTCACAAAATCGGCTGCTTCGTCAGGGTCAGTTAGCATCTGCTCCTGACTGAGCACACAGTCTGCCCCCACGCCGTCTTCCTCGCCCGCTTGCCCAGTCTCGAGAGAGCCCAAACAACCTAATTCTCCTTCAACCGATACGCCACAGGCATGGGCCATATCAACCGTTCGACGGGTAACATCCACATTGTAGTCGTAGCTAGAGGGAGTTTTACCATCTTCCATCAGTGAACCATCCATCATCACCGAGCTAAAGCCCAGCTGAATAGAACGCTGACAAACAGCAGGACTGGTGCCATGGTCTTGATGCATGCAAACAGGAATATGCGGCCATTCTTCCATGGCGGCTTGAATTAAATGACGAAGGAAAGGCGCGCCTGCATATTTGCGCGCGCCTGCTGAGGCCTGAACAATCACTGGACTTTGCGTCTGGTCAGCGGCGAGCATAATCGCTCGCATCTGCTCTAGGTTGTTAACATTAAATGCTGGAACGCCGTAATCATTTTCTGCGGCATGGTCCAACAGCTGTCTCATGGTGATCAGTGACATGGCCTCTTTCCTTGTAAGTTTTTTGCATTCCTTGCAACCCTGCCACTCTGTCTATCGTTAGTCGCTGGCTGCTCGCGATTTTAGTAGGGCAACGGCTGGTAGCTCCTTACCTTCAACATACTCTAAAAAGGCTCCCCCACCAGTAGAAATATAGGACACTTGCTCGGCAATTTCATACTTATCCACCGCCGCAAGTGTGTCACCACCACCGGCAATTGAAAAACCATCGCTTTCAGCAATCGCATATGAAAGAGCTTTAGTGCCCTCTGCAAACTGATCAAACTCAAACACACCCACTGGACCATTCCAAATAATCGTACCAAGGGGTTTAATAATTTCAGCCAAGTGTGCGGCTGATTGTGGGCCAATATCAAAAATCATATCGTCAGACTCAACATCTTCCACTGCCACCACGCGCGCTTCGGCCGTTTCAGAAAATTCCTTACCCACCACCACATCAGTCGGCATAGGAATTTGAACTTTTTCCATCAAGGCCTTAGCCGCTGGAATTAAATCGGGCTCATACAGTGACTTGCCGACGGGATAACCTGCTGCCGCCAAAAACGTATTGGCAATGCCACCACCCACAATAAGCTGGTCAACTTTATCTGCAAGGGTTTCCAAAACCATCAGTTTGGTTGACACCTTAGAACCACCAACAATGGCGCCAACGGGTGCCGTAGGTGTAGCAATCGCTTTTTCTAGGGCATTTAGCTCGCCTGCAAGCAAGGGACCTGCACAGGCAACTGGTGCAAATTTACCCACGCCATGCGTAGAGGCTTGAGCACGGTGAGCAGTACCAAAAGCATCCATAACAAAGATATCACAAAGTTTTGCATAGGCCTGCGATAGCGCATCATCATTAGCCTTTTCACCTGGGTTAAAGCGCACATTCTCAAGTAATGCCACCTGACCCTCTGAAACATCTATACCCTTTGACCAGTCAGCAACTAATTGCACCTGAGTGCCTAATTTTTTACTGAGATCATCGGCCACAGGCTTTAAGCTAAATTGATCTTCAAATTGCCCCTCTGTCGGCCGACCCAAATGAGACATCAAAATAACCTTAGCACCTTGGCTAATAGCCTGTTTAATTGTGGGTAGTGCCGCATTAATTCTAGCGTCACTGGCGACCACGCCATTTTTAACCGGAACATTTAGATCTTCACGGATTAACACTCGTTTTTGGCTAAGGTCCAAATCCGTCATTAGCTTGATAGTCATTAGTTTTCCTATTTTTTTAATTAAGTGGCCTGTAATTTGCGTTGTAATTACCAGCTTTTAAGTACATCCAGCATTCTATTGGCATAGCCCCATTCGTTATCAAACCAGATAAGCACTTTAACCAATTTTTGTTGGCTAACTCTGGTTTGACTCGCATCAACAATGCCACTTCTTGGGTCATGATTAAAATCACAGGATGCCAGTGGCTCCTCGGTATAACCCAGTATATTTTTTAGCGGGCCCTGAGCGGCTGTAGCTAAGGCTTTGTTAACCGCCGCTGTATCAACCGGCTGATTAACCAATATGGATAAATCAATTGCCGAGACATTGATTGTCGGGACGCGCATTGCCTGAGCCTGAAAACGTCCCGCTAAATTCGGCATCAAACGATCAATACCCAAACCAAGGCCAGTATCAACAGGGATAATTGAGTTCATTGCTGCCCGGGTCTTACGTAAATCTGTGTGGTGGTAAGCGTCCAACACCGGCTGATCATTCATTGCCGAGTGAATGGTTGTGATAACCCCGCCCTCAACAGAAAAATGGGTATCGAGTATCTGAATAACCGGAACCACGCAGTTGGTTGAGCAAGAGGCGCTAGAAATAATTTTCTCATTACCGGTAAGTTGCTGATGGTTGTAGCCATAAACAATTGTGGCATCAACATCCGATTCAGCAGGCTGAGAAAATAACACCCGCTTAGCGCCGCTTTGTAAATGCTGTTCAGCCGTTGTGCGATCACTAAAACTGCCGCTGCACTCTAGTACCACATCAATATCTAATTCTGCCCAAGGGAGTTGGCTGAGATTATCTTGATGGACAATGGCAATTGAATCGCCACAGACTTTAATTGCTTTCTCGCTTGAGGATACTTCACCCAAAAATCGACCATGGGTAGAATCATAGCGCGTTAGGTGAGCAATGGTTTTGTTGTCCGCAGGCTCATTTATAGCCACAATTTTTATCTGATCTTGTAGCTTTGATTCATAGACCGCCCTTAATACTGAACGGCCTATACGTCCATAGCCATTAATGGCTACGCGAATCATTAGCCTAGGCTCTCCATAACCTTAGCCACAACATTTTCAACGGTAAAACCAAATTCTTTCATCAATACCCCTCCAGGTGCTGACTCGCCAAAGCTAGTCATGCCGACAACCGCACCATCTAAACCAACAAACTTGTGCCAGTAATCTGCGTGTAACGCCTCAACTGCCACTCGCGCTCTGATTGATTGTGGCAATACAGATTCTTGATAGGCTTTGTCTTGTTCGCAGAATATTTCTGCACAGGGCATGGATACCACATTAACCGCAATGCCTTTTTCAGCCAATTGCTCTGCAGCCGTCACTGCCAGCTCAACTTCTGAGCCCGTAGCAATCAAAATTGCCTGTGCATCAGTAGCTTTACGCAAAATATAGCCGCCTCGGCCTACATTGCTTAGCTGCTCATCAGAGCGCGGCATAGGTGTTAACCCCTGACGACTAAAGACTAGGGCGCTTGGACCATCATTGCGCTCAATAGCAGACTTCCAGCTAACGGCCGATTCAATCGTATCGCAAGGGCGCCAAGTATGCAGGTTAGGGGTAGCACGCAACGCACTCAATTGTTCCACCGGTTGGTGGGTTGGACCATCTTCACCTAGCCCAATTGAATCGTGGGTGTACACAAAAATGCTTTGTTGCTTCATTAGCGCCGCCATGCGCACAGCATTGCGCGCATATTCCATAAACATTAGGAAGGTAGCACCATAATTAATAAAGCCGCCATGGAGTGCAATACCATTCATGATCGCACTCATACCAAACTCACGAACACCGTAATACAGGTAGTTACCCTCGGCATTATCGCCGCTAATATCTTTTGATCCCGACCAGATGGTAAGGTTTGAGCCAGCCAAGTCAGCCGAGCCGCCGAGCAATTCGGGAAGAAGCGGGCCAAAGGCATTTAGACAATTCTGAGATGCCTTACGCGAGGCCACTTTTTCCATTTTTTCTTGGCATTCGCGAATATAGGCATCCGCCTTATCGCTAAAATCAGCTGGAAGCTGATCATTAGTTCGGCGCTCAAATTCAGCGGCTAATTCAGGGTACTCTGACTGATAAGCAGCAAACTTCTCATTCCATGCAGACTGCTCCGCTTGACCTTTTTCTACCCCATTCCAAGCAGAATAATATTCTTCAGGAATTTCAAAAGCACCATATTCCCAACCTAACTGCTCGCGGGTTAAGGCAATCTCTTCGGCACCCAATGGTGCGCCATGGCAGTCTTCTTTACCTTGCTTATTGGGTGAGCCAAAGCCAATCACTGTCTTACAGCAGATCAGTGTTGGCTTATCAGAAGCTTGAGCCTGCTTAATAGCTGCATCGATGGCCTCAGAATCATGTCCATCTACGGCAGGGATCACCTGCCAGCCATAGGATTCAAAACGCGCTGGTGTGTCATCAGTAAACCAACCGCCATCGCCATCAACACCAGCAACATCACCATCAATAGAGATGCCATTATCGTCATAAAAAGCTATCAGCTTACCCAGCTTTAATGTCCCCGCAAGAGAACAAACTTCATGGGAGATGCCCTCCATCAAACAGCCATCACCTAGGAATGTATAGGTATGATGATCAACCAGATCGTGGCCCGGTTGATTAAATTGGGCGGCTAAAACTTTTTCAGCCAATGCCATGCCCACCGCATTACTAATACCCTGACCCAATGGACCCGTAGTAGTTTCAACACCTGGCGCATAACCATATTCAGGATGCCCCGGGGTTTTTGAATGCAATTGACGGAAATTTTTAATTTCTTCAATGGGTAAATCATAGCCCGTAAGATGCAAAAGAGAATATAGCAACATAGAGCCGTGGCCATTGGATAGCACAAAGCGGTCTCTGTTTGCCCAATCTGGGTCCGCAGGATTATGCTTTAAATAATCTCTCCACAGAACTTCGGCGATATCCGCCATACCCATTGGGGCACCAGGATGTCCACTGTTAGCCTGTTGAACGGCATCCATACTAAGGGCTCGAATAGCATTTGCGAGGTCTCGACGTGAGGCCATGAATTTCACTCCTGAACGGGAAAATTTAATGTGCATATTGTCTCTTAGAAGACCTCATCAGTAAACCAGAATTCATTATTTAAGCCGCTGAAATTGCAAATAATTTTAATCCTGATATACGCATCAAAATATTTTTATATAAAAATATTTTGATGGATAATAATGGCTGTGCTAAAATTGTGTCTATGTCAGTTAATTCCAGTGTTACAAGCACGTTTGATCAGACTGCTCCACAGGCAGTTGGCGCCATCGGCATTTTGTGCAAAGCTGCCGGTGATCCTTTGCGCATCCAGATTTTAAAGGTGCTGCAACAAAACGCCTATGGTGTTTTAGAGCTCTGCCAAATTTTTGATATTCGCCAATCAGCGATGAGCCATCATTTAAAAATACTGTCCAATGCGGGCTTAGTGTCCTCAAGGCGAGAAGGAACCACTATTTTTTATCGTCGCAATCCACTTAACCCTGATATTGATTTGCAGTCTGTACAACAGGCTCTATTTCAAGCCATCGATCAGGCTTCTGTGGATCCTAAGTTTGCTGACCGATTAGCCGATATTAATCACGAGCGCGCCAATGCTTCGGTGGAATTCTTTAATCGCAATGTATCTCTGTTTGAGGAAAATCAGGATTTAATTGCCAGCTGGTCAGACTATGGCGACAGCGTAGAAAGCCTTTTAGATAGCTCTATTCAGGCGACAAATTCTGCACTAGAAATCGGCCCTGGTTATGGTCAGTTTCTTAAAAAACTATCTGCATCATTTGATCAGGTAATCGCCCTAGATAATAGCGCCGAAATGTTGGAACAGTGTGAACAGCGCAGCAAAAAGCAGGGACTCACTAATATTCGTTTTCAGCATGGTGATACCTTTGCCGCTATCGACAAGGGCATTAGCAGTGATTTTGTTTCTCTGAATATGGTGCTACATCACAACCCTACGCCCGGCGATATTATTAAACACTGTGCCGAATTACTTAACGACAATGGCATTTTGCTAATTACTGACCTCTGCGGCCATGATCAAGACTGGGTTAAGCAGTCCTGTGGTGATCTTTGGCTTGGCTTTGATCCAGAGGAAATCACGGACTGGGCCAAGCGCGCTCAACTGGCCGAGGGAAATAGTCTTTTCCTTACTCAGCGCAATGGATTTCGCATTCAGGTGCGTCAATTTAAAAAACTTCCAAATATAGAGATTTAATCAAGGATTTTTAATGTCTACTTATAATATTTTTACATCGGAATCAGTATCTGAAGGCCATCCGGATAAAATGGCGGATCAAATTTCTGATGCCGTTCTGGATGCCATTATTGCCGATGACCCCCATTCACGGGTTGCAGTCGAAACTATGGTAAAAACCGGCATGGCGATTATTGCCGGCGAGGTGCGCACTAAAACCTACGTGGATTTAGAGCAAATTGTTCGCGATGTGATCACTGATATCGGCTATGACCACTCAGATAAAGGGTTTGATGGCAATTCCTGTGCTGTACTTAATGCTATTGGCAAACAGTCTTCAGATATCGCTCAAGGCGTAGATGAGGCTGAGGATAAAGATATAGGTGCAGGGGATCAGGGATTAATGTTTGGCTATGCCAGCAATGAAACTGATGTGCTTATGCCAGCGCCTATTTTCTACTCTCACCGCTTAGTCGAGCGTCAGGCTCAGCTCAGAAAAAGCGGTGCGCTGCCATGGCTTCGCCCCGATGCCAAAAGTCAAGTCACGTTGAGATATGATCAGGGTGTTCCAGTGGCTGTTGATGCGGTTGTACTATCTACACAGCATTCACCAGATATTTCTCAAAAAGATCTTCAAGCGGCTGTGCGCAGTGAAATAGTCGACCATGTCCTGCCTGCCGAGTGGCTGCATGAGGGCACTCAATACCATATCAACCCAACCGGCAACTTTGAAATCGGCGGGCCGATGGGTGATTGCGGTCTCACTGGACGAAAAATTATTGTCGATACCTATGGTGGCATGGCGCACCATGGTGGGGGTGCATTTTCTGGCAAGGATCCCACTAAAGTAGATCGTTCAGCGGCCTATGCTGGTCGCTATGTGGCAAAAAATATTGTGGCTGCTGGGTTGGCAGATCGCTGCGAGATTCAGGTTTCCTATGCCATCGGCGTTTCAGAGCCTACTTCCATCAGTGTCAACACATTTGGCACCGGCAAGCTATCTGATGAAAAAATTGTAGAGCTGGTTCGCGAGCACTTTGATTTGCGACCTAGAGGATTAATCGAGATGCTCGATCTGCGCAGACCAATCTACCGTAAAACTGCCTCTTATGGGCATTTTGGCCGCACTGAATCAAGCTTCACTTGGGAAAAAACTGATCGAGCAGCGGCGCTTAAAAAAGCGCTGTAGCTAATAGACACATTAAAGGTAACCAATATGACCGTACTAAAGTCCGTAAAAAACAGCGCGCCATTCACTGATTATAAAGTGGCCGATATCAACTTAGCCGAGTGGGGTAGAAAAGAAATCTCCATTGCTGAATCAGAAATGCCTGCACTGATGGCGCTTCGCAGTAAATACCATGCTGAGCAACCACTGTCTGGCGCAAGAATTTTGGGCTGTATCCATATGACCATCCAAACCGCAGTCCTTATCGAGACTCTAGAGTCTCTAGGTGCAGAGGTTCGTTGGACTTCTTGTAATATTTTCTCGACCCAGGATCACGCAGCAGCCGCTATTGCCGCTAATGGCACCCCTGTTTTTGCCTGGAAAGGTGAAACGGAAGAAGAATATGACTGGTGCTTGGAACAACAGGTGCTAAAAGATGGTGAACCTTGGAATGCCAATATGGTGCTAGACGATGGCGGTGATCTAACTGCTTTATTACATCAAAAATACCCACAGGTTCTGGACAATGTTCACGGTATTACTGAAGAAACCACAACTGGTGTTCATCGCTTATATGAAATGCTTGAAGCAGGCGAGCTAAAGGTGCCAGCTATTAATGTGAATGACTCAGTGACCAAGTCAAAAAATGACAACAAATACGGCTGTCGCCACAGCCTCAATGATGCCATTAAGCGCGCCACTGACCACCTATTATCGGGCAAGAAAGCACTGGTAATTGGTTACGGTGATGTGGGCAAGGGCTCAGCTCAATCACTGCGTCAAGAGGGCATGATTGTTAAGGTCACTGAAGTGGATCCAATCTGCGCCATGCAAGCATGCATGGATGGCTTTGAAGTGGTTTCAACGTATAACGACGGCGACATTAATCAAGGTGTGAATGCTGATTTATTAGCCACTACTGACTTATTGGTGACCACCACCGGTAACTATAATGTATGCGATTCAAGCGTGCTCAACGCCCTTAAAAGTGGCTGCGTCGTCTGTAATATTGGTCACTTCGATAATGAAATCGATACTGCTTATATGCGTGAAACTTGGCATTGGGAAGAGGTCAAGCCACAGGTCCACAAGGTATATCGCGACCAAGAGAGCAATGATCATCTGCTACTGCTCGCAGAAGGACGCTTGGTCAATCTTGGCAATGCAACCGGCCACCCAAGCCGAATTATGGATGGCTCCTTTGCCAATCAGGTGTTAGCGCAAATTGAACTCTATGGTCGCGGCTTTGCCAATCAAGATAAGGCTACTCAGGCTGAATTGCTAGGTGTTGAAGTGTTGCCAAAACATCTTGATGAAGAAGTTGCTGCTCACATGGTGAGTGGTTTTGGCGGTGTTATCACCAAGCTAACTCAGGCACAGGCGGACTATATCAGCGTATCTGTTGATGGCCCATTCAAAAACGACAGCTACAAGTACTAAATAAAACGGATCTTTTATGGCCACACAACCACATATTAGCTTTGAGTTTTTTGCAGCAAAAACTGAGCAGGGTCGTCAGAAACTGCAAATCACCTGTGAAAAACTCAACCGCTATAACCCAGAATTTTACTCTGTCACCTATGGTGCCGGCGGGTCAACCCGTGATACCACCAAACAGCTGGTATTGGATCTTCAGCATGAAGGCTACGAGGCCGCGCCGCATCTGTCTTTTGGCGGTGATAGTCAAGAGACTGTTCTAGGCTTAATTAGCGAGTATCAGCAAGCCGGCATATCAAACCTCGTGGCACTGCGCGGAGACTTGCCATCAGGGATCGGCGGCACCACACAGCTAGTACATGCCAATGAACTAGTGGCATTGATTCGCGAAAAAACCGGTGATCACTTCGATATCAATGTCGCGGCCTACCCAGAAATTCATCCGGAAGCCGAAAGCTACAGCAAGGATATTTATTGGCTAGGTGAAAAATTTAAGGCCGGTGCTAACCGAGCGATCACCCAGTATTTTTACAACCCAGATGCGTATTTTCAATTTGTTGAAAGCTGCCAAAAAGCGGGCATCGACAAGCCCATAGTGCCAGGGATTATGCCTCTAACTAATTTCCAGAACCTACTGCGATTCTCTGAAAACTGTGGTGCAGAAATTCCACGCTGGTTACAGTGGCAGTTAAAAGAGCGCAAAGATAATCAGGAAGATTTGATTAACTACGGGATTGAAATTGTTTCTAATCTTTGTGAAACCCTTTTGGCTGGAGGTGCGCCGGGACTGCATTTTTACACCATGAATCAATGGCAAATTTCCGATAAGCTCTGTCAAAATATCGGACTGGAAAGCAACGGCTAAGCCATGCGCATACCCAGAGTTTATTCCCCGCAGACTATGGAAGTTGGCGACTGCATTGAGCTTGAAGCAGGTGCGGCACGCCATTTGACCTCTGCGTTGCGAATGAGCTCTGGCCAGCTGATTACCCTATTTAACGGTCAAGGTGGTCAATACGGCGCCGAATTAATCGAGGCCAAAAAAGGCAAAGCCACCGCTACCATTAAAAGCTTTGAAGCTGTAGAGCGCGAGTCACCATTAGGAATTCATCTAGCTATTGGTATTTCTCGTGGCGAACGCATGGATTGGATTGTGCAAAAAGCCACTGAGCTTGGTGTGAGTGAAATCACACCCCTGTTTACCGAGCGCTGTGAAGTAAAGCTTAGCGGCGATCGGCTGGAAAAGAAGATTAGTCACTGGCAACAGGTGGCGATTAGTGCCTGTGAGCAGAGTCAGCGCAATACAGTACCTGAAATCAATACAGCATTAAAAATTGACCAGTGGCAAGCTAATTGCGATGCTTCTCTAAAGTTAGTGCTTCATCATCGCACTGAGTCACATATTGCCAACATGCCCAAGCCCAGCGGCCAAATCGCATTATTAATCGGTCCCGAAGGTGGCCTAAGTGAGCGCGAAATTGAAAAGGCAATAGCCCAAGATTTCCAATCGCTTGCATTGGGCCCAAGAGTACTGCGTACCGAAACCGCACCACTGGCAGCTATTTCCATTCTGCAATCCCTTTGGGGAGATATGGGATAGTGGCACAGAGGCTAGGCAGAACAAATGTTAGCCTGCTAACTCTAGTCTCTGTCCTTTTGATGCTAAGCGCACCCCCTATTCAAGCCGCCGATTACAGCCAAGCGGTAGGCTCTATTTACTGCGATGGCGCTATTCGTGGAATAGCCACACATATTGATACACTTAAAGACTCACAAGATCAGTCGGTTATTGTGACTGCCGCCCATGTAATTTATAACCCACAAACCGACCAGCTATTTAACCAATGCCAATATAGGCCTCAAAATAAACGGCTCAGTGGCATTGGCTTTAAAACAATATCCACACACAATTACTCGGTAAACAACACCCATAAAATTGCGCAAGCTGAAAGCGACCTTGTTTTTATACGCCTAAAAAACAGAGTCCATCAGCCTAGGCTTAAGCTAGCGCAGGATTTTTCTAAAGCAGTGTCAGAGTTTTCTTTTATTAGTCCTGATTTAGACGGTTTTAAAATGACTAGATGTTACAAAATTGACCACCACCATCTCAATAGCGAGAAATTAGTGCTTCATAACTGCCCTGCTCGAGAAGGTAGCTCAGGAAGTCCTATTTTAGATAGCGCAAGTGGGGATATTATCGCCGTGCATGGCGGTAGATTTATTGTTCAGACAGCAAAAAATGGTGCAGAAAATACTCAATGGATCGGACAGGCAAGGCGAATTGACTTAATAATGCTCAACATTTTCCATCGCCTTACGGCCCAAAAGCCCCACTAAGCCTTACATATCTGAAAAAGGGTTTTCCATATCAAAGGCAATATTTTGAGCATAACCTGGAACACTAATGCCCTCTTTGGTAATGCTTACCTTATCTTCATCGACCAAAGCCTCACCAAAACGATAAACAACATCTAGCTGAGCAATATCAGCACGATTGGCATAGGCTTCGGCATTCTTTCTCGTTACTTCTCGCTTGGCAAAGTAAGCTTCTAGTTGTTCACCATAACGTGCCGCCATCATTTTCTCTGCCTGCTGGGGGGATAGCACCATTGCCGTCGCGTTATTTCCGCCAAAGCCCTTAGAGTTAATAAAGGCAACATGCATATTGTTGTCACTCATATCCATATCTTGCAGTGGGAATACCGTGTGTTGCTGATTAACATCATCTGCCACTTTACTAATGGTTTTGATACCGGGAATAATTTGATACTTAAAGGTGCCCAATGCGGACATTAACTGATCACCACTAGCGGTTGAAATGGTATGGCCCACATAGGATTTAACCGCAGTTACCGGCCAATCATTAATATCAAAAGCCTCAGCGACTTGGTTAATTAAATTAGATTCGGTGGTGCGATTTGCCGGGGTACTGGAACCATGAGCATGCACAAAACTATTATTTTGAACGGTTTCTTTGCCAACAATATTGACAGCTGAGGCGACAGCCTTAGCGAAAGAAATGGTATTACCAACACCGGGAGCAGAGATAGACTTTTTAACCCCATCGGCATTAATAAATATATCGGGTACAGCACCGTGAATATCTGCGCCTAATTCGACGGTTAACGCATCATCCATCAACACAACGTATTGCGTTCCTTCGGCTAGCGTAAAGCCACAATTTTCGCCGAAAGGTCGACTAGCGCGGCGCCAATCTGGCGTATCAGCACCATCTAATTTGGCTAAATTTTCATCACTACCCAGAGCACTCATATTAGAGAAGCCTTCGGAAACCTCCGGCATGATCACTGCCTCCGCATTGCCCACAATGGCAACACGACGCACACCGCTGCGAATATCTCTAACTGCCGCCTGCAAACAATAAAGGAAGGTTGCACAGGCACCTGTAATCGCTTCAGTATGACCGACACTGCCGAGAACATAGGCATTAATAAAATCGGCAGGCATGGAATTCAAACCCATAGGCACCTGTTTAGCGGTAGTTCTTCCGCCTTTTAGCCGCGCCTGAAATAGACCGCCAAAGCCTTCTTCACTCATTTGGCTAAAGCCGCTTGAGGAGTAAACGCCTATCTGATCAGGCTTAACGGCATCGGCAATGGTTTGCCACCCAACACCTACCGAATGCAACGCATCACTGGCACCCATTAATGCCATCTGTAAAGTACGCGGATGGAAACGTGCGTTGTAGTGGTCAGCAGGATCAAACCCTTGGGGTAGCTCCCCCGCAGCTTTTGCCGCCAATTCATAATCAGAAGCCACTAACAAATCGCTGTCCTCACTCAACTTAACTTGAAAGGTACCATCCTCTAGATCGGTTAACTGCCAGTGCTTAGGAGTCACTGTGGGTAAGTCGCGCTTGGCAATAGTAAATACCGGTTGTGACTCAGCACATGCACTGAGACTCACTTTTTTATTGCCAGAAACTGCACTGGGATCAAAAGAGCTGATTTTTCTAACTAACGTGCCACTTAACACTGTACTGCGGAATTGCTTATCGACTTCGGAAGCATCAATAATTTGCGCATCTGCTGTCTCAAAGCCCTGATCTGTGGCCTTTATTAGACCCATAAGGCAGGCAAGACTAACAATAGTCTGCTGTTGTTGGCTTTGCGGTAATGACTCAAGAATCATGCGGCGAAACGCCTGATCTGATGAGCTGCGACCAGCAGCGTTATAGCCGCCGTAACCCACAATAAGTGGCAGTGAAACTGACATTCCCTCTTTCCTTTTTAAATAAGCTTATAGGTTAATTGTAAACACATTTTTTACCTATTTATTTAATATTTAAGCCATATTCATTAATTTTTAAGACTTTTATGGTATATTAAAGCCATGATTTTCAATCTCACACTTTTGCTTTGCGACAACATGTTGGTTTCTAGCACTACATTAGCTGCAGAAATTTTCAAATTTGCGCAAACAGCAGCCCTTGCTAATCGCGATGAGGTAAAGAAAGTTAAAATTCGTTGGCTTAGCCCAAATGGAAAACCGGTTAAAACGTCTGCCGGCTTTGAATTGCAGCCAACCCACAGTCTTAATGATTTATTTGATAGTGATCTAGTGCATATCCCTGCTATGTGGCGAAACCCAAGGCCAGTAGTGAATAAATACCCATCATTAATTTCCTGGCTACAAAATCAACATAAAAAGAATTCAAAATTTACGGCTGTGGGAACAGGCGTCTGCTTTTTAGCGGAGGCGGGCCTGTTAGACGATAAACCGGCTACCACGCATTGGCATTATTTCGATCAATTTCAACGGTGTTACCCAAATGTGCAACTAGAACGCCAACGGTTTACTACACAAGCCGGCAATATTTACTGTGCTGCTAGCGTTAATGCCATGGCTGAGTTAATTATGCATCAGGTTGAGCGCATCTTTGGGCGGGTTATTGCTAAACAGGCACAGCGTAACTTTTTTCACGAAATTCGCAATCTATCGGAGTCAGCTAGCCTAGAAAGTGACAGGCAAAGAAAACATGGCGATGAAGTTGTTGCGCAGGCACAAATTTGGATTCAAGATAATCTGGCTAAAGTACTCAGTGTTCCAAGCTTGGCGCTACAATTTAATATGACAACCCGCACCTTTAATCGACGCTTTAAAAAGGCAACCGGTCAAACGCCCGTCGATTACATGACAAATACACGTATGACTTTTGCCTGTGACCTTTTAAAGAACACAGATTTATCTATTTTGGAAGTTGCGGAATTTAGTGGGTTTAAGGACGCGACTTGGTTTTCATCACGTTTTAGGCAATGGTCTGGCGATACGCCAAAAGCATATCGCCAAACGGTTAGAGCAAAATTATTTAATTGAACCTATTGCTTAGATGGCTCTTACGCGGATAACGCCTTCAACTTGCTCAATTTTTTCCAGCATTTCCGCAGAAATGTCGCCCTCAACATCGATAATGTTATAGGCCACCTCGCCGCGGCTTTTATTGACCATATCCACCACGTTGAGATCAAAGTCTGCAAGTATTGATAACACGCTACCCAATACCTTAGGCACATTTTTATTGGCAAAGGTTAAGCGGCTTCCACCATTGCGTGCTAGCTTGGTTGGCGGGAAATTAACTGAGTTGTGGATATTGCCATTTTCGATATAATCCATCAGTTGATTAGCCGCCATCACCGCACAGTTTTCTTCAGCTTCAGCAGTGCTAGCGCCAATATGCGGCATCGCTAAAACATTAGGCTTGCCCAAAAACTCAGGCGTTGGAAAGTCGCAGATATAGCCGGCAATAACACCATTATCCAATGCTTTCACCATATCTTCTGTACTGACAATTTCTTCACGTGCAAAATTCAAAATCTTTGCTGAACTTTTCATAACGCTCAGTGTTTCAGCATTAATTAAATGCTTAGTGGCAGGAATTGCAGGAACATGCAAAGTCACAAAATCAGATTTTGCCAATAGGGCTTCAAGGCTATCCATACGCTCAACTTGACTTGAAAGCTGCCATGCCGCCTCCACTGAAATAGCAGGATCATAGCCAATAACGTCCATCCCTAAATCCAACGCAAGATTAGCGATAATAGAGCCAATAGCACCTAGGCCTACTACGCCTAATGTTTTACCGGTAATTTCTGAACCCGCAAAACGTTTTTTCTCTTTTTCTAAAAGCTTGCCCATCTCGGCACCGTCGTCCATATGGGTCAGCCCTTGAACGTAGTTCATGCCGCCATAGATATCGCGCGAGCCTAACAATAGACCAGCCACAATAAGCTCTTTAACCGCATTGGCATTGGCGCCTGGCGTATTGAATACCACAATACCCTGATCGGTATAGTCAGCAACAGGAACATTATTGACGCCGGCACCCGCTCTTGCCACTGCCAGCAAACTTTCCGGAACTTGCTCCTCATGAAGCTTTTGGCTTCGCAAAATAAACCCTTGTGGATCTGATAGATCACTGCCAACCTCATATTTTTCAGTAGAAAATCGGCTAAGGCCTTTGGAAGAGATTGCGTTATAGGTACGAATTTTATGCATAGTTAATTCTCTAATTTAGTTCTTTTCAATTATTGGGTAACTTCTGTATAAGCCCATTCCAGCCAAGGAAGCAGTGCCTCAAGGTCTGACTGCTCAACAGTTGCCCCACACCAGATTCGCAAACCTGCTGGCGCGTCGCGGTAAGCGCCTACATCAAAAGCCACTGCCTCTTCAGCGAGCAGAGCTACCATTTGCTTTACTTGATCAGCATCAAGGTCAAGACTCAAACATACACTGGTGTTTGAAATTTGATCCGGCTCTTGGGCAAGAAAATCAATCCAGGGTGTTTTGTCCACAAACCCTTTAATTGTGGCCAAGTTTGCCTCAGATTTAGCAATCGCTGCAGGCAGGCCGCCAATGGATCGAACCCACTGCAATGCATCCAAATAATCTGCAACACAAAGCATGGATGGGGTATTAATAGTGGCGCCACGGAAAATACCCTCTATCAACTTGCCGCCTTTGGTTAGGCGGAAAATTTTAGGTAATGGCCAAGGCGGGGTGTAACTTTCTAATCGCTCAACAGCACGCGGACTGAGAATAAGCATACCATGTGCACCCTCACCGCCCAGTACTTTTTGCCAGCTGTAAGTAACAACATCGAGCTTTTCCCAAGGCATATCCATAGCAAAAACTGCCGAGGTTGCATCACAGATAGTAAGACCTGAGCGGTCATCACTAATCCAATCTGCATTGGGAACCTTTACACCCGAGGTAGTTCCATTCCAAGTAAATACACAATCATGATCGGGATTTGCCTGCGACAGATCTGGCAACTCACCATAGTCTGCCGTATAGCTATTTAGGTTCTCAAGTTTGAGTTGCTTAACTGCATCTGTTAACCAGCCACGGCCGAAGGATTCCCACGCAAAAATGTCTACCGGACGCTGCCCCAGAACTGACCACATAATCATTTCAACTGCACCCGTATCTGACGCTGGAACGACACCCACACGGTAACCCTCGGGTAACCCTAAGATTTCAGCTGTTTCAGTACAAGCTAAACCAAGGGCCTTTTTACCTAAAGTGGAGCGATGCGAACGCCCTAAAGTTTCAATTTGCAACTGATCAAGACTATAACCTGGTCGTTTAGAGCAGGGGCCTGATGAAAAATTTGGGTTATTTGGCTTTGTTTTTGGTTTCATATTTTTTTTGGCTATTGCCATTTTCTCCAACTTTAAAATAGAGCGCCACCGATTAATCCGACGGCTTAAAAGTTATATTCGATAATAAGAAGCTATTTAGCCTTAGTTGATCGCTCTTTTTCGATCAAAAACTCAGCTACTTTAAGCATGCCTGAAAAACCACCGGCTGTGGTTGTGCTTACGCGATATTTTCCATTTACTATAATTTCAGGTGTTCCACGAACGCGATAAGCACGGACTCTAGATTTTGCTTGGTTTACCATGCTGTTAGTGCCAAATGAATTAAACGCACTGTCAAACTTTTCTTTGCTCACGCCTGCAGCAACAAAGATCTCTTCAAAATCACTTTGCTTTTTAACTGACTCCTTTTTGACATGGATCGCTTCAAAAATAGGCATATGTACCTTATCCAGTACATTTAAAATTTTGGCCGCGTAGTAAGCTCGTGCATAGGGCTCAATTTTTGGTCGCCATATTGCTGGCGTTCTTTGAAAATCAACATCAGTCGGAAGTTTTTTTGCCCAAGGATGAATTTCAGATTGAAAATTAAAACAATGGCCGCAGGTATAGGAAAAAACCTCATTGACTTCAATTTTTTCAATATTAGCGGTACGTACTGATTGCGGCAGGATATCGTAATGCTCACCCGCTTTAAAAATCTCATCTGCCGCATGGCAGATAGCCAATGGAGCAAGAGCCAGTACAAAAATAATTCTTTTAATCCATAACATCGTTAATCTCCTTTCAAATTAAACTAAGCTTAATTAAGCTTAGTTTAATCCAGAAATATAGTTGGCGAGCGCTTGAATTTCTTTGTCACTCAGCGCCTTTGCTACACCCTGCATTATTTTGGCATTGGAGCCTGAATCACGCTCACCACTTCTGTATGCTTTAAGTTGCTTTTCAGTGTATTCGGCGTATTGGCCACCAAGAGCCGGGTAGCCGGCAGGGCCATTGCCCTTACCTGAAGGCGAGTGACAAGCTATACAGGCAGCAACGCCAGTTTTCAGATTGCCAGCTCGGTAAAGTTTTTCGCCTAGCTGAAGAACTTTTTCAGGATCATCCATGCCTAACAGAGTAATTTCTTTAGCACCTGCAATTTGCAAAGATTGGCTGTTGTAGTAGGCTGCCATATCTTGAAGATCTTGATCTGTCATATGATCAAGAATTCCCATCATCTCCATAATAACTCGCTCACCAGCCTTGATATGGCGCAGTTGAGCTGTAAGATATTTTTCACCGAGACCTGCAAGTTTTGGGAATGAAGGTATCGCACTGTTTCCATCCTGACCGTGACAACCAGCACAACTGGCAGTTTTTAACTTACCTGCTTCTGCATCACCAGCAGCCCAAACGGGTGCAGTTAAAAACATAGAAAGCAAGCCGTAAACAAAAAAGATTCTTTTCATGGTTATTCCAAATCTCATAATCCGTTAGAATAGTCGGGTATATTGTGTATATACGCGAGATTAATAAAGTAGGCGGTTAGCTCGTTGAGCATCAGCCGGCGCATTATATACCAATTAGCTGTTTTTCTTAAGCAAATTACACTGTCTTTTTATGGATTTTAAAAAAGTGAATTTTAATACTGTTAAATTTTTGATCAGCGCACAAACTCTTCAACAGTGCCCAGCTGATAAGGGTAGCGAAATTGCTTTTGCAGGCCGCTCTAATGCAGGGAAATCCAGTGCTATCAACACGCTAACGCGTAATAAAAGTTTAGCTCGAACCAGTAAAACACCAGGTCGAACTCAGCTTATAAATCACTTTGAATTAACACCAGAGAGCCGTCTTGTGGATTTGCCTGGCTATGGTTTTGCTAAGGTCCCAAAAGAAATTAAAGCTAAATGGGATCGCAACCTTTCTGAGTATCTACAGAATCGAAAAAGCTTATGCGGCTTGATACTATTAATGGATATAAGGCATCCACTACAGGATTTTGATCGACAGATGCTAAATTGGGCGGCTCAAGCTAGCCTTCCCGTGCATATTTTGCTGACCAAGGCAGATAAACTTAAGCGCGGCCCAGCAATGAGCTCACTATTAAAAGTAGAAAAGTTACTGCGCGATATGGATCCAGGCTATACACTGTTAAGCGCCCAAATTTTTTCATCTCTAAAAAAAACAGGTCTTGAAAATCTCGAGCAAAAGATTACTAGTTGGCTACAGGATTAGTTAAAAAAAAGGCCCTGATCAAAGATGCAGGGCCTGAAAAGACTCGGAGAGATCATGTGCAATTCTCACTAGGGGAAGAGAACTCACTTTTTGCTACTTGCAATATTTTAGACAGCCTTTTTTGAGTAAGTTCAATTTTTTTAAAAAAATTATTTATTTTTTAATGTGCCTCATCCCAATTATGACCGACGCCTACATCCACCAATAATTTAACCTGCAGGCTAGCAGCATTTTCCATACATTCTTTGACACCAATAATAACCTGCTGGTGTTCGCTTTCAGGCACCTCAAGCACTAGCTCATCATGAACCTGCATAATCATTCGGCTTTTTAGCTTTTTATTTCTCAACCAGTTATCTACATTGATCATCGCTAATTTGATAATATCCGCCGCCGTGCCCTGCATGGGCGCGTTAATTGCGGTTCGCTCTGCCGCCTGACGAAGCATGCCATTTCGGCTATTTATTTCAGGGAGATAAAGTCTTCTCCCAAAGTGCGTTTCTACATAGCCCTTTTCAGCGGCACTATGACGCACCTGATTCATATACTCTTGAACGCCTGGGTAACGTTGGAAATAAAGCTCAATATATTCTGATGCCTGCTTGCGCCCAATATTTAACTGCTTCGCCAAGCCAAATGCAGACATGCCGTAAATAAGACCAAAATTGATGGCCTTTGCACTGCGACGCTGATCGCTTGTGACCTGCGCTAAATTAACGCCAAAAACTTCAGCTGCTGTTGCCCTATGCACATCTTGCCCAAGCTCAAAAGCCTTGAGTAGATTCTTGTCGCCTGATAAATGCGCCATAATACGCAATTCAATTTGCGAGTAATCTGCGGCAATTAATTTATGCCCTGGGGGCGCTATAAATGCCTGCCTAACCCGACGTCCTTCCGCCGTTCGAATGGGAATATTTTGTAGATTAGGATCAGAGGATGAAAGTCTACCCGTCGCAGTACCCGCCTGATGATAGGAGGTATGAATGCGTCTTGTTGTGGGGTTGATCATAATCGGCAACTTATCGGTATATGTCGACTTCAGCTTGGCTAAACCACGATGCTCTAAGAGCACTTTAGGCAAAGGATAATCTAAGGCTAATTCTTGCAAAACCTCTTCTTTAGTCGAGGGTGCTCCCTTAGCGGTTTTCTTTAACACTGGGATTTCTAATTTTGTGAATAGAATTTCAGCCAGCTGCTTAGGAGATGCCAAATTAAACTGCTGCCCTGCTAGCTCCCATGCCTGTGTTTCCAATTCAGCCAGCCGCTCTGCCAGTTCTTGGCTTTGTTGAAATAATAATGTGTCATCAACCAGCGCACCCGTGCGCTCAATGCGTGATAGCACTTTTATAAGCGGTAACTCGATTTCTTCGAATAAGGTTTTTAACGGTAATTCAGCCTTCACCTGTGGCCAAAGCACCTGATGCAAACGCAAGGTAATATCTGCGTCTTCTGCAGCATAGGGTCCCGCTTGCTCGAGAACAATTTGATTAAAGGTTAGCTGCGACGCTCCCTTGCCGGCAATTTCAGTAAAGCTCGTTGTTTCAACCTCTAGATAGTGTTGAGCCAGACTATCCATGTCATGTCGCGTTGCCACACTATTAATAACATAAGATTCCAGCATGGTGTCATAGGCAATGCCCTTAAGGTCAATGCCGTGCTGGGCCAACACACTTGTATCATATTTTAAATTCTGTCCCACTTTTTTGATTTTTGGGTCTTCTAGAATTGGCTTAATTGCTTCAAGCACAGTTTCTCGCGAAAGTTGTTGTGGCACACCTAAATAGTCATGGCCAAAGGGAATGTAGGCAGCCTCACCGGCTTCAATAGCAACGCTAATACCCACAAGATCTGCCACCATATAATCCAAGCTAGTTGTTTCAGTATCTACTGCCATAAGCTGGCTGTTTTGCAGCTTTTGTAACCAGTTTGATAATTGTTGTTGATCTAATAGGGTTTCATAATTAATGACTGAGGGCGCGATTACGGACGATTGATTATTGGCCTCAACCTCCTGAGAAGCTGGTGTTGGCTGCGCTGAATCGGCATTTCCCGATAACTCATTAATCCAAGTTTTGAATTCTAAGTCGACAAATAAGCTCAGTAATTTATCCTTATCAGGCGCCTGGTTAGCTAGCTCATCAACCGCAAGATCAACCTCAACATCCGTTTTAATGGTGGCTAACTGATAAGATAGATAGGCAAGCTCACGATGCTCTTCAAGCTTAGCCGCCATAGTTTTTGCGCCACGAAAACTCAGGGTTTCAACTTCATCGAGTCGCTTATAAATTGAGTCAATGCCACCTAGACCCTGCAATAAACCTAGTGCAGTTTTTTCGCCCACACCCGGCACTCCAGGAATATTGTCAGATTTATCCCCAAGCAGGGCTAGAAAATCAATAATCAGTTCGGGCGGAATACCAAATTTAGCGATCACCCCTTCCCTATCAAGCTCAGTATCAGTCATAGTATTGACCAAGCTGATATGCTCGTTAACTAGCTGAGCTATATCCTTGTCACCTGTTGAGATAATCACAGGCTGCTTTTTTTCAGTAGCCTGAACCGCATAGGTACCAATGACATCGTCTGCTTCTACGCCTTCTATACTAATAAGTGGCATACCCATAGCGCGGATAACATCATGTATGGGTTGAATTTGCGACCTAAGCTCATCGGGCATAGGAGGCCGATTTGCCTTATAGTCACTGTAGATATCATCGCGAAATGTTTTACCCTTAGCATCAAATATCACTGCAGTGGTGCTGTTGGGGTAGTCTTTTTGCAGGCGTCGCATCATATTGATAACACCTTTAACTGCACCTGTTGGCAAGCCCTTACTATTAGTCAGCGGAGGCAATGCATGAAAGGCTCGATAAAGGTATGAGGAGCCATCCACAAGAATTAGCGGCGTTTTATCAGTCATGGTTTCTAGCTTATGTCATTACTTTAATAACCTAAGGATACATCAATTTTCAAAACAAGAAGCAAATTGCTCAGCCAAACCATATAGATAGGACTCATAGCTGGGCAATTCATCTTGATATGCTACCGCGAGTATATCTATTGTTTTTGTCGGGACGGCTAAGTCCTTGGCTATAGCAATTGCGTCTTTTTGGCCATGTTGCGGCTCAACAAATACACAACTAACGCCCCTTTTCTGACTCTCTAAACGTAAATTATATTGCGTTTTGGCCCCCTGCTGCTTACCCAGCATGTCACGAATTGACAAGCCCGGCTGAAGATTAAATGCTTCAACAAAATATCCAAAGCCCTGATGATGAACAATGTAATTACCCTGTTTGGCATTTTTTAGAAGATTTTCTATCGCCTGCTTCGACTTTTGGCTGAATATTTGATCGGCCTTTATACCTAAGCGCTTAGATAATACATGGGCTAATTGCATAGCAATTTCGGGTGATAGCCAAATATGGGGATCAATATCACCATGGTGGTCGTCATGATCATCATGCGAGAGATCATGATAATCCTCGGGATGCTCGTCATGCTCTTCATTGTGACCAGAGTCTTGATGATCAGTCTCTAGCAAGTCCATTGCCGTAACAATTTTCTCCGAGGGTATATTAGCAAACTGTTTGGCAGCTCTAACTTCAAATTCTCGCCCAATCCACAGCACTAGGTTTGCATCAGCAATTTTTCGAACATCTGAGAGCTTAAGGATAACGTCATGAGGTGAAAGCGCCGCAGGCATCAGATATTCAACCGATACATTATCTTTAAACGCCGATTGAGCAATAATTGCTAGAGGTTTAATACTTGTGACCAGTAATGGCTTGCTGTTTTCTTCAGCACAAACTACTGAAGCTTGAGAAAATAACGAAATAAATAAAGTAAGGCAGAGCGCTTTAATTGAAATGTTATAATATAACATAATTGTATATCACCACTTTAATCCAATAAAAATAATCTTTTAGAGCTATTTAATTAATAAAAATTTATGTTATATTATAACATACTATTTATTACCATGGGTATTATATGCTCACTAATGCGCGCTTAGTCTACCAGACACACGATCATGTTCGCTGTATTAATGCCGCCATAAATCGTGCCCATGAAATATGCGGCAACGCCAATGTACGCCTTACCTCAACTAGAGAGGCTATATTAAAGTTGCTATGGCAAAGCCACCAACCATTGGGCGCCTACCAACTACAGCAACAATTAACCAAAGTCAGCGACAAACCCATCGCCCCTCCCACAATATATAGAGCGATTGAATTTCTTACCGATCTTGGCCTTGTGCATCGTATTCCCTCTTTAAATGCCTATGTTGGCTGCCCCTTTCCCAACAGCGATCATAGTAATATCTTTTTAATCTGTGAAAGCTGTAAAACTGTAGCAGAAATAGCGGATAATAGGGTTAATACTTTGCTAGAGGGGCTGAGTGATAAGGCTAACTTCAAGCCTAAGTCACAAACAATAGAACTATTTGGTCTCTGTCCAAATTGCGAGCCTGGAGACAATGATGAGTGATCCGCTAATAACGCTTGAATCTATCAATAAATCGTTTGCAGAGAAAAAGGTTTTGCAAAACGTCTCCATGACTATTAATAGGGGTGAAATTACCACCATTATTGGCCCCAATGGCGCCGGAAAATCCTCTTTAGTACGAGTTATACTAGGGTTGATAGCGCCCGACGAAGGCAATATACAAAAATCTGATGATTTATTGATTGGCTATATGCCGCAAAAAATTCATATTGATCCCACACTGCCGATTTCAACCTGTAGGTTTTTACAGTTAGCCAACACCTCCCATGATGCCTGCCATAAGGCACTAGACCTTGTGGGGATACCCGAGGTTAAAAATACCCCTTTTCATAAACTGTCTGGCGGCGAAATGCAGCGCGCACTCTTGGCTAGAGCCATTTTACGCCAGCCCAACTTATTAGTTTTGGATGAACCTGTTCAGGGCGTAGATTTCAATGGCCAAAACGCGCTGTACGGCCTGATAGGTGAGCTTAGGTCGTCTCTTAATTGTGGAATTGTAATGGTCTCTCACGATTTACATCTTGTCATGTCATCTACAGACCATGTGATCTGCCTCAATCATCATATTTGTTGTCAGGGTAAACCTGAACAGGTGACCCAAGACCCCGCCTATTTGGATATTTTTGGCGAAACTGCACTCTATAATCATCAGCACAATCATCAACACAGCTTACAAGGCAAAGTGTTGGATGAAGACGGTAATCATCAACATGGGGAGGGGTGTCAACATGATTGATTTTCTTTTATATGCTCTCCTTGCCGGTCTTGGCGTTGCATTAGTCGCAGGCCCTTTAGGTTGCTTTGTGGTGTGGCGCCGCATGGCATACTTTGGGGATACACTTGCTCACAGCGCGCTGCTTGGGGTTTCGTTGGGGGTTCTATTAAATATTGATTTGGGCATTGCTGTTACTGCAGTTTGCCTATTAATGGCACTGGGGCTTGTAACGCTTGATCATCAGGGTATATTAGCATTAGATACCCTTTTAGGTATTTTATCTCATTCCTCTCTGGCCGCAGGACTGGTGGTGATTTCATTGCTTTCCGATGTCAGAGTAGACCTAATGTCTCTATTATTTGGCGACCTACTATCCGTCACTAAGGCGGATTTATGGGTCATTTATTCTGGAGCAGGGATAGCCATTATGCTTCTAATTTCCTTATGGAAGTCGTTGATAAGCATTACCGTTGAGCCAGAATTAGCTGCAGTAGAGGGGGTTAAAGTTGCACGCGTGCGCACAGCATTAATGGTTATTACTGCATTAGTTATTGCGATTGCCATGAAAATTGTTGGTGTCCTATTAATTACGGCATTACTCATTATTCCCGCCGCCGCCGCGCGAAGAATTAGTGCTACACCTGAATCCATGGCCGTGGTTGCCAGCCTTGTAGCGATGCTGGCAGTGGCCTCTGGCCTTGGCGCTTCCTGGTATATTGATACGCCAGCAGGGCCCTCCATTGTGATTAGTGCGACGCTGGCTTTTTGCCTATCTCTGGGGCTGAAACAAAAAGGCTAGGAATCAAGCGCTAGAATGACGCCCTTAAAATTTAGTGAACCCTTCGGATAGTGACTGCCATATTTCATCGGCATCAGTATTAGCAGTATTTGTGTCTTTACTGTTGGTGTCCAATAAAATTGACCGGCCTATTCCTGCTCCCCTAGCCGCCTGCATATCGGTTTCATTATCACCAATCATGACGCAGTCGTTTGGCTCAAGATCAAAATCTCTAATAGCTTGCAGTAACATACCTGGGGCAGGCTTGCGGCATTCGCTGTTTTTTAGATAGGGGGGTTTAGCCTTTTCCGGATGGAAAGGGCTGTAGTAAACAGCATCTATTGGGCACTTACTTTCTGCAAACTGAGTCTTCATCCATTCAGATAATTTTAGAAAATCATTCTCTGTATAGTATCCGCGGCCAATGCCCGACTGGTTAGTAACAACAATTAACTTATAGCCAAGTCGTTTGAGATGCTGGCAGAGCTCCATAATGTTGGGCATAAAATCAAATTCTTCCACTTTATGCACATAGCCGTGATCGATGTTAATAACACCGTCTCTATCTAGAAAAACTGCCTTGTTGCTCATGCCAAATTTTGCTCCCTAACAACCATGTCGAACATCTTTATAACCGATTCTGTTGTTATCTGTTTCATTAACTCGCTACCTTTATTACGGCGCCCCCAAGGAAGCTGATATGTCGGCTTGCCATACTGCTGTTGTATATTGTCATGGTAAACCTCAACCACATAATCTTGGTATAAATAGGGCCCCGTTCGCGCAGGATTAGAGTGTGCATACAATCCAATCACTGGGGTTCCCATGCAAACCGCCATATGTGCCGGACCTGTATCTGGCGCAATCACTAGCGATGCCTTCTCAAGAACGCATAACAACTGCTTTAAGGAGGTCTTAGCCACTAAGTTTAATAGGGGAAAATCTGCCAATGCCATCATTTCTGCTGCTAAATCGCGCTCCAACTTTGATGGACCGCCAGTGAGCACCACTGAAAAACCCTGACTATGGGCATATTGAGCAACCTCAATATATCGACTGGCGACCCAGTTGCGCTCTGCACCGCTGGCCGCTGGTGCAATGACAACTATTTTTTTCATCCCAAACAGCTGCTGTTGCGCAAAGGCTGTATCAGCCTCTGTTATCGGCATCGTCCACGCAGGCTTAAAGCTAGGTATGCCAATAGCATGGGCAAATCCCATAAACCCCTCAATCACATGGGCCTGATGTTGCTTTTCGATACGCTTGTTAACAAACAGAGAATGGCCTTCTTTAGCTCGTTGCCAGTCGAAACCAATCTTTACCTTAGCGGGAATACAGCGCGCCGCAAGGTTAGCCCTTAAAGCCACCTGCATATGCAACAAAACATCAAATTGCCTATTTTTAAATGTTTTTCTCAACTGCTGATACGCGGTTTTGCCCTGTTTTTTATCAAAGATAACAAACTCTACTCCTGACAAACCCTCTAATAATGCGGCCTCAATCTTACCTATAACCCAAGTAATTTTAGATGTAGGATAGTGCTTTTGAATGGCCTGCACTACAGCAACTGCGTGGCATACATCACCAATGGCTGAAAGCCGAAGAATGCATATTTCCCTGGGTTCACTTGATAAAATCACTGGCAACCTTAGCTATCTAAAAGAAGACGATAGTGCTCTTCATTTTTTAAGTTAAGCCCACTGAAGATCAATTGGGCCATATATCACTGCTTCATCAAGCTTGTTATACTGCTAAAAATCAAGGTAAAACTTATATGCTCGATATCATTAATAACGGCAATCATACATTACTCACCGCCGTTGCTAATCCCTTAAAGATTAACCAAGATTGGTTTTCGCCCAACTTCTGGCGCAACCAAAATGCCATTATAGCTGAAAAAAAAGGCCGCTCTACTACTTGGTTTATTAAGTATTCTTCCGACACAGGCGTACTTCGTCACTATTGGCGCGGCGGCCTAGTCGGGAAAATTCTTAGCGATCAATATTTGTTTACCGGATTAAAAAATACACGCACTTACCAAGAATTTACCCTGCTACTTGAGCTCAAAAAAAGGGGGCTCAATGTGCCTACGCCGATTGGCGCTCAGATTAAAAAAGCAGGCTTAATTTATCGCGGCGATTTGTTAACCCAAGAAATTACGGGGGCGCAAAGTTTACTAGAAGTACTGCAGCACAGGCCCTTAGCCGCCGCTGAAATTGCCAAAGTAGGGGAGACTATTGCCGCCTTTCACCAACAGGGCGTCTATCACGCGGACCTAAATATTAATAATATTCTGTTTGATCAAGAACAAAGGATATTTATTATTGATTTTGACAAGGGACGTCTAGTCCAACCAGGCCACCAATGCTTAAAACAAAATATGGCTCGGCTAAAACGGTCTTTTTTGAAAGAGGCATCCAAAAACAACCCCTTTTATTGGCAAGGCGGGCAGTGGGACATCCTAATTGAACGCTATAACAAGATTATGGCTAGCTAGTTTTTATTTTATTGATCACATTTGACGTTGAGCAATCATTCACAAACTCAAGTACCTCAACCCGACCACCATTAGCTAATACTGTGTCTGCACCAGCAATATCTTCAACCTTGTAATCACCGCCTTTTACTAAAATATCAGGATTAAGATCCTTAATTAAATTGGCGGGGGTGTCACCTTCCTCAGCAGCACCAAAGGGAATCACCCAATCAACTGAAGCCAATGCCATCAGCACGGTCGCCCGCTCTTCTAGCTTATTAATTGGACGGTCAGCACCTTTGAGTCGGGTTATAGATTGATCATTATTCAAGCCCACTACCAACTTATCGCCGCGGGCTTTTGCCTGAGCTAAATAGCGAACGTGGCCCGCGTGTATAATATCAAAACAACCATTGGTGAATACGATAGTTTCACCCCGCCGTTTAGCCTGCTCAATATGATCAAACGCCTCATCAGTAGCAGGATGATAACGCTCACCAGTTTTACCTAGATACTCGGTTAACTTAGCCGATAACTCTTCAGGCGAAACGGTTGCAGCACCCAGTCGCGTTACTGAGATTCCTGCAGCCACATTGGCAATCTCTACCGCTTGGGGCTCAGGCATCTGCGTTGCTAGCATTACAGCGAGAGTGGCAATGACTGTATCACCCGCACCAGTGACATCCGCTACCTCTAATGTTTGCGCCTTATAGTCATGCTTTTGTTGTGCCGTGATTAATGACATGCCCTGCTCAGAGCGCGTCAACAACAAAGCGCCAAGTTTACAGTCTGAAATAATCTTTCTAGCGCTCTGAGCAATCTGATCTTCGTCGCCTAAAATTCCACCAGCGGCGAGATATTCAGTTAAGTTCGGCGTAATAAAATCAGCGCCCGCATAGTCTGATAAATCTTTTGACTTTGGATCCACCAAAACTGTTTTACCCGCTTTTTTAGCTAGGCTAATCATGGCGCCAATATTGGCTAATGACCCTTTGTTGTAGTCAGAAAAAAGTACCATCTCAAACTGATCAACTAAGGATGCGAAAGCCTGACTCAACAAATCAGCATTTTGCTGAGTAAATGACTCCTCAATATCCAACCTTACGACCTGTTGGCGGCGGCTAAGAATACGAATTTTAGTAATAGTGGGTGCCTGTGATTGCTTTACTAATCTAGAACTGATGCCCTGATCTTTAAGTAAAGCCTCTAAATGTTTGCCGTTATCATCGTCGCCAATTATTCCTAACAGGCTTGCATTAGCTCCCAGGTGTACAATATTTTTTGCAACATTGGCTGCACCCCCAGCCTTATCCTCAAACTCTGAAACCTTGACCACTGGCACTGGCGCTTCAGGGGAAATTCGCCCCGTATCACCATGCCAATAGCGATCCAGCATCACATCACCGACTACCAGTATGTTGACGTCTTTAAGTTTTTGAAAATAAGACAAATCCATTACTCGGCTTCCACCACTAGAGCATCAATCGCCTCACATAACCAGTGCCCAATAAACATATGCGCTTCTTGAATGCGCGCGGTTTCATCATTAGCAATTATTACGGGTAGCTGAGCAATATCTTTAACTTTTCCACCGTCACGACCTGTCAGCGCGACAGTATAGGCGCCTATTTCGTTGGCCGCACTCAGGGCAAGATTGATATTGGCGCTTGTACCTGAGGTTGTGAGACCAATAACCACGTCTTCTGACTTGCATAGCCCTTTAACCTGTCGCTCAAATACCGTATCAAAGTGATAATCGTTAGAATGAGCCGTTAAAATAGAGGTATCTGTGGTCAATGCAATCGAGGCCAACGGACCACGTTCATTTTTATAGCGCACCATAAATTCAGCAGCTAAGTGCTGAGCATCTGCGGCACTGCCCCCATTGCCCATCCATATCACTTTACCGCCACTTTGCAGGCACTTAGTACAGGCCTCAAGTAAGGCCAGCACTTGGTCATGATAGCTGTCCATTAGCTCAAAGGCCTTTTTGTGGCGATCTAAACTGGCGAAATAGCTTTGTTTAATTTGGCTAGAAATCATAGTTACAGCTCGATTACTTTTTGTAAGATTGAATTATTACACATTTAGCGTAGGCAGACTTTACTATTTAAGTTGTCGCAATAAATTGAAAGTCATTAAGTCTAGTGCCAGAAAATGGACCCCTCAAGTTGACCATAACTTTCTGAGTACACGCTACTCCCTAGTGTTACTGATAAGCGCATAGGATTATTCTCAAGTTTGCGACGATGCTCTAATTTAATTTCATAGGCAGTATCATATCGCGACTTATCTTGATGATTAATAGTTGATAGAAAGGCTGTCCATCCCTTTACTTCTGAAGCGGCGTAATCCAATGAAATCTTATTTGCAATAGCGGGTATGCCATGACCAAAGTCCCTTTGATCGGCAATATAATTGCCAAATACATAACCATCATTCGTATTGCCAAATGCGTACAGATGATTCACATACCAAGCTGTTTTGTAGCGATTAAACTCATACCTTAAAGCAATTTTTTCGCTAATTTGCGGCATAAAAATACCCAAATTAATAGACTGATTGCCTAAACTAAAATTACTATGCCCCTGAGTATCCTCGGCAGCTAACTCAGCGTAAATTTCAATGGGCACACCTCTATTCAACTTATAGCTTGTGGTGACTGATGCCATTTGATCGCCAAATTCTGTTGCTTTTTCATCCTCTGAAAAAGAGTTGTCATGTTTCACTGGGTTAAAAAAAGCATTGATAATATCAGTTGTAGATACCTCTCGAGGGCCGCCACCAAATTGCAGTATTCTATTAAAGCCTAAGGTCCAAGATTCCGTAGGGCTTACGCTTAAATGGGTGCCAATAAGACGGGGGCTTCCGTCATACCATTGATCGAGATATTTAACCCCGTTTTTTACCTTATCAAGTCGGGTATAAAATAGTTCAAAATTTGCCTGCCAAAAACGCTCAATGGGAGAAACCGTGCTTAGGGTAATCGATGGCCCCATCTCGGCATTATTTGATATCAGCTGAGATGAAAAATTAAAAGGGGAATACCAATGCTCCCTGTAGCCCAGGTCTAGCTGTAAGTTTCCTTTACTAAAGCCAACAAAGGTATTGTAAGGGACCAAAGCGCTTGCATCGGCGCGATACTCAACACCAGCTTGTACCACTGTATAGCTATTAGGTCGCCAGGAGCCCTCTGCAAAAGCTTGTAAATACTCATCAGAGGATAATCCTCGTTGATTGGCTATTGGCATGTCTTCATCTGCAGATACGCGGGCCACTATACCAGCGCGACTAATTGAGCCTTTAACTCGATAGGGCTCTAACCCATTATTAACAGCTTGATAAAGCGATGGATGTGTATTTTTTATCTGATTAAGGGCTCGATCAATGCTGGCTATTGTGTACGGCTTTTTCATTGGGTTGCCGCTTGTCAGCAAAAACAGACGGTCTACCTGATTTTGCAAATAATTATCTGCACCAATGGGAAAGTAGGCGTTTGGTGCTGCATTAGCTAGTGCGCTCATAAAAATAATTATGCCGACAAGGCTTCGTAACACTGGGCTACCTCCTAATAGTGATTTAAGATCCTTAATATCCTTGATCAAAGTAGTTTTTATATCTAAACAGATAGTCACAATGCTAAGATAATCAGGATTATTTTAGGAATAATAAATGGTTCGTGCTGTATATTCACTTGTTTTATATCTTTTAAGCCCGATTATATTTTTCTATCTTTGGAGTCGTGGCCTAAAGAACAGATCCTATCGTGGGCGCTGGGCTGAGCGTCTAGGGTTTTATCATGGCCAACTCAAAACTGATAGCCTAGTGATTCACTGCGCATCGGTTGGTGAAATCATGGCCGCTAGCCCTCTAATCAATAAACTACTATCAGACGCTCCAAATCAAGTAATAACCATTACCTGTAATACGCCCAGTGGCTCTGAACAAATTGCTAAGCTGTTTGGTCATTCTGTTCAGCACGTTTATTTGCCATTAGATTTTCCAGGAAGCGTGGTACGTTTTTTAAATAAATTACGGCCCAAAGCGCTGGTTATTTTAGAAACCGAGCTTTGGCCAAATTTAATCATCAAATCCAAACAACGTCTCTTGCCTGTTCTGGTTATCAATGCACGGCTTTCTGCTAAGTCCCTAGGAAAATACCAATTGTTTGCTTCATTAAGTAAAGAATTGATCGGCTCAATCTCTACGCTTGCCGGTCATAGTGAAGAAGACATTAATCGTTTTAAGCAACTAGGGTTGAGTGACACCAAGGCCATAGTAACTGGCTCTATAAAGTTTGATATCCCCATGACTGAACAGACCCGTAGAAATGGAGAGGCACTTAAAGCCCAGCTCGCTGATTATGATTTTGTATGGGTTGCTGGCTCCACGCATCCAAAAGAACATGAGCAGGTATTGGAGGCTCATAGACAGCTGATCAAAAACAGTAACAGCTTATTAATTATTGCACCGCGACATGCGGAACAATTTAAACCTGTTGCTGAACTGCTATCAAAATCAAAAATAGCCTTCGCTAAACGCAGTTTAAATAACCTCGACGGACAATCTGTTTTGCTCGCCGACAGTATGGGAGAAATGATGACGTTCTATGGTGCAGCTGATTGCGCCTTTATTGGCGGCAGTTTGATTGAACGGGGAGGGCACAATCCACTTGAAGCAGCCGCATGCGCTATACCAGTCATTACCGGGCCTAGTTATTACAACTTTGCACAGATTTACCCTCAGCTAATCGCCAATCAGGGCTGCATTGAGGTGGATTCGGCTAGGACCTTGGCCGAACAACTAAAATTATTCGCAAGCAAGCCAAAGCAAGCCTCAAAGCAAGGGCAAGACGCCCATGAAATAGTCAAGCAAAACCAAGGGGCATTGGATAAGACATTTAATCTTATATTAAAATTTTTATCCTAGATCTTAAAACTGACTACTGCCCGCAATTGAGCGCCAAGTGCTACGCATAGTAATTTCGGTATGCGGCGCTTTAAAGAAACCATGGTAATCACCCATTGGGTTAATCAGTATTAACTGTGTACTGTGATCAACAGTATAGTCATCGCCCTCCAAGGGAACCTTATTATAGGCGACATTAAGCTCGGCACTTAGACGGCGAATTAAATGCCTATTTCCAGTAACGCCAGTAAACTCAGCATTAAAGTAGGGCACATAGTCTGCTAACTTTTCTACAGTATCACGTTCAGGGTCCAAAGAAATCATCACTACCTGAAGACGCTCTTTCTCGCTATCTTTAAGTTTGCTGTAGGTATCATTGAGCATGGCCAAGGTAGTAGGGCAGATATCCGGGCAGTGGGTAAAACCAAAGAAAACAATGGTCCAAATTCCTTCAAATCTTGCCTTATCAAAAACCTGGCCACGATGATCCTGCAACTCAAAATCACTGAAGATTCGCGGCTTGTCGAGTACGATTGCACCATTAATTTGCAGCTCTTCTTTAGACATAATCACTGGCTGACTCATACGCCAAGAAAACCCGTAAACCACCAACATGATAAAGCCGATAATGATAGCGATGGTGAGTCTGATTCTGTTTTTTTGTTCCATAATATTTAAACCGTTAATGGCACGTGAAAAAATAAATTAGATAGCGACTGACTGCACGAGATAGTGGTCAAGCAACATAATGGCAAACAATACCATTAAGTAAATAATGGAGTATTTAAAGGTTCTCATTCCTGAGTCTTTATTTAGCCACATAAGCGCCGAATAGAATAAAAATCCTGCGCCCAAGATCAAGCATCCCACTAAGTACAACCAGCCAAAAAGACCGGTTAGGTAGGGCATCACTGTGACCACAATAAGCATTAGGGTATACAGCACAATATTAATCTTGGTATAGGTTTCTCCATGAGTCACCGGCAACATAGGAATATCTGCCTTGGCATATTCTTCTTTGCGATGCAGTGCTAGGGCCCAAAAATGCGGCGGCGTCCAAGCAAAGATAATTAAAACCAATAAAAGTGCGTTGTAGTGAATCTCTCCAGTCACCGCAACCCAGCCCAAGAGAGGCGGCGCAGCGCCAGCTAGGCCACCTATCACAATATTCTGGGGCGTCGCTCGCTTTAGATACATGGTATAAATAAAGGCATAACCAATAGAAGAGGCCAATGTAAGCCAAGCCGTTAACAGGTTGGTAAAGAGCACCAAAATAACAACGCCAAAAAGCCCGGTTAATAGCGCAAAAATTATAGCTTGATTAGGGCTTAGTCGACCCTTTGCAATAGGTCGATTTGCAGTTCGGGCCATCTTTTCATCAATGTGTCGATCAACCACATGATTTACTGCCGCCGCAGCACCCGCACAGAGGGCAATGCCAAGATTACCAAACAATAAAATATCCACAGGCACTGCTTGGGGCGTAGCTAGGAGCATGCCAATCACAGAGGTAAGAATCATCAACGCAACTACATTGGGTTTACAAAGCTCCAAATAGTCACGCCAACTAATGGCAGTTTGATTATCTATTTTTGATTCCAACCTATTCTCCGAAGATTAACGATTAATTCGCTTAACTTAGCGATCGGGCGAATATTTTAACAGATGTTTAAGGTCATCTAGCAGTCCATTTGCATCATCTTCTGCGGTAAAGTAAAGAATCGCTTTATTATCGGGGGTTACCACAAAGAATCTCGTCTCTGTCATATCCCATTCCGCAGAACTATTGGCCAATAATTGTTTAAATTTGTCAGTATCCAGAGAGTCCAACAGCAAAAATGGATGCTCCTGCGCCAACCACTCAGAATCCAGTATCTGATTTGGACCATACAAGAAAATGCGCTGTACTCGACCAGTATATTTACCCAACAACATATGGATCTGACGAGTATTTAACAACATATCCTCGCAGTTCTGATCGCAAATCTCACCCCCAGCAATCACCACCTGCCATTTTCGCTTTTCGGCTTGTGGAATGCCGGCAAGTACCTCAGAAATATCCAAGGCGGGCTTCACCAATTGACCCTGATTAGTCGTGCCAAACAGTTCAATCATTTTTTGCCGTTGCTCTTCCGACTTGGGCATCATCAGAAACCCAAAGGCAATAACACCAAAGACAATGATCAACATTAACCAAATTTGATATTTGAAGCTTTTTTGTCTGGCTTCTAATGACTTCTGATCTGACATATTTAATTCCTGTAATCTTATTGAGATATTACTTCCAGCTTCCTTTAAGCCAACTCACCAAGTTTGAATTAGCAATAAGGGTCATTATTAGTAAGGTAATCGCCATTGCAAACCATTGCACGGCATAACCTACATGTTTTTTCGGCTGAACAGCCACCGTTGTCCAGCCTGTTTTAAATGCACCTGGGGAGTCTTGATCTAGGCGCAGCTGATAAGGCATAAAAGGCTCATTAAATAGCTCGTTTGCTCTTTCCAGAGTAATCCAGCCCACTCGACTAGGCCAGTCCTGCACCTGACGAATGCCATCGTCCAAACGGTAACCGCCCTCCAAGGCACGATACAGATAACCTCGTAATTGAACCTCGCCTTCAATAGGTGATATTGATGGCAATATATCACGATCCAAAGAGGCTTCGACCCAGCCTCTGTTAATCAATAATTTTTCTTTTACACCCGAGATTGTCATCGACTGCAATATTTCATAACCCGGACGGCCATTCTTTACTTTATTGTCCAGAATAATCACACGCTGGTTATCCACTGATCCACGCACCCAAGCCAATCGATACTGATGATCCTCGCCAGAGGCTAGCTCTTCAGCGCTGACAACAGGTGGCAACTGTTGATTGCGAGCATGGTGATCGACAATCTCCTGCTTTTCCTCCCCACGCTCTAACTGCCAAAAACCCAGACTGAGCAACAAAGGCAACATTAATAGCGAAAACACCAATAACTTAGTGTTGGGCTGCCACTTAAAGCTATTTGTTTTTTGAGCCGAGTCCGTCATCTGTGGTTAAATGTTCCTATCTCAACAATGGATTAAATCATGCTATTAAAAGTCATTATCATCATTTTATTTATCGGTGTCATCGCCAGCCTATTTGGCGGGCTTAATTTCCTCGTTAAGGATATGGGAAATGCCAAGAAGCGTTTACTTTACGCATTAGGCATAAGAATTGGCCTTGCGACTCTACTTATTGCCTGTGTTGTCTACGGCACCTATAGCGGGCAACTTAACAGTACTGCGCCATGGGATCGTCAACTGCACCCAGAAAATGTCGCTCCCTATCAACCTGCACCAAAAAATTAGCGATTAAAACCAAAAACGGCCAGGCAATGCCTGGCCGTTTTGTTCAAGCTAAGGCTGTTTACGCCAAGACGTAAACAAACAAGAATAGCCCAACCCAAACCACATCAACAAAGTGCCAATACCATGATGCCGCTTCAAAACCAAATTGATCATCATGGCTAAAGTGCCCCTTTAAGCCTCTTATCCACTGGACTAAAAGCATACAGGTTCCTAGGGTTACGTGCGCACCGTGGAAGCCAGTCAACAAGAAGAACGTAGTACCATAGATACCCGTCTCAAGGGTTAGACCCATATGCTGATAGGCATGAATATACTCTTCTGCTTGCAAGAATAAGAAGAAAATACCTAGACCCACTGTAATACCTAACCAAGTATTAAACTTTTTGCGGTTATTATCTTTAAGTGCTGTATGTGCAATATGCACGGTAACACTTGAAGTCATTAGAACAATGGTATTCCACAGTGGTAGCCAGCTTAAAAGGTTGCTCCAACCAGGGAAGTTCATATTTTGTTCTGGGCCTTTAAACTGCGCAGCATCGCCATTAGCCATTTGGTCAGGGGTTACCATGACCGGCCACTCAGCCTCATAACCATTCCAAAGAATTTCTTTGTTAGCCGCTGCGGCATCGGTTGGGGCGTCATCGAACCAACCTACTGCAGCTTCACCGCCCAGCCATGAGTTAACAAAAACCCTAACGTAAAAGAGAGCGCCAAAGAAAGCCGCGAAAAACATGACTTCGGAGAAAATAAACCACAGCATGCCAAGTACATAAGACTTCTTAAGTTGGTCATTCGCAAGGCCGCGCATATTTTCATCAATCACTATGCTCCACCACTTGTACATCACCAAAGTCATAATGAGCAAGCCGATCAAAAATACTGTTGGCGAACCACCCTCAATAACCCAGCTGGCAGCACCATAAGCAAGCACGCCCATACCGGTGGCGG
>JAYOSY010000003.1:0-100016 GCA_038139495.1 Porticoccaceae bacterium
AAGCTTAATAGAAAACAGGTTGTACAGGTCCAAGTAGATTGTCGTATACTGCAAAATAATGTGCTCGATTTATCGAGTTACTCCGTATATTGATCAGCGAGGACCTAATGACATTTCAAATTCCAAATAACAGTCTAGATAATCTAGGGAGTTTAGATACTCAAGCCAGTGGTCTAGTCCCCATGGTGGTTGAGCAATCTTCTCGTGGCGAGAGAGCCTACGATATATACTCTAGACTGCTCAAAGAGCGTGTAATCTTTTTAGTTGGCCAAGTTGAAGACCATATGGCTAACCTTATTGTCGCTCAAATGCTTTTCTTAGAATCAGAAAATCCAGATAAAGATATCCATCTCTATATTAATTCACCAGGCGGTTCTGTAACTGCAGGTTTATCTATTTACGATACCATGCAGTTTATTAAACCCGATGTCAGTACCATGTGTATTGGTCAGGCTGCTTCTATGGGTGCTTTTCTTTTGTCTGCAGGTGCTGTAGGTAAACGATATTGTCTTCCTAATGCTCGCACAATGATTCATCAGCCAAGTGGTGGTGCTTCAGGTCAGGCAACGGATATTCATATTCAGTCACAAGAAATCTTGAAAATTAAAGAGCGTCTTAACAGTATTATGGCTGAACATACAGGTCAGCCGGTTGAAAAAGTTCAGCAGGATACTGAGCGAGATAACTTTATGAGTGCCAATGAGTCCAAAGAATACGGACTTGTAGACGAAGTTCTCACAAAACGTTAATAATGCTTTCCAATTGGTTGGATGCGTAAAAGACATTAATAATTAATAAATAGGCCCCAGATAATGAGTGAAGATGACACGGTAAATGACGGCGGTAAACTGTTATTCTGTTCTTTTTGTGGAAAAAATCAGAACGAAGTCAGACGCTTAATTGCAGGTCCATCGGTTTATATCTGTGATGAATGCGTTGATCTTTGTAACGATATAATCACCGAAGAAAGCCAAGACCCAGATGAGCAAGAAGCCTCTAGTTCTCTGCCTGTGCCTACAGAAATTAAAGCCACTCTCGATGACTATGTAATTGGTCAAGAACGCGCCAAGAAAATACTTTCTGTAGCAGTTTACAATCATTACAAGCGACTTCAGGCCTCTAAAACGCAGGCTGAAGTTGAATTGGGTAAAAGCAATATTCTTCTTATCGGTCCTACGGGGAGCGGTAAGACGTTGTTAGCAGAAACACTTGCCCGTTTGCTGGATGTACCCTTTACTATTGCGGATGCAACCACATTAACTGAAGCTGGTTATGTGGGTGAGGATGTTGAAAATATTATTCAGAAGTTGCTGCAAAAATGTGATTATGATGTCGACAAGGCACAACGCGGCATTGTTTATGTGGATGAGATTGATAAAATTTCTCGCAAGTCAGATAATCCATCCATTACCCGCGATGTTTCGGGTGAGGGCGTGCAGCAAGCACTACTTAAGCTAATTGAAGGTACGGTCGCCTCTGTACCTCCACAGGGTGGCAGAAAACATCCTCAGCAAGAGTTCTTGCAGGTAGATACTTCTAATATACTATTTATTTGTGGTGGTGCCTTTGCAGGATTAGAAAAAGTTATTCGCGAGCGCTCTGAAAAGGGCGGGATCGGCTTTAGCGCCGAGGTCAATAGTAAGAATGATCGCAAATCTGTGGGTGAAACACTACTCGATGTTCAGCCTAGCGATTTGATTGGTTATGGTTTGATCCCCGAATTTATTGGCCGTTTGCCGGTGGTTGCGACTCTGACAGAGTTGGATCGCGATGCCTTGATTAATATTCTTGTTGAGCCTAAGAATGCATTGGTTAAACAGTATCAGGCGCTGTTTGATATGGAATCTGTTGAATTAGATCTGCGAACTGATGCTCTTGAATCAGTGGCTGAAAAAGCGATTGAGCGTAAAACAGGTGCCCGTGGATTACGTTCTATTTTGGAAACAATTCTGCTTGAGACTATGTACAAAATTCCCTCTGAAGAAAATGTGGTCAAAGTTGTTGTTGATGGTTCAGTTATTGAAGGTGAAAACGAACCTTTACTTGTTTACGAGCAAAAAGAAGCTAAAAAAGTCGCTTCTGATGATTAATCAGTAGATTTCTTCTTTTTTTTGAAACTTTTGCGATAAAAGTGCCCTGTGGGCACTTTTTTTTCGTACAATTTTTATTAGACTTTTTTTTACTGTTTATACCGTTGCTTTCTATTATTCAGCCCCCATATAGTAAGTTAATGGGCAAAACTCACATTAAGCCAAGTTATCAATTATATTTATATATGACATTGATATTAAGATAGGTCAGGAGAATTATTAGATGGATTCCCAAAACACAGACACTACGCAAAAAGTTTATCCGTTACTACCGTTGCGAGATGTTGTCGTATATCCGCATATGGCAGTCCCGTTATTTGTCGGGCGAGAAAAATCTATATTGGCGTTAGAAAAGGGAATGAGTACTGATAAACAAGTCATTCTGGTAACGCAGAAAGACCCTGCTGAGGACAACCCTGCACTCGATGATGTTCATCAAATAGGCACATTAGCAACTATCCTCCAACTTCTTAAATTACCAGATGGAACGCTTAAAGTGTTGGTTGAGGGCTCCAGTCGAGTTAAATTAATCAACTCTATTGAGGGTGAGAATTTTCTTGAAACGCAATTTGAAACCTTGGTTGCTGATGATCAGGATGAGAAAGAAGTGGGAGCACTTTCGCGTGCCACGAAGATACTGTTTGATCAGTATGTCAATCTTAGCAAAAAAATACCCTCGGATGTGGTCACTACGGTTAATGCTATCGAAGACACAGACCGCCTTGCAGATACTATAGCTTCCCATATGACGCTAAGTCTTGCGCAGAAGCAAGAGGTATTGGAAATTGCCGATCTAGCCAAACGCTTTGATCATCTAATGGGTCTAATGGAAACGGAAATTGACCTTGCTGAGGTCGAACAACGTATCCGAGGTCGGGTTAAGAAGCAGATGGAAAAAAGTCAGCGTGAGTACTATTTGAATGAGCAGATAAAAGCCATTCAAAAAGAGCTGGGTGATGAAGACGGTGTGTCAGAAATTGAACAGCTAGAGGGTAAGATTGAAGAAGCGGGCATGCCGAAGCCTGCTTTTGAAAAGGCTAAATCTGAACTTTCAAAGTTAAAAATGATGTCGCCTATGTCCGCAGAAGCCTCGGTTCTTCGTAATTACATAGATTGGATGTTGGGCGTTCCTTGGAGGAAGCGGTCAAGAGTTAAGCATGACCTAAAAAATGCTGAAGATACCCTGAGTAAGGATCATCATGGTCTAGAAGAAGTTAAAGAGCGCATTTTAGAGTATCTCGCTGTTCAGAAACGCGTAAAAAAATTAAAGGGTCCGGTACTTTGCTTAGTGGGCCCGCCAGGAGTTGGTAAGACTTCCCTAGGTGAGTCAATTGCAAAGGCTACAGGGCGAAATTTTGTTCGTATGAGCTTGGGTGGTGTGCGTGATGAATCAGAAATTCGCGGTCATCGCAGAACCTATATTGGTTCATTGCCTGGAAAAATTATTCAAAAATTATCTAAGGTAAAAACCAAGAATCCATTGTTTTTACTTGATGAGATTGACAAGATGGGTATGGATCACCGTGGCGATCCGGCTTCCGCTTTGCTTGAGGTGCTAGATCCAGAGCAGAACCATACGTTTAACGATCATTATCTAGAGGTCGATTATGATCTTTCAGAAGTGATGTTTATCTGTACCTCTAATTCGATGAATATCCCAGGCCCGCTTCTAGACCGTATGGAAGTTATAAGAATTCCAGGCTATACCGAAGATGAAAAAGTAGCTATTGCCGAAAAGTACCTTATCCCCAAGCAGTGTAAAGCCAATGGCTTGAAATCTAATGAATTAGAAATTGATCAGGATACATTACGAGATATTGTGCGTTTTTACACCAGAGAAGCCGGTGTGCGAGGATTGGAGCGTGATATTGCTAAAATCTGTCGTAAAACAGTCACAAAAAACGTTCGCGATAACATTAATGAGTCGGTAGATCTTAAGCCAGAGGGTTTAGAGGATATGCTTGGGGTTCAGCGCTATGATTACGGTCGTGCTGAGGTAGAAAATCAAATTGGACAGACCACTGGGCTTGCGTGGACTCAAGTGGGAGGAGAGCTACTCAATATTGAGGCCTCTGTAATTCCTGGTAAGGGTAATATGGTCAAAACTGGTTCTCTGGGTGATGTTATGCAGGAATCTATTCAGGCCGCACTCACTGTGGTTAGAAGCCGAGCGCAACAGTTGGGCATCAGGAAAAATTTCCACAGAGAGCATGATATACATATTCATGTGCCTGAGGGGGCAACGCCAAAGGATGGACCATCCGCAGGTATTAGTATGTGCACCACTCTGGTCTCTGTGTTAACAGGTATCCCCGTAAAGTCGACGGTTGCTATGACAGGTGAGATCACTTTGCGCGGTCAGGTTCTTAAGATTGGTGGGCTTAAAGAGAAGCTGCTCGCTGCGCAGCGCGGTGGAATTACTACAGTAATTATTCCTTATGACAACGCTCGAGACCTTAAGGAAATCCCTGATAACATAAAAAATGATCTCGAGATATTTCCAGTGAAATCTATTGATGAGGTTCTTGAAATTGCTCTCGAAAACTTACCCAAAGCATTGAGTGAAGAGGATTATAATCAGAGTAGCAGTGTCGAAAATGGTATGGAAAATAATCTTAGACCAAGCACTCACTAGGCTGTAGAGGAAATTTTTTTAAAAGTTAGCTTGACCGAAACAATCGCTGTTGGTATAAAGTTGGACAGAGGCCATTAATTACCATCGTTTGAGCCATAAATATGGTTAAAGTCTCAATATTTGGACATTTTAATTTCATAAAAAAAAGGGGAACACTGTGAATAAATCTGAATTAATCGACGCTATCGCTGACTCAGCTGACCTATCTAAATCTTCTGCTGCTCGTGCTCTTGACGCTGTACTAGGTTCAGTACAAGGCGCTCTTGCAAATGGCGACCAAGTTTCATTGGTTGGTTTTGGTACTTTTTCTGTTAAACACCGCGCTGCTCGTTCAGGTCGCAACCCACAGACTGGTGCTGAGATTCAAATTGCAGCTTCAAACGTACCAAGTTTTAAAGCCGGTAAAGCTCTGAAAGACTCTGTGAATTAATAAACAAACTTTACTAGACTTTTAGTAAGGAACTTGTTTGAAAAGGCGCATTCAATGCGCCTTTTTTTAATTTGGAATAGAAAAAATGTTATTAGATTTTAGAAATAATCTTCGCGGTGTTGCCTTCGGTATCACTATCGTTATCGGTCTAATCTTTGCTTTAACTGGCACAGGTTCACTCTTTATAAGTACGCCAGACTCTGAATCTGTGATTGTGGTTAATGGCGATGACATTAGTGAAAGAGAAGTGACGCAAGCCACGACACTTGAGCGTGCGCGAATTCTTAACTCAAATCCTGATATGGATCCCAGTTTAGTCGAAGATGAAGCGCTTCGTGCCCAGGCCATACGTCAACTTATTTACAGACAATTACTAATCCAAGCTGCAAAAGCCCAAGACTTGGGCGTTGCCCCGACACTAATTAGTGATCTAATTTTGGATGTTGAACAGTTCCAAACAGATGGTAAGTTTGATGAGGATCGCTTTCGCTACGCTATTCGTAGTCAAGGTTACACTTCTAGCTCAAAATTTACAGAGATGCTTTCCGAGCAGTTTCTTATTGAGCAACTTTCGAATGGAATTCTTAACTCAAGCTTTGTAACCGCTACTGAGTTATCAACCCTAATAGCTCTTGCCGAGCAAAAGCGTAGTTTTGACTATGCTCGCTTGACCTTAAAGCCGTTTAAAGACGAAGTTACCCTTACTGATACTCAGATTTCTGATTATTATCAAGAAAATCTATTGCAATACATGACAGAGCGAAAGCTTTCGGTTGAGTATATCGAACTAAATTCAGCTATGTTGCTGCAAGAACAAGCGATTCCTGAAGAAGATATTCAGGCGCGCTATGAGCAGGAAAAACAATCTGCTGAAGACACTACATCTCTTCGTGCGGCACATATTCTTTTAGGTGAGGCTAGCGATGAATTGATTGCAGAGGTTCAGGCGAAAATTGATGCAGGTGATGACTTTGCTGAGTTAGCCAAAGCGTATTCAGAGGATGTAGCCTCTGCGGAAAATGGCGGTGATCTAGGCTTTACCACTGGTGATACGTTCCCTGAAAGCTTTGAAGAGGCACTGGCTGCATTAGAAGTGGGTCAGGTTTCTGCGCCAGTGGAAACTGATTCAGGTATACACTTTGTCAAGTTACTTGAGGTAGAAAAGGCAGAGTTTCTTTATGAGGAGCAATCTGAACGCATTGCTCAGGAACTTAAGCAAGAAGCCGCTGACAACTTATTGGTTGAAAAGCTTGAAAATCTTAAAGAGATGGCATTTAACGCTGATAACTTGCAAGAAGTAGCAGAAGACTTGGCGCTTGTGGCTAATGTGAGTGAGCCATTTACGGTAGATGGCGGTGAAGGCATTGCATCTTCATCTGTTGTGGTGAATGCTGCTTATAGCCCTGAAGTCGCTGATGATGGCTATGCAAGTGAAGTGCTGGATTTGGGTGATGATAACTATGTGGTGTTAAAGCTTAAACAAGACTTCCCTTCAAGACAGCTAAGCCTTGAAGAGGTTAAGGCTAGCGTGATCAGTAGCTTAACCAACTCAATCGCTAAAGCTAATATTGATGCCAAGGCTGAAGAGATTCAGGTGCGTCTATCGGCGGGTGCATCTTTAAAAGCAGTGGCTGATGAATTTAATCTTGAGACTACTTCGGTAAAGGCAGGGGAGCGAAACAATGCGCAGGTGGATTCAGAAGTGAATGCCTATGTATTTGAATTGCCAACGCCAAGAGGTGCACAGGTTAAAGACGGCTTTACTACCGCCAATGGTGACTTTATTGCAGTTCAGCTATCTGAAGTTGTTTTGGCTGATACTGATGCCGTTGAAGAGGCGCGTGTTGAGCAGATTCGTTCATTCGTTGAGGCATCAACCCGCAATAGAGAGTTTTCTTCATACCAAGAAACATTGATTGATCAGGCTAGTATTAAACAATAAGCCAAGCTTGTAATAGAAAAGGCATAGCACTTGTGGCTATGCCTTTTTTTTTGTCTTTAAACATACCAAAGGGTAATTCAGTTAGAAAATTCTTTATCAAAGCGAGAATTTGCTAATAAAATACTTTAGGGCTAGCTCAAAATATTAAATCTGCAATGGATTAATATACAGCGTCAACCGTTGCCCCGGCTGTAGATACTTATTCTTATCCAGTTTATTCCACGAGGTAATATCAGCAATCTTTAGATTAAATTTCTTGGCTATTAGATACAGCGAATCGCCACTGCGAACCTGATAGTTAAGCTTTCTTATGGGTGTCGCCTTAGGGTTGCTCGGTGCTTTGATAATCAGCACTTGGCCCACCCTGATTAGATTGTTGGTCAAATTATTTGAGCGTTTTAGATTGCGAACAGAAATCTTATGTTTTTCGGCAATTTCTGACAATGTATCGCCTGCCACCACAGTATAGGTTTGGGTCTGTAAGGTCTTATATTCTGTTAGCACTGCGACTTCACCTGTCGGCGGGATACGCAGGATCTGGCCAACACGCAAAAAATCATTTCTTAGACGATTGGTGCTTTTAATCTGAGTTGTGGTCTGCTGGTAGCGCTTGGCAATATGCGACAGTGTATCGCCTGATTGAACAATATATTCTCGGTATTGGGCCCAAGTTGATGGGTCGCTAGTTGCAAGAAAATCGCTGAGTAAGCCACTATGGTCAACGGGGAGTAAAACGCTGTAACCAGTTTTAGGTGGCGTTACTGAGCGTCTGTAAGCTGAATTGAGCTGAGTAAAGATTGCTTCATCGACGCCTGTGACTTCGATAATTTTGGCAAGCTCAATTTGCTTGGGAAGTTCGACAATATCAAAAAAGCTACTATTGGCGATTTCGGGTAATTTTATTTGATATTTTTCGGCATCTTTTACAATGCTAGCCAATGCCATTAGTTGTGGCACGTAATTTTTGGTTTCTTGAGGTAATCGTAAAGACCAAAAGTCGGTGCTTCTACCCAGTCGACGATTTTTACGAATAGCTTTTCTTACCGCACCTTCGCCTGAGTTATAAGCGGCGAGGGCATGCATCCAGTTGCCGCTAAATTGTTTGTTTAGGTAGGCGAGATAGGTTGCGGCGGCGGCTGTAGATTGCACTACATCGCGACGACCTTCATACCAACGGCTTCTTTCTAGCCCTAATGAGGTTGCTGTAGAAGGAATAAACTGCCATAGGCCTACGGCATGACTTGGACTGTATGCCAATGGGTCATAGTTGCTTTCAACAATGGGTAAAAGTGCCAGTTCTAGAGGAAGATTGGCATTTTCTAACTGTTCTGTGACGTGGAACAGGTAGGGTGTAGAGCGCTTGAATAATATATTGAGATTATACGGGTTTTTAAGGTAGCGGTTTAGTTGCTTATTTGCCGTGTAAGGGAGTTTTTCAGGGGTAATTTCAAAACCATCGCGTAAACGTTGCCATATGTCCAAGATTGGTTTAGGTCCTTCTTGTTGCACTATGGCCTGTTCCAGTACCAACTCTATTTCAGAGGTTGTAGTGTCTTTATCTTCAGTTTTCTTCTCTAACTTACCTGCGCTCTTTGGTAAAGCCTGAGGTGCGTTTAAATCAACAATAGGGGCTTTTTCAGCGACTGGCTGGCCGCTGGTTTCTGGGGTTTTGATGTTATCATCCAAAGGTACGCAGCCCCCTAGCTTTAGGCTGATGACCAGTAAGCAGAGGTAAAGAAGGTTGGTTTTCGACTTGGGTATCACCATAAACTTAATTTAGACCTTTTTGGGGTGCGCGATTGTAACGGTCATCGGCTGCATTAACAACTGAAGTGAAAATATGTCGCTTTATTTTTCTATTTAATCCAATAGGGGATTGGATTGGAACATGATAGGATTTAATTTATTATTTTTTTTATTAATAATTTATGAAACTTAACCGCGAACTCTTTACCTCATTGTTTTCCAAGTATCTGACTACTAGGCCAGATTCAAGAGCGATGGCACTAGAGAGCTGGAAAAGCCAACAGTTTGGTCAGTATTTACTGGATGCTGAAAAAAAGCTATTGGCGCGGGACTGTGGGAAGCTGTCGGGCTACAGACTGATGCACCTAGGTTTAACTGGGAATAGTTGTGCACTGGAGCCATTTGATCAGTTGCATCAGTTTTATATTCGCCCATCGCGCGGTGATTTAGAGTTTGATTGTAGTTCGGTAGTGGCTAACTATGAAGAATTACCCTTACCCTCTGATACGCTTGATGTGGCGATTATTCAGCATGCTTTGGAGTACTCAGAGTCTCCGCAAGCGGTTCTGTCGGAGGCGGCTAGGGTTTTGGCCCCAGGCGGCCATTTAATTCTTTGTGTTTTAAACCCACTTGGGCCTATGGGGTGGGTGAAATGGCTGATGCGATTGTTTACTCGTCGGTCTGAGTATGATTTTTTGGGACTGAGAAAGTGCCGCATCCATGATTGGCTTTCATTGCTCAATTGCGAGGTGACGGGGATGCAGAACGGCGCTTATAATTTACCTATTGAGCGAGCAGGTTGGTTGAAGTACTGTTCTTTTTGGGAGCGAGTATGTCATAAGGTTGGCTTTCCACTGGGTAATTTTTATATGATTCATGCCGTAAAGCGTGTGGCGGGTGGTATTAGAAATACGTCGACTTCATGGCGACCTATTGCGGCCAAGGGTTACGGCACTAAACGAGAGACAATAAATCAATCAACAATAGGCAGAGCAGAATAAAAATGAAATGTGTAGAAATTTTTACTGATGGTGCCTGCAGAGGTAATCCTGGCCCTGGTGGCTGGGGAGCTCTTTTACGCTATGGTGACAAAGAGCGTTCGCTTTGGGGCGGGGAGCCAGAGACTACCAATAATCGTATGGAACTGATGGCGGTTATTCAAGGCTTGTCTGCTTTGCAAAGATCCTGTGATGTTAAGCTAACCTCCGACTCTAACTATGTTTTGAAGGGTATACAGGAATGGATGCCCAATTGGAAAAAGAAGGGTTGGAAAACGGCCGCTAAAAAGCCAGTTAAAAATGCAGATTTATGGATGCAGCTAGATGAATTAGTTGTTCTTCACAGTATTGATTGGCAATGGGTTAAGGGTCATAGTGGCCATAGAGAAAATGAAATAGCTGATCAGTTGGCCAACCGCGGCATAGATGAATTGGATTAAGTAAGCCCATGAGACAGATTGTTTTAGATACAGAGACAACCGGCCTTGAGACCTCTCAAGATCATCGTATTATTGAAATTGGTTGTGTTGAGCTAGTTAATCGCAAGCTAACGGGAAATCATTATCATCAGTATATTAATCCTCAGCGAAAGGTTGATGAGGGTGCTATGCAGGTACATGGCATTACCGATGAATTTCTTGAAGATAAGCCGCTATTTGAAAATATTGTGGATGAATTTCTGGCTTTTGTGGGTGATGCCGAGTTAGTGATTCACAACGCGCCGTTTGATGTGGGTTTTATTGACCATGAGTTGTCAAAATTGCCAAAGCATCCAAAGACCATAGCAGGACTTTGTTCAATTATAGATACCCTTGCTGTAGCGAGAAACAAACACCCCGGTCAGCGAAATAATCTTGACGCATTATGTAAGCGTTATGGGGTTGATAACTCACAGCGTGACTTGCACGGTGCATTATTAGATGCGGAGATTTTAGCTGATGTCTATTTGGTGATGACCGGTGGACAGGTTAATTTAAATATTAATGATCAAACGAGTTCCGAAATAAGTTTATCTGAGGGTTCTTCGGGTATTCGACGATTGGCTGCCGATCGTCAGCCCCTCAAGGTGATTAAAGCCAGTGAAACTGAGTTAAAAAGCCATCAGCAGAAACTGGATGCGATCAAAGAGGCCAGTGGTCAATGTGTTTGGCAGGATATGTCACAGTAGTTGATCTATGAATACGTCAAAGGTGGACAGTATTCTGCCCACTAAAATACCTCATCAAGCCAAGCAATTTCGACAGTTAGAGTCAGTGCTACTTGCTGCGGTGTCCAGTCGTGACTTATTTCGTTTAACCCAACAATTAAAAAAAATTGAGCAGGTTGCTGATAGACCAAAGGCGCAGGCTTCCCTGTGGCAGAAATGGTCGGCGGCAGTTGCTAAATCACAGGATTGGGTTGAAAAACGCGCAGGCTCTTTTCCTGGGATTAGTTTCCCTGACCTTCCGGTTAGTGCGCGAGCAGATGAAATTTGTGAGCTTATTCAAGAACACCAAGTGGTGGTAATTGCCGGTGAAACCGGTTCAGGAAAAACCACACAGCTACCAAAAATTTGCCTTCAGGCGGGCTGTGGGCGACGCGGATTAATTGGTCATACTCAGCCGCGCCGTATTGCCGCACGTTCGGTGGGTAGTCGACTGGCTGAGGAGTTGAAAACTACGCTGGGTGACAAGGTGGGTTATCAGGTTAGGTTTTCTGATCAGTCCAATCGCAACAGTCTAATTAAGCTGATGACTGATGGTATTTTATTGGCTGAGATTCAGCGTGATCGGTATTTGAGCGCCTATGATTGTATTATTATCGATGAGGCTCATGAGCGCAGTCTCAATATCGATTTTTTGCTGGGTTATTTAAAGCAAATTTTACCCAAACGACTGGATCTTAAGCTGATTATTACCTCGGCTACCATTGATGTAGAAAAGTTTTCAAAGCATTTTGATAATGCCCCTGTAGTTGAGGTTTCTGGCCGCACCTTTCCGGTGGATATTGTCTATGGGGATATTGATCAAACCAGTCTCGATTTAGATCAATTAATTATTGAACGTTTATTAGAAATTGAGTCCTTAAAGAAGCAGGGTGATGTGCTGATTTTTTTAAGTGGCGAACGAGAGATTCGAGAAACTAGCTTGGCTATTCGCCGTGCTCAGATACCTCATCTTGAAGTAGTACCGCTGTATGCTCGGTTAAGTCTTGCAGAGCAAAGAAAGATCTTTTCACCCCATAAAGGGCGCCGTGTGGTACTCAGTACTAATGTGGCTGAAACCTCATTAACCGTTCCTGGTATTGGCTATGTGATTGATGCCGGTCGCGCTCGATTATCACGTTATAGTTATCGTACTAAAGTTCAGCGATTGCCCATTGAAGCTATTTCGCAGGCCAGTGCCAATCAGAGGGCGGGTCGCTGTGGTCGCGTGCAGAAGGGTATTTGTTATCGGCTTTATTCCGAAGAAGATTTTGCTTCCCGCTCTGAATATACCGATCCAGAAATTATTCGTACCAATCTAGCGGCGGTTATCCTGCAGATGTTGCATGCACGGATTGGTGATATTCGCGACTTTCCATTTATTGATATGCCTGATTCGCGCATGATCAATGATGGTTATAAGTTGCTCGAGGAGTTACAGGCAGTCGATAAAAAGGGCGCGCTTACGCGCTTGGGGAAGACCTTGGTGGGCATTCCGTTAGACCCAAAGTTTGCTCGTATGTTAATTGAAGCCTCTAAGTTGGGTTCCCTCAGTGAGTTGATGATGATTACTACGGGGTTGAGTATTCAGGACCCCAGAGAGCGGCCGGCAGATAAACAACAGGCGGCAGATCTGTGCCATAAGCAGTGGCAACATGAGGACTCAGATTTTTTATCACTGGTCAATTTATGGCGACATTTTGAAGAAAAACGGCAAGCGCTTTCAGGTAATCAGTTTGCTAAATATTGTCGCGCTAATTATGTATCGCCTCTGCGAATGAAGGAATGGCGCGATCTTCATCATCAGGTGCATAGTGCTTGTCGCAGTTTGGGTTTATCGGATAATAAACAGCCTGCTGATTATCGTTCTATTCACTGCGCATTGCTTTCTGGTTTGCTGGGGCAGGTGGCAAACCGTCAGGACAAATGGGAATTTTTAGGTACCCGAAATCGCAAACTATTTATCTTTCCTGGTTCGGGTTTAAGTAAAAAACCACCAAAATGGATTGTGGCTGGTTCATTGATGGAAACCACCAAGCAGTTCGCCCTTAATGTCGCCAAAATTGACTCGGATTGGTTGCCTGCACTAGCCGCACATTTAGTTAAAAAAACCTATAGCGAACCGTTTTATCATGGCAAAAACGGTTTAGTAATGGCCAAGGAGCGACAGACCCTCTTTGGCTTAACCATTGTTGAAGCTAGGTTAACCGCCTATGGAAAACTGGCTCCCGAGGATGCGCGCAATGTTTTTATTCAGCAGGCGTTAGTGGAGCATGGCTATCGAGGTAAGGGGCGATTTTTAAAGCATAATAAAAATTTATTAGAGGAATTGCAGGCGCTTGAAGATCGATTTAGACGCCGCGATTTGGTGGCGGAGCAAAAGATTATTTTTAGCTTTTATAATGAACGTGTTCCTCAGGGTATTTATAATCAGATTGCCTTTGATCAATGGCGTAAAGAGGCAGAAAAAAAAGATTCCTCTATTCTTAAATTAACCCGTGAACTATTGCTATTGCGCGGGCTATCGGTTGATGAGCAGGCCCAGTTTCCTGAGCAGGTTAGTCATGGTGGGTTAGACTTTTACCTAAGTTATCGCTTTGAGCCCGGTCATAAGGAAGATGGTGTGACGGTAGCTATTCCATTGCCTATTTTGCATCAGGTACCCCGGTTTTACTTTGAATGGGTGGTTCCCGGCATGCTGCGTGACAAGTGTATTGCCCTCGTGAAAAGTTTGCCTAAACAGCTAAGACGTCACTTTGTTCCAGTGCCTGATTATATAGATAAAATTTTACTCACAGCTCGAGCTCAGGATAAACCATTAACCGAAGTACTTACCGAACAACTGCATCGACTGTCTGGAGTAAAAATTTGTGATACCGATTGGCGACAGGATGTTTTGGATAATTGGTATTTAATGAACTTTAGACTGCATGATGAACAGGGTAAAACCATTGCGGTCAGTCGAGATTTAGAACAGTTGCAGTTGGACTTTAAGCAGCAAATTAGTCATAGTCTTAAACAGTCATCAGATGATGCGTTAAGCCGTCAGAATATTACCGAATGGGATTTTGGAAGTCTGCCAGAGATTGTTAGCCTTAAACGAGGCGCCATGACCATTAAAGCTTGGCCCTGTTTAAGAGACAGTGGTGATGCGATTGATATTGAACTGCAGGATAATCCTTTAGTCGCCGAAAACCTAAGTATTCAGGGGCAACTAAGATTGGCTTTGATTAAAGGGCGTCAGCAAATTAATTACCTCAATAAGCATTTACTGCGTGGTTCTGATTTAGCTTTAAAAGCGGCAGCGGTTGGTCATCGTCAAGCTTTGGTGAATGCCATAATAAGTGCCAGTTTTCAGCATTCTATGTTTGCCGATGGCAAGGCGGTGCGCGATCAGGCTGATTTTGAGCAGCGTTATGCTGAGGGTTTAAGTAAGGTTGTTGGCAGGGCGCAACTAATGGCTGAGGTTATTGAATCCTGTCTTCCCTTGTTACACCAGTGCCGCAAGCAGATAAGGGCGATTAATCTAGCGGCTGTCTATGCTAAATCTGATATCGAGACGCAAGTTAGTCGACTATTTATGCCAGCAACAATAAGCCATATAAGCAGTGAGCAAATTGAGCAGTATCCGCGCTATATTCGCGCCATTGAGGTTCGTTTAGAAAAGCTGCCAATGCAGGTGTCAAAGGATAAACAGTGGCTTGAAGAGATACAGTCTTTTGCTGAGCGCGTATCCGATTATAACCCTAGTCAGCTTTCTCGCGAATTGTTTGATGGGCTGGAGCAGTACCAGTGGGCGATTGAGGAATATCGGGTATCATTGTTTGCTCAGCAGTTAGGCACCAAAATGCCAATTTCCAGTAAAAGATTAGAAAAAATGTGGCAGCATTTACATGAAAAACTGAGACGTTTTTGAATTTTTTTATTCGGGTTGAAGTTTGTTTTAAATTCTGTGGGTTTTCGGTTGAATAGTTTGTCGCTCAAACAGTAAAATAACCATAACTTTCATAGGGGAAAATAATGTCTAAAGCCTTGTTTGCGTTTAGGTTTATTTTATCACTGGTTTTATTGCTTTCATTTCAGGCTAGCGCTAACTCAGTCAATGAGTCTGACCCGTTCGAAAATGTTAATCGTTCGATCTTTAATTTTAATCAAACGCTCGATGATTATTTTTTAAGACCAATGGCAAAATTTTATGTGGCAGTCACCCCCGATCCTGTGGAGCGAGGTATTTCCAATTTGTTTAGTAACTTAAATGAAATTACCAATGCCTCTAATAATTTACTACAGGGCAAAGCCTCGCAAGCATCAATAAACTTGGGACGCTTTACTCTAAATACCACGTTGGGTGTTGCCGGTTTTTTTGATGTAGCCTCATCTTTGGGTTTGAAAGAAACTGAAGAAGAGGACTTTGGTCAAACATTAGGTAAGTGGGGTGTGCCTGCCGGTCCCTACATCATGTTGCCTTTTTTAGGCCCCACAACATTACGTGATGCGCCTACACAGTTTGTAGATGATCTAACTGATCCTGTGGATTATATTGATGAGGATAATCAAAAAATGGCCGCTACAGGTCTAGGTGTTGTATCTATGCGCGCTTCACTTTTAAATTACGATAATATGCTTTCTGGAGATAGCTACAGTCTTATTCGGGATGTTTATTTGCAAAAAAGAGCCTATGAAGTAAATGATGGTGCTGTTGATGATGAGTTTGATGATCTAGAAGATTATTAAGTCGTAAATCTAGGGAGCATACGTTGTTGTATAATTATATGAGAGGCCGGCTTAACACCGACAAAGTGAAAGCTTAATGAGTGAGTTAAAAGGCCCAGTTATCATTATTGATGATAAAACTGAGGCAACAGACTGTTTGCTTAACTGTTTCCAATCTATTGGTTGGAGCTGTTTGACCGCTGATAATCTCGATAATTTACAAGTGCTTTGCACAGATTCCCTTAATCAGCCGGTTGTTATTCCATCCCAATACTTAAAAACGCAGACCTTCGATAACGATTTCTTGATTCAGTTGTTTAGTGACTACCTTGTTGTGGTAGCACTGGACGAAGAGGCTGTCGGCAATGAAACGGCGTTTTTCCGATTGGGCGTGGCCGATATCCTTGAAGTAGACCCTAAGCATCGTGATATACCACCCGTTTTTGAACGATTATCCAAACTAGCTTCAATTCGTCGAATGGAGCTTGAGTATTCAGAGCGTCTTAAGCAGGCCAATGCCAAATTGAATCGTACCGTTCAGCTGTTGGAGCAGGACCAGAAGGCCGGTTTGGAAATTCAAAAAAATCTGATGCCGGAAGAGCCTTTACGTTGTGGTAATTTTGAAATTGCCCACTCAATGGCACCATCGCTCTACTTGAGTGGTGACTATGTGGGTTACCATTTTGTTTTGGGACGCTATATATTGTTCTACTTTGTCGATGTTTCTGGTCATGGTGCCTCATCGGCATTTGTTACTGTACTTCTTCATTTTATTGCCAATCGTATTATTCGACGTCATACCCGAGAAGAAGACTTTGAGGCCTTGGCAAGGGCACCTGAGGGTTTTGTGGAGTCAATCAATCAACAGTTGTTAAATTCGGAATTAGATAAGCACCTGACCATTGTTGCAGGGTCATTGGATACAGAAAGCAGCAGGCTAAGATATGTGGTTGGGGCTCATCAGCCGTCACCTATCTTAATTGTTGATGGTGAGGCAAAATATTTGCCTGGCAAGGGTAAGCCTGCTGGCATTTTTGAAGGAGCTAGTTGGGCCGTTGAAGAAGTTCATTTGCCAGAAAAATTTGCTTTGGTCTTGCTCTCCGATGGTGTTTTCGAATTGCTGCCAGGCGAAGAAATCACTGATAAAGAAACACGCTTGTTGCGTTACCTAAGTAATCGCTCTGTTAGTATCAAAGCGCTTAAAAAAGGTCTATTTATTGATGGGATCAAAGATCTTGAGGACGATGTCTCGGTGCTTTTGTTAACTGGGGGTGCTGAGTGAGTCAAGGACAGATACTAATATCGGATAAAGCCGATCATTACCTTATAAAGTTAGTGGGTGATGTGCGTCTTACTTTAAGTGGCTCCCTTAATCGTTATATGGATGTAATCTTTGGTAACAATAATGTGCAGTCGGTGGTCGTCGATATGTTGAATACCAAAGCCGTGGATAGTACAACTCTTGGCTTAATTGCTAAGCTAGGTTTACATTGCCGTGAACAGTATCAGATGAATATTAAATTGTTTTGCCAGAACCCATCGATTATTCGCACTTTAGAATGTATGAGTTTTGATGAAATTATTGACATTTTTCAGCAGTCGCCCGACCAATTTGATGCAGAGTTGCGCTGCCTTGATGCAGTTACCTCAGAGGTCGATGAGGTGCGTCAGCAGGTATTAGAGGCCCATAAATTATTGATTAAGCTCAATCCAAAAAATGGGGCAGAATTTACTGATTTAATAAATGCCCTTGAGGCCGATTAATTCGCGTTAGCCTGCGTATTTTCAAGCATTCTAATAAACGCCACAGCCGCATTCGATAGGCTGCGTTTTGTGTGGTGAATATAGCCTAGTTCACGCGTGGCATGCGTGTGGTGGGTTGTCATAACATGCAAATTTTTAATCAGAGTTTCTGGCAACATACTCCAACCCAAACCAATCTCCACCATGGTGCTAATGGTCTCAAGATAATTGGTCGACATTGGCGTCTTAAGAGGGACATTCTGCGACTCAAATAGGTTTTGTATAATCCGTCCCGTATAGGTATTAATTCCCGGGAGAATCACCGGATACGTTGCTAGATCGCTTAAGCTTGGCTGATCAATTTTAGCTAGAGCATGATCGGGCGCACAAATAAATTTAAGCGGATCTATCCATACCTTCTTTCTTGAGATATTAGGTTGCGCATCCAATGCTAGGGTAACCACTGCAACCTCTGAATGCCCTTGCTGGACATGCTCATAGGCCTTTTCGGAATCCATAAATTCAATTTCTAATTGCACTAAAGGATGCTTGCGCGCGAAGGCTTTAAGGATTGGGGGCAGTCGATGCAGGCCAAGATGGTGGCTAATGGCTAAATTAAGTTTACCATTGGCATCACCGGATAAATCATTGATTGCTTGGACCGCTGCCGCGTATTCTTGAAGAATATGCTGTGCTCGCGGTAATAGAGCTGTTCCAGCCTCAGTCAACGTGACTTGACGGGCAATACGATCAAATAGTTTTTTGCCAATTTGATGTTCTAGACTGGCTATACGTTTACTGACGGCAGATTGAGTTAGGTACAGTCTGTCGGCGGCCATTGAAAAAGAGGCGCATTCAGCAACGGTAACAAAGGCCTGTAGGCTTTGATTATCCATAGAAGGCGTTTCGCTGCCTGCTAAATATATTCTTGTTAGGAATCATAATCATGAAAAATATGAATTTATTTCATCATAGATTATTAGTAAAATAAACGCAACACAGAAATTTCTAGGAGAAGCCTATGTCGGGAAAAACCGTCTACGACAAATTGTGGGATAGTCATCTGGTTAAGAAAAACGAAGATGGTTCTGCGCTTATCTATATTGATCGGCATATTTTGCATGAGGTCACCTCACCTCAAGCCTTTGAGGGGCTGCGTATGGCGGGTCGAAAACCATGGCGTTTGGATACAAATGTGGCAACGCCTGATCATAATATTTCTACCGACCCTGCTGAGCGCGCCGCCGGTGTGGCTGGTATCCCAGATGATACTTCGCGTATTCAGGTACAAACCTTAGATGATAACTGTGATCATTTTGGCATCAAGGAATTTAAGATGAATGAAATGGGACAGGGTATTGTGCATGTGATGGGTCCTGAATTAGGGGCTACCATGCCGGGTTTTACAGTGGTCTGCGGTGATTCTCATACGGCCACTCATGGCGCCTTAGCCTGTTTAGCCCACGGTATAGGCACCTCTGAAGTAGAGCATGTTTTAGCCTCTCAATGTCTAGTGACAAAGAAGATGAAGAATATGCGGGTCACTGTTAATGGAGATCTAGGTGCCGGTGTCACACCAAAAGATGTCGTTTTGGCGATTATTGCTGAAATAGGCACAGCAGGTGGTAATGGCCATGCCATTGAGTTTGCCGGTTCAGTCTTTAGAGATATGTCGATTGAGGGACGAATGACGGTCTGCAATATGGCCATTGAAGCTGGCGCGCGGGTAGGCTTAGTCGCGGTTGATGAAAAAACCATTGATTACTGTAAGGGGCGACAGTTTATGCCCAGTGGTGAAATGTTTGAAAAGGCAGCAGAGTATTGGCGAACCTTGGTCAGTGATTCTGATGCGGTATTTGATAGCGAAGTCAGGATTGACGGTACCACTATTGCGCCACAGGTTTCTTGGGGTACATCGCCAGAAATGGTGGTGCCAGTAACGGCTGATATTCCAAAAGCAGAAGACCAGACTGATGAGGTTAAGCAAAAAGGTGTTGAGCGTGCTCTTGAATATATGGGTTTAGAGGGTGGTACGCCTATTACCTCAGTCTATGTAGATAGAGTATTTATTGGTTCTTGTACCAATTCACGGATTGAAGATATGCGTGCCGCTGCCGCTGTGGTCAAGGGGCATACTGTGTCATCTTCAGTAAAGCAAGCGTTGGTTGTTCCCGGCTCACAGATGGTTAAGGAGCAGGCGGAAGCCGAGGGTTTGGATAAGATATTTACAGAAGCGGGTTTGGATTGGCGTGAACCTGGTTGTTCCATGTGTTTGGCCATGAATGCCGATAAATTAGGTGCTGGCGAACACTGTGCTTCAACATCAAACCGCAATTTTGAAGGTCGACAGGGCAATGGCGGCCGCACCCACCTAATGAGTCCAGAGATGGCTGCAGCTGCGGCTATTGCGGGTCATATTGTGGATGTTAGAACATTTACAGGAGATCAGTCATGAAGGCATTTACGCAACACAGTGGTGTAGTAGGCCCAATGGATCGCGCTAATGTGGATACCGATATGATTATCCCAAAGCAATTTTTGAAATCGATCAAACGCAGCGGTTTTGGCCCTAATTTGTTTGATGAGTTGCGCTACCTAGATGAGGGTCAGCCTGGGCAAGATTGTAGTTCACGTCCAGTGAATAAAGATTTCCCTCTCAATAACCCCCGTTATGAAGGCGCCTCTATTTTATTGGCGAGAAAAAACTTTGGTTGTGGCTCCAGTCGAGAGCACGCACCATGGGCGCTTGAGGATTATGGATTTAGAGCGATTATTGCGCCCAGTTATGCCGATATTTTTTATAATAACTGTTTTAAAAACGGTCTTTTGCCGGTTATTTTAACCGAGCAACAGGTCGATCTGTTGTTTAAAGAGATGGATGCCTCTGAGGGCTACCAGTTAACCATTGATTTGGTGGCGCAACAGGTTATTCGCCCCAATGGCGAGAGTTTTAATTTTGATATTGATGAGTTTCGAAAAGATTGCCTTGTGAAAGGTTTAGATGAAATTGGTCTTACCTTGCAGTCAGCAGATGCAATTAAAGCGTATGAAAAAGCCAGGGCGGTCAATCACCCTTGGGTATTTGGAGCAATTAAATAATGAGCAAGAAAGTATTAATTCTGCCAGGGGACAATATAGGTCCAGAAATCGTTACTGAGGCAGTTAAAGTATTACAGCGTGTGGATGAAAAGTTCGGCTTGGGAGTCGAGTTGGATTATGCGCACTTGGGAGGTGCTGGGTTGGATGCAGCGGGATCCCCCTGTCCTCAAGAAACCCTAGATAAGGCGCGTCAGTCGGATGCGATTTTATTAGGTGCTGTGGGTGGACCGCAATGGGATAATGTTGAGCGTCACCTGCGTCCAGAAAAAGGCCTATTAACGATTCGTTCTGAATTAGAATTATTTGGCAATTTGCGTCCGGCGATTATGTATCCGCAGTTAGCTCATGCTTCGTCGTTAAAGCCAGAATTTGTGTCTGGTTTAGATATATTGATTGTGCGCGAATTAGTGGGTGGTATTTATTTTGGTGAACCTCGCGGTATTCGCACGCTGGAAGATGGTCAGCGTGAAGGTTATAACACCTATAAATACAATGAATCAGAAATACGTCGAATTGGTAAGATGGCTTTTGAAGCCGCCATGGTGAGAAACAAACGCCTGTGTTCCGTGGACAAGTCCAATGTACTTGAGGCCACCGTACTTTGGCGTGAAGTAATCAGCGAGATGGCGGCTGATTACCCCGAGGTAGAATTGAGCCATATGTATGTGGACAATGCGGCCATGCAGCTTGTGATGAACCCCAAGCAGTTTGACGTGGTGGTGACTGGCAATATGTTTGGCGATATTTTATCGGATACAGCGGCGATGTTAACCGGCTCAATTGGGATGTTGCCCTCGGCATCATTGGATAAAAATGGTGGCGGTATGTATGAGCCCTGTCATGGTTCGGCGCCTGATATTGCCGGCCAGTCAGTGGCGAATCCATTGGCTACTATATTGTCTGTGGCGATGATGCTTCGCTATTCTCTTGGCGCGCCTGAGGCTGCCGATGCAATTGAGCAGGCTGTGAGTTCGGTTCTAGATAGCGGCTTGCGAACCGCGGATATTCAAACTGAGGGCTGTCAATTGGTAGGTACAGTTGAAATGGGTGATGCAGTGGTTGCTGCGCTATAAATAATTTTTGAATCAAAGATCGAAAAGGTTTATTCAATGAAAAAAACAGGATTTGTAGGTTGGCGAGGCATGGTGGGCTCAGTTTTGATGGAGCGTATGCGAGAAGAGTCGGATTTTAAAGATATACAGCCAATATTCTTTACCACCTCACAAGCAGGTCAAAAGGGGCCCGATGTGGGGGTGGAGATTCCACTTTTACAGAGTGCCTTTGATATTGATGTTCTGGCAGAAATGGATGTTATTGTTACCTGTCAGGGTGGCGATTACACCAAAAAAGTATACCCTGAGCTTCGTAAAAGTGGTTGGCAGGGCTACTGGATTGATGCCGCCTCTGCACTGCGCATGGAAGAGAGTTCAATTATTGTTTTAGATCCTGTGAACTCTAAAGTTATTGAGGATGGACTCGCCAATGGCGTTAAAGATTATATTGGTGGCAACTGTACGGTTAGTTTGATGCTAATGGCTTTGGGCGGGCTGTTTAATGCCAATCTGGTGGAATGGGCGAGTTCAATGACCTATCAGGCGGCTTCTGGTGCAGGCGCACAAAATATGCGTGAGCTAATTTCTCAAATGGGTGTTATCAAAGAAACGGTGGCAGAGAGTTTGGCTAATCCTGCATCGGCTATACTTGATATTGATCGACAGGTGACCGAAACATTGCGTTCAGATAACTTCCCTATTGATAACTGGAGTTACCCACTAGCCGGAAGCTTGTTGCCTTATATCGATTCACAACTTGAAAATGGTCAAAGCCGTGAAGAGTGGAAGAATCAGGCGGAGACTAACAAAATTCTTGGCCGCGATGGCAATCCAATACCACTGGATGGGCTCTGTGTAAGAATCGGTGCAATGCGTTGTCATAGTCAGGCATTAACCATTAAATTGACTGAAGATGTCCCTATGGATGAAATTGAGTCTATGTTGGCCGAGGCCAATCAATGGGCTAAATTTGTGCCTAACAACAAAGAAGACTCGGTTAAGCATTTAACACCAGCGGCTGTAACCGGTGGTCTTCAGGTACCAGTGGGGCGTGTGCGCAAAATGAATATGGGCAGCCAATACCTTTCTGCATTTACCGTTGGTGATCAGTTATTATGGGGTGCGGCTGAACCATTGCGTCGTATGCTTAGAATTTTGATTGAGCGGTAGTTAATCGTACCCATCATGGAAAGACAATGAGACAGATAATGGCATCTAGATTAGGTTGGAAAAGCGCTTTATTGCTAGGTAAGTCGATTGCATTTGCAGTTTTTCTGTCCATGGGGTGCTCTGCGGTCTCAGCTGAAAGCGATGGGGTCGCCCAAGAACTAGAGACTGAAACTAAGCAGTCGAGTCATACCGTGGTGGTGGGGGACACATTGTGGAATGTTGCTCTGCGATTGCGCCCGCCGGGTATGGCAATGGCACAGGCAATGGACGCTGTTTATGAGCATAATCCTGATGCCTTTCTCGAGGGTGATAGTACTAGGCTGATTGAGGGGTCGGTGATTACCTTTCCTGCGACTATAACTGTGGATAAGGCACCGGATATTATTGTCTCCGAAGAGAATGTCAGCCTTATTATACCTGAGGTTGACCCCGTTAAAGAGCCGATGGTCGAATCAACCGAATTATTGCCAGATGACTCAAGCCAAGAACAGGATATTGCTGTTGATGATTTGCCAGCGGATCAAAGTTTGCCTGAGGTTGAGGATATTGAGACGGTTGAGATTGAGCAAGAGTCAAAAATACAGCAACCTAAGGCTAATCAGGAAGATCTAGTTATTGAGGATGCCCTTGAAGATAACTCTCAGTTATTCAGCGACAGCGCTGTGCAAGAAAAGCCAACAGAAGTGCTAGTTGAGCAGTTATCAACTCAACCAATTCAGGCTGAGAAGACTAGTGAGCTTGAGCAATTTTTAGCACAGTTAAAATCACAGGATGCAAAACAAACCATTGCCAAACTAAAGCAGCTGCCCGTTGATCTATGGTTTTTTGTGGCGGCTATTTTGATAGCCATTATTATCAATCGAAGTAAGCGCAAATCCCCTAAGGATACCTCCCTTAAGCAGTCAGTTGATCCATTAGCCGAATCGGTCCTTGATGGACCATTTGCTGAGGGTGATGGTCAGGATGATGTTTTTACTGCCGCTGTTCAGCAGCCCGGTAAGGCAAAAATCGAAGATAAGTCACAGACATTAGATGATGATCAGGCGCCTGCTGATATAGCCATGAATTTGCCGGGTCTTGATGAGCTAAAGGCACAGTTGAGTGAAGACAATGATCAAGCCAAGCCCTTAGCAAAGGACTATGAACCGGTTTCTTTTGAAGAAGACACAATGGAAATTGACCCACTGCAGATTAAGCTTGATATGGCTTCATTATGTATAGAGATGGGCGATATCGAAAGTGCCCAATCTATCCTTGAAGAAATTATTAGTGAAGCAGACAAACAGGGTAAGGCCAAGGCACGTGAAATACTAAATAGCATTGAAACCTAGGTAGCGGATAAGACGTTGACTGATTGGATTTATACAGAGGGCTGCATGATACCTAAAAATCAGCAGTTACCTTCAGGGGTTAGCAGATACGCAGCTATTGTGCAGTATCAGGGCACCGATTTTTGTGGTTTTCAGCGACAAAAACACAGCCCTTCGGTACAGCAAGAGATAGAGCAGGCGCTGAGTTATGTTGCTGATTGTCCTATTACATTACATTGCGCGGGCCGCACAGATACCGCGGTTCATGCCAGTCATCAAGTAATTCATTTTGATACCATGGCGCAGCGTTCTGGCTACAGCTGGGTTCAGGGTGCCAATAGTCAGTTGCCCGATAGTATTGCATTGATATGGGCAGATAAAATAACCGAAGATTTCCACTCGCGCTTTAGTGCAGGTGCCAGAACTTACCGTTATGTTATTGATAATAGTCCCACAAGGCCGGCCATTATGTCCGGAGCTGTTACCTGGGTTAAAAAGCCTTTAGATATTTCCCCAATGCAGGAAAGTTGTCAGTATTTGCTCGGTGAGCAAGACTTTTCCGCCTTTAGAGGATCTGGCTGTCAGTCAAATTCGCCGTATCGCAATGTTTATCAGGCCAATGTTTTTCGTCAAGGCAATCTAGTTATTTTCGAAATCACTGCCAATGCATTTTTGTTGCATATGGTACGCAATATAGTAGGCTCTCTTTTAGAGGTGGGAATGGGACGCCAAGAGCCATTATGGATACAACAGTTACTTGCCCAAGGCGATCGTTGCAAAAGCGCGGCAACCGCTGCGCCTGATGGGTTATATTTGGTCGCTGTTGATTATCCCGCTAAATTTGGGTTGCCGTCACTTGACAAGGGGCCAGTATTTTTGCCGGCCGAACTAGAACATATAGAAGAATAAGCGATGACAGTTCGTGTGAAAATTTGTGGTATTACAACGCCAGAGCAGGCGCAGATGGCACAGCAATCTGGTGCTGATGCCTTGGGTCTGGTGATTTATGAGAAAAGCCCGCGCTATGTAACTATTGAGCAGGCGGCAAAAATACGCGCATCAATGACTAACGACTCTTTGGCTATTGCGCTTCTGGTTAATCCAAGTGAAGCATTGGTAAATCAGGTTATTGAGCAGGTTAAGCCGGATTTTATTCAGTTTCATGGTGATGAAACGCCAGAATTTTGCCATCAGTTTAATTTTCCATTTATTCGCGCTGTGCGCATGTGTGAGGGTTTGGATATTAACGCTGAAGTGGCTGCTTATAAGGCCCAAGGTGGGTTTTTGTTTGATGCCTGGAGCGATGATCTCTATGGCGGCACAGGCCATAGTTTTGATTGGCGTCGTTTGCCTACCACCACTGATTATCAATTAATTCTTGCCGGTGGCCTAACTGCAGATAATGTCAACAAAGCTGTGGCAATGACTAAGCCCTATATGGTGGATGTCAGTGGTGGGGTTGAGTCCAGTCCGGGGGTTAAAGATCCGCAAAAGGTGAAAGCATTTATTACTGAAGCTAAAAAATAAGTTAAAAATGATAAAAGTGACATTTTTAACCGCCTTTAGCTTATCGACTGGGCTTTTCTCATGATAGAATAGCTGGATATTTTCTGATAATTGATTAGCAATTATTGGCTAACTGTTTAAAAGGTAAATTGATGGATTGGCTAAAACGCATTCGACCCTCGGGTCCTGCATCATCAAATAATAATAAATCGAGCGCTGTTCCTGAGGGCTTGTGGAAAAAGTGTCCCAAATGTGCGGCACCCCTTTACCGTCCAGAACTTGAACGCAACCAAGATGTCTGCCCTAAGTGTGATCACCATATGCGTATTGGTGCTCGTCGTCGTTTAGATTTGTTTCTTGATGAGCAGGGTCGAGAAGAAATTGGTACGGATATAATGGCAATCGATCGGTTGCGTTTTAAAGATGTTAAAAAATACAAAGATCGTCTTTCAGAGGCGCAAAAGAAGACCGGTGAAAAAGATGCTTTGGTGGCTATGTCTGGTTCACTTCACTCAATGCCTGTTGTAGCCTGTGCCTTTGAATTTGCGTTTCATGGTGGTTCTATGGGGTATGCTGTGGGTGAAAAATTCACTCAGGCGGCAACCCAGGCGCTCGAGCAAAAAGTTCCTTTTGTCTGCTTTGCTGCAACAGGGGGTGCTCGTATGCAAGAAGCACTAATCTCATTGATGCAAATGGCTAAAACCAGTGCTGTTCTTGAGCGTTTAAAACAAGCCGGCGTGCCATACATTTCTGTTATGACTGATCCAGTTTATGGTGGTGTTTCTGCAAGTTTGGCTATGTTAGGTGATCTCAATGTTGCAGAGCCAGGTGCACGTGCGGGTTTTGCTGGCCCCAATATTATCGAACAGACTATTCGCCAAAAACTGCCCAAGGGTTTCCAAAGAAGTGAATTTCTTTTGGAAAAAGGACATATTGATATGATTATCAGTCGGCATGAAATGCGTGATCGTCTGGGCAGTATTCTATCTAAGTTAACAGGTCAGCCAGAACCCGCTAATGACTAACCGCTCTCTAGCGGAATGGCTAAGCCTGCTGGAAAGCAGGCATCCCAATGAAATTGAATTGGGTCTAGAGCGCGTCGATACAGTATGGAAAAGGTTTCAATCTGGCCAGATAGTTGAACCTTTTGCCAGCAAAGTTATTACTGTTGCAGGTACCAATGGCAAAGGTTCCTGTGTTGCTAGCATGCAAGCTGTTCTTTTGGCTCATGATTATTCTGTGGGCACATTTACCTCACCTCATTTTTTGGTCTACAACGAGCGAATCTGTCTTAATGGACAGCCAGTTTCTGATTCTATTATTGTTGCTGCCTTTGAGCTTATTGAGATACTCAGAGAGGATATATCGCTAACTTATTTCGAGTTTAATACACTGGCGGCTCTGATTATCTTTGCTCAAAATTCGCCACAGATTGTCTTGCTAGAAGTTGGCTTGGGCGGGCGTTTAGATGCGACTAATATAATTAATTCTGATGTAGCGGTCTTAACAAGTGTAGATTTGGATCATCAGCAATGGTTAGGTAACAGTAGAGCCGAAATTGCTAAGGAAAAGCTTGGCATTGCTCGTGTTAATAAACCACTGGTTATCGGAGAGTCTAATTATCCTGAAAATTTTGAACAGTTGGTTAAAAATATAGGCGCTAATGCAATTTGGATTGGCAAGGATTTCGATTATAAAGCGCAAAATAAACAGTTTATGGTGAATCTTTGCGCATCAGATAATCATCAGATAACAGTGGATAAAATCGCCAACCAAGGCCCCTTAGCTGTTAATAAAACTATCGCTTTACAGGCGCTCACTAGTTTAGGTTGCCCGTTAGATAGTCAGATCTGCCGAAATGCATTACAAAATGTCCCTATTATAGGCCGCCAACAGCAAACGGAATATCAATCAGTACCAATTATTTTAGATGTTGCACATAATCCAGCGGCCGCTCTAAAATTGGCGGAAAATCTAAGGAATAAATCGGGTAAAACCATTGCTGTAGCCTCTGTTTTAGAAGACAAAGACTGGCAGACAATGGTTGCTCGCCTAAAATCGCAGATCGATTATTGGTTTATTGCTGAATTAGAGGGTATTTCTCGCGCTGCAAAAGGACAATCCTTGTTAAAACTGTTATACAATGCCGGTGGTGAAGGCATGCTTTGCAAATCCGTTGAAACAGCGTTTAAATCCGCAGTTTCAAAAGCTGAAAAAACTGATAAGGTTTTGGTGTTTGGTTCCTTTTATACGGTAGCAAAAGTATTAAAATTTATTTCAATGGAGGTTGAAAGTGAGTGATGGGCTAAAGCAGCGAATTGTCGGTGCAATTGTGCTCGGTGCAATAGGCGTTATCTTGCTGCCATTGTTACTTGACTTTACTGACCCCAAAAAAATTGATCGCGAGAGTTTAATTCCTCCTGCCCCTGCTATTGATGCCGTTGAAATTAGCGCGGCTAAGCGACCCGCTGAGGTTAAAGAAAGCTCGGCAATCAATAAAGTCTTTGATGTGAGTCGATTACAGCCGGTAAAAGAAAAAGACACTGAATACCATGGTTTAGATAAGTCGGGGTTCCCTCAGCGCTGGTATCTTCAGGTTGGAAGTTATGAAGATCAGGGAGCAGCTAAAAAGCTCAAGCAAGCACTTCTGGCTAAACAATACAAAACTTTTTTGAAAACGGTGAAGATTCAAAAGAATGTTTTCCACCGTGTATATATTGGACCTAAAATTGATCGTCAAAGTGCTATTGCCGATAAGGTGGTGATCGATAAATTATTGGCAACGGATTCGATTGTTTTAAAATACATGCCCAAATAGGAAGTTGGTTATGGATATTGCAGTTGCAGACTTAGGTATTGCAGTGATTGTTGCTATTTCTGGCCTAATAAGCCTAGTACGCGGGTTTGTTAAAGAAGCCATGTCACTGGTAATCTGGGTAGCTGCATTTGTTATTGCCATGACGTTTAGCGAGGCTGCTTCTGCCCTGTTAGTAAACTTTATTGAGCTGGCGTCTTTGAGGCAACTGGCCGCTTGGGGTGGACTGTTTGTGGCCACCTTGATATTGGGTGCTGTACTTAATTTTTTACTAGGAAAGCTTGTATCCTCCACTGGCCTTGGCGGGACAGATAGAACATTGGGTTTAGTTTTTGGCGTATTTCGAGGCCTGCTTGTTGTTTTAGCGTTGGTTATTGCACTGCCAAAGGCTATTCCAGTAGAGCAGGATCCCTGGTGGCAAGAATCAACGCTTATCCCTGTATTTCAGAGCTTTGAAGGCTGGGGTAGAGAAGCGGCAACGGATATTAAAAATTTACTTACGGGTTGGATTTAAATCATGTGTGGTGTGGTTGGAATAGCGGGAACTTCAGACGTAAACTTAGAGCTTTATGATGCACTAACTATCTTGCAGCATAGAGGGCAGGATGCGGCTGGCATGGTAACTGATAGCGATGGTGAACTTCATCAGTGCAAAGGTGAAGGTTTGGTTCGCGATGTTTTTCGTCGTAGCCATATGTTGCGTCTAGTGGGTCGTTTTGGTGTTGGGCACTGTCGATATCCAACGGCTGGTAGCTCTGGGCCTGCATTGGCTCAGCCCCTCTATGTCAACTCTCCCTATGGGATTTGCATTGCACATAACGGTAATCTAACCAATGCCGATGAGCTGCGCGAGCATATTTTTCGTACCGATCTTCGTCATCTTAATACAGATTCTGATTCTGAAGTGTTACTCAATGCTTTTGCGCATGAATTACAGGTAAGAGGCAAGTTAGAGCCGACCAGTGATGATATTTTTACTGCAGTTTCTGAGGTTCATAAGCGTTGTCGAGGCGCCTATGGTGTTGTTGGGCTAATTGCTAACTATGGCATGTTTGCCTTCCGTGACCCCAATGGCATTCGCCCACTGTGCTTTGGTGTTCGTCATACGGATCAGGGCGATGAATATGCTGTGGTTTCTGAATCAGTGGTGCTTGATAGTTTAGGTTTTGAATTGATTCGCGATTTGGAGCCCGGTGAGGCGTTATTTGTGGATACTAAAGGCAAGTTACATCTTAAACAATGTGCTGAAAACCCACAGCTATCACCCTGTATATTCGAGCATGTCTATTTCGCTCGACCTGACTCCATTATGGATAATATTTCAGTCTATAAGTGTCGATTGCGTATGGGTGAAAAGCTGGCTGATAAGATACTCCGTGACAAGCCAGATCATGATATTGATGTGGTTATTCCAATACCGGATACCAGTCGTGTGTCTTCTCAGGCCCTCGCTGAGCGTTTGGGAGTCAAGATTCGCGAAGGCTTTATGAAAAATCGTTATATCGGGCGAACCTTTATTATGCCGGGGCAAAAAGAGCGCAAAAAATCTGTGCGTCAGAAGCTCAATGCGGTCAAACTTGAATTTGCCGGTAAAAATGTTCTTTTGGTGGATGACTCCATTGTGCGTGGCACCACCTCGAAAGAAATTATCCAAATGGCTAGAGATGCTGGCGCTAAAAAAGTGTATATGGTGTCAGCAGCTCCCGGCGTGCGTTACCCTAATGTTTATGGCATTGATATGCCCACGGCTAATGAGCTGATTGCTCATGGCCGTTCGGATGACGAAGTTGGGGAGATTATTGGTGCCGATTGGATAATCTATCAGGATTTAGATGATTTGATCGCTTCCGGTACTGAGGGTAATCCTGAGGTAAAACGTTTCGATTGTTCGGTTTTTAATGGTGACTATGTGACTGGGGATGTGGATGAATCCTACCTGAATCATATTCATGCTCAGCGCAATGATGATGCAAAGCATCAGAAAAAATCAAAACAGGACAATAAAAAGGAATCAGTTATTGGCATTCACAACAACAGTGTCAGTTGATTTTAAAATTAGGTACAGTGGCTAAATGAAAAATAAAGATAAGCAATTTCAGCAAGATACTAACGCCATTCGAGGTGGGTATCAGCCTACCCATGAAAATGAGCATTCAGAGGCTTTATTTTTAACCTCGAGTTATGTTTTTGACAGTGCTGAAATGGCGGCTCAAAGTTTTAGCGATGAGATAGAAGGCAATGTTTACTCGCGCTACACCAATCCAACGGTAAGAACCTTTGAGCAGCGGCTAGCGTTGATGGAAGGGGCAGAACAGGCAGTGGCTACCTCGTCGGGAATGGCCGCCTCCCTTGCCGTTATTATGGCGCTACTTGAATCAGGCGATCATATTGTTTGCTCGCGTGATGTGTTTGGTAGCACGCGTATTATGATGGACAAATATATCACTAAATTTGGTGTTGAAGTTACCTATGTGCCGCTGACGGATCTTGCAGCTTGGCAGGCCGCTGTGCAGCCTAATACAAAGATGTTTTTCTGTGAGACGCCATCCAATCCACTGTCTGAAATTGCAGATTTGGAAGGACTTAGCCAAATAGCTAAAAAAGCTAATGCCTTACTGGTCGTTGATAACTGTTTTTGCACACCTGTTTTGCAAAAGCCGCTGCAATGGGGAGCCGATATTGTGGTGCACTCTGCGACTAAATATATTGATGGACAGGGAAGAGCGCTTGGCGGCGCCGTGGTTGGCAGTGCGCAGCTTATGGATCAGGTACAGGGGTTCTTACGTGCAGCTGGTCCAACTATGAGCCCATTTAATGCTTGGATATTCCTTAAAGGGTTAGAGACTCTCAACTTAAGAATGAAAGCGCACTCAACGAATGCCAGCGCATTGGCTCTATGGCTTTCCAATCACCCTAAGGTAAGCAAGGTATTCTTTGCAGGGTTGCCCAGTCATCCCGGCCATAGTTTAGCGAAAAAACAACAGTCGGATTTTGGTGCTGTGGTTTCTTTCGTGGTTGAGGGTGGTCGAGAAGCGGCATGGAAGGTGATTGATGCTACACAAATATTGTCGCTAACTGCCAATTTGGGTGATGCCAAGACCACCATAGTTCACCCTGCGACAACCACTCATGGTCGACTGAGCGATGAGTCTCTTGCTGATGCGGGTATTGAGCAGGGGTTAATTCGAGTGGCTGTCGGTCTAGAGGATTTGAGTGATATCCAAGATGATCTCGAGTTGGGTCTTAGTCAGCTGTAAAATATGATCTGTATACATTGCATAGCAGTAGACAGAACTAATGTTTACTGAGAAATGATTAATGTTTCAACATAATCCCTATAAGTCGACTTTGATCTCAGCCGAGGATGCCTTTCCCGGCCGAGATCAACCTATTATGGTGACTAACTGTCATCTAATCACTCAACAACCTATTCAGCCCCCTTTTGCAGAAAATTTGCAGCAAGCCATTTTTGCCATGGGCTGTTTTTGGGGCGCTGAGCGCCGCTTTTGGCAGCAGCAAGGAGTGGTTTCAACGGCGGTGGGGTATGCCGGTGGATTTACGCCAAACCCAACCTATGAGGAAGTCTGTTCAGGCTATACCGGTCATACCGAGGTAGTATTAGTGGTCTATAATCCAGAAAAAATAACTTACTCAGATCTAATGAAAGTCTTTTGGGAATCTCATGATCCTACGCAGGGTATGCGTCAGGGCAATGATTGTGGAACCCAATATAGATCCGCTATTTATTGCACCGATCAAAATCAGTTAGAGCAGGCTTTAGCATCGGCTGAAGCCGTGCAAGATCTTCTTCAAGAAAAAGGCTATGGTGATATCACCAGTGAGATTTGTCAGGCGCCAAGCTTTTATTATGCTGAGGACTATCATCAACAGTATCTCGCCAAAAATCCCAATGGCTACTGCGGTTTAAGGGGAACAGGGATTAATTTATCTTAGTCCAGTCTAGCCTAACCTAAGTTAGATGTTGGAATGGCACTGAGTAAATTGCGGGTATAGTCCATTTTAGGGTTCGCCCAAAGGGTTTCAGTTGCAGCCTCTTCGACTAGCCTTCCATGATGCATTACAGCCACTCGGTCGCAGATTGAGCGAACTACCGATAGATCATGGGAAATAAACAGCATGGTTAAATCGCGCTGTTTAACTAAATCTAAAATAAGATCCAAAATTTGTGCCTGAATAGTGACATCCAGTGCCGAAACCGGTTCGTCGGCAACAATAAATTCGGGTTCGGTAGCAATGGCGCGCCCAATGGCAATACGTTGCCGTTGCCCGCCAGAAAACTCATGGGGGTACTTTAGAACACTTGATCGTGCTAAGCCCACATCATCCATTAACTGTTCGACCTGCTTGGCAACCGTCTTTTTATTAGCCAAATCATGATAAAGCAAAGGCTCCGCTAAGGTTTGGTATACCGTCATTCGCGGATTAAGAGAGGCATAAGGGTCCTGAAAGATCATCTGTAATTTGCGGCGCCAAGGCATCAGTTCATTAGGATGCAGAGCTGACAGTTCAGTGCCAGAAAAGCGAACAGTGCCAGAGGTTAGCGGTGCTAATTGCAAAATAGAGCGCCCCAGAGTCGACTTACCCGATCCAGATTCCCCCACAAGCCCGAAAATTTCACCTTTTTGTAGGCTTAGGGAAACATTGTCTACTGCTTTAACAACCTTATCTGAAGTATTAGAAAAATCGGTAAAATAGGTTTTAACCTGTTCGACTTCTAACAGTGGCGAACCCTTTTTTGCGAGGCTTTTTGATGTTTTTGGCCCATTTGGAATGGCGGATAAGAGGGCTTTTGTGTAACTGTTCGTGCTGTTTTGGAACACCTCTTGGGTGGTATTTTGTTCCTCAGTTTTACCATCACACATCACCAACACTTTATCGGCGATGCCTGCCACCACCGCTAAGTCATGGCTAATAAAAATAACTGCTACATCGCGATTTTTTTGTAGTTGTTTAATCAGTTTAAGAATCTGCGCCTGTATGGTGACATCCAGTGCCGTTGTCGGCTCATCACAGATAAGTAAGCGAGGCTTAGTAATTAGCGCCATAGCGATCATAACCCGTTGGCGCATGCCCCCTGAAAACTCATGTGGATAGCTATTAAAACGTGCCACCGGATCAATAATGCCCACCTCATCTAGAAGTGCAATGGCCTCTTGTTTTGCTTTGCTGCGAGTGAGGCGTTGTGATTTATCACTATGATAAATTAAGGGCTCTATAAGTTGCTCGCCAATGGTTAAAAACGGGTTTAGAGAGGTCATTGGGTCCTGAAAAATCATGGCAATATCATTGCCTCTAAACTGCTGCATTTGCTGATTGCTACAGTGGTATAAATCCACGCCATCAAAATTTGCACTGCCACGCTCAATAACTGCGGGTGGGCGAGGCAGCAAATCTAAAAGGCTGTAGCAGGTAACAGATTTTCCGGACCCTGATTCGCCCACAATAGCTAAGGTCTCGCCACTGTCCACAGAAAAACTCACCTTATCAACCGCCTTAGTCACACCATGTCGGGTATAAAAGGAAATGGATAAGTTTTTAACGTCTAAAAGTGCCATAGAGATTGCCTTAGTCCTTTGATGCCCGAGGGTCTAGCGCATCTCGCAAGCCATCACCCAGAAAGTTAAGTGCAAACAATGTTAGCGATAATGTGATACCGGGAAAGATAAGTAACCAAGGATATTCTTCCATGGTTTCAACCCCATAATTAATCAGTAGTCCCCATGAGCTTTGTGGCGGCTGAATTCCTAAGCCTAAAAAGCTTAAAAAGGCCTCCAATAGCATAACGCTGGGAATGGTTAGCGTGGTGTATACAATTACTGGTCCTAGGGTGTTGGGAATTATATGGCGGCGAATAATTGCCCATCTAGACAGCCCCATCGAATAGGCTGCTTCGACAAATTCCTGCTTGCGTAAAGACATTACTTGGCCGCGAACAATACGCGCCATAGTTAGCCATTCCACAGCGCCAATAGCCACAAATAACAATAATATATTGCGTCCAAAAACAACCATCAGCAATACAATAAATATCATAAAGGGCAGGGCATACATAATATCCACAATGCGCATCATTACCGCATCAACGCGGCCGCCAACAAACCCAGCAATTGAACCCCAGAGAATACCAATGACCAAGGCTACCGCGGTGGCAACAAAGCCCACCATCAACGAAACGCGCCCACCGTACATAATGCGCGTTAGCATATCGCGACCAAAGATATCGGTGCCCAACCAGTGGTTGGCTGAGGGTGCCGTTGCACCTAGCATCAGGTTTTGTTCTTCATAGCTATAGGGCGCAATCCAAGGTGTTAGTAAAGAGACAACAATCAAAAATAAAAGGATGGCAAAGCCGAAAAGAGCAAGCTTATTTTTTCGCAGCTTTATCCAAGCATCAAGCCACAAGGAACTCCCTTGTTCGATTTGTGGAGAAGGATTTATCATTGCTGTCCTCCCCGCGCTTGATGCCGTAGTTTGGGGTTAAGCCATAGCGCGATAAGATCTGATAATAAATTAAACACAATAATAAGACCGGCAAAAAAGATGGTCATTCCCAAAATCATGGTGTAATCACGGTTAAACGCTGAGGTCACATAAAAGCGCCCCAAACCCGGTATTTGAAAAATAGTCTCCACCACAAAAGAACCGCCTAATAAACCGGCAAAAGCAGGCCCTAAAAAAGCAATGACAGGTATAAGGCCACCGCGCAATGCATGTTTAAAAATAATCAGTCTCTCAGATAAGCCCTTGGCTCTGGCTGTACGAATATAGTCCTGTGATAGCACTTCTAACATGCCGCCTCGCGACAGGCGCGCTATATAGGCCGCATAACCAGTACCCAAGGTAATGGCCGGTAAGATTTTATCGCCGGGGATATCGCCCCAGCCAGAAATAGGCAGCCATTCTAACTGTATGCCAAACACTAAAATTAAAATGGGTCCAAGCAAAAAAGACGGCATACAGATACCCAACATCGCCGCAGACATAGGAATATAGTCCTGCATAGTATTGGGTCTAATGGCAGCAAAAATACCGGCGCTAATGCCAATAATAAGCGCCACTAGCATAGCGTAGAGTGCTAATTCGGCAGTGACTGGCAAGCCCGCGGCTATTAGCTCATTAACCGTGCGTCCGGAATATTTAAATGAGGGGCCAAAGTCCCCCTGAAGTACATCGGTAAGATAGCTAGTGTATTGTTGCCACAGCGGTTGATCCAAGTTGTATTGTGCCTCTAGTGCACGAGCCACCTCGGGTGGTACTGCTTTTTCATCAGAAAAAGGCCCCCCGGGTGCGCTGTGAATCAGTAAAAAGGTTACCGATATAACCACCAGTAAAACCGGAATTGCCTGTAGTAATCGACTAAAAATAAAGCGCAACACTAGTCTAGTACCTCCATCGATTTTTCAGGTTCGAGGTACATCTCGCGATAGTTGGCTTGATTAAGAATATTGCGACCAAAGTTTTTTAATGTAGGGTGCACCAGATTATTAGAGGTATAGACATAAATCGGGATAACAGGCATTTCATCTAAGAGCAATTTTTCCGCTTGCTTAAATAATGCTAAACGCTGCTGATGACTGGTTGCTTTGGGCACCTGCTCAAGAATAAGCTGATCATAGTCCGAATTACACCAGTTAGTGCGGTTATTGCCACCATTGCATAAAAACATATCAAGGAAATTATTAGGATCCACATAGTCACCAATCCAGCCAGCGCGGGCAATTTCATAGTGTCGATTACTGACGGTGTCCAAATAGACCTTCCACTCCTGATTAAGCAGGGTGACATCAATATTCAAATGTTTTTTCCACATCTGTTGCAGAGCAACGGCGATTTTTCGATGGCCCTCACTGGTATTGTAAAGAATTTCTGTGGTCGGAAAGTCCTCACCATTGGGGTAGCCCGCTTCGGCCAATAACTGTTTTGCTGTTTCTGGGTCAAAGGTTAAATCGCTCTCGGGATAATAGCCCATGGTGCCTGGCGGTGTAATGGCATAGGCAGGAATCTGTCCCCCTTTAGTAATTTGAGAAACCAAAAGGTCGCGGTTTATGGTCATACCCAATGCGCGGCGTACACGCTTATCTTTTAAATGTGGCTGTTCAACATTAAGCCGATAAAAATAGATGCCTAAATAGGGTTGGATACGCAAAGAGGGGTCATTTGCTGCTTTGTAAACCTCAATTTTATCTGAAGGTATACCACTGTAATGCAGCTGACCAGCACGGAACATGCGCTCTTCGGTAGTCACATTCTCCGTCGGGTAAAAAACCACCTGATTAAGCTTTACATTATCAGCATTCCAATAATATGGGTTGCGTTCAACGGTAATGCGGCGATTGATCTTCCATTCTTTTAATTGGAAAGCACCATTACCCACAATATTGCCTTCATAGGTCCAGCGAGTGCCGCGCTGATCAGCAGTACCAAATTTTTCAACCGTTGCACGATGCACTGGATAGGTACTGTAATGATCCAGTAACTGCAAAAAATAGGGTATGGGCTCAGTTAATGTGACTTGAAGTGTGTAATCATTTAATGCCTTAACACCCACCTGATTAAAATCATTAATTTCACCCTCGTAATAGGCCTTTGCATTGGCAATGGGGAAATACATATAGGCATAGAGATTGCCTAAAGCGGGTTGTAATGCACGCCACCAAGACCAAACATAGTCATGGGCGTTGTGTGGATCACCGTTTGACCAGCGAGCATTTTTACGCAGAAAGAAGGTATAAACGCGCCCATCATCACTTATATCCCATGACTCTGCGACTCCCGGTCGAGGCTCAAGTGTTTCGCCGTCTTTATGGATAAGACCCTCCATCAGTGCAGAGATAATATGATGCTCGGGGACACCCGTGGCTATATGGGGGTCTAGGCTTTGTGGCTCGGTACCATTACCCCAGTGAAGGGTGCCATTAAGATTGCCAGATTCGACATTGCTTTTGTAATCACCACAACCTGATTGGGTGATTACTAGCCCTACAATGGTTAGTATAAGAACCGATTTTAAACAGCGTTTTTGATAGAGCATCCACTACTTCCTTATTTCTACTATCATTATATGGATAAACTGCGAAAAAAATACACTTTGATTCAGTTAAGCCCTAATTTGAGTAGCTTTGGTTTTGAGTGACTTTGGTTCTTGCACTTGTTGGCTAAACCTCGCATAATCTCGCGCCTCGAATCGTTTCTATGGTGGCCCCCTTTGGTCCCCTCGCAACAGACGACTATTAACCCCGCCAGGCCCGGAAGGGAGCAACGGTAGTAGTTATTCTGTGTGCCGAGGTGTGGCTATTGGGGGTCATCTCCATTGTTGCCTTGCGGAGCAAAAATATACACCTATAATGGGGTGTTTAAATCTTATGGAATTCCGCTATGAGCTATCAGGTTCTTGCCCGAAAATGGCGCCCCAACAACTTTTCTGAGATGGTTGGGCAAGAGCATGTATTGCAAGCATTAATCAATGCGCTTGACAATGATCGCCTGCATCATGCCTATGTTTTTACCGGTACTCGGGGTGTGGGTAAAACCACTATTGCGCGAATTTTAGCCAAGTGTCTTAATTGCGAAACAGGTGTTACTTCCAAGCCTTGTGGGGTTTGTAGCAGTTGCCAAGAGATTGCAGCTGGTCGATTTATTGATCTAGTTGAGGTCGATGCGGCATCGCGAACCGGTGTTGATGATATGCGTGATCTGCTTGATAATGTGCAATATGCCCCCGCGCGTGGTCGGTACAAAATCTATCTTATTGATGAAGTGCATATGCTTTCCAAGTCGAGTTTTGCAGCCTTGCTCAAAACCTTGGAAGAACCTCCCGAGCATGTGAAGTTTTTATTTGCCACTACCGATCCACAGAAATTACCCATTACGGTGTTATCCCGCTGCTTACAGTTTAATCTCAAAAATCTGAGTACTGAGCGAATCGTAGAGCATCTTAAATTTGTATTGAATGAAGAAAAATTACCCAGTGAAGAGCAGGGGCTTCTAGCCTTAGCGCGTGCTGCTGACGGCAGTATGCGCGATGCGCTGAGTTTAACTGATCAGGCAATAGGTCATGGCGGCGGCGAGATTACAGAATCCGATGTTAATGCCATGTTGGGCACTATTGATCGTAGCTTTGCCTTAGATATCGGCCGTGCATTGATTGCTGGAGAGGGCGCACAGGTTCTATCTGAGGTCAATAAAATAGCTGAATTAAGCCCAGATTATGAAATGGTCTTGGCCGACTTACTGGCTCTATGGCATCAGGTTTCTATTATACAAACGGTGCCTGAGGCGGTGGATAAAACTTTGGGTCATTACTCGCAATTAACGGAGATAGCTGAGGCTGTCTCCAAAGAAGATGTACAGTTGTTTTACCAAATTTGTTTATTAGGACGAAAGGATCTCGATTTGGCACCGGATGCCAAAGCGGGTTTTGAAATGGTTTTATTGAGAGCATTAGCTTTTCGTCCGGATGCTCCAGCGCCAAGTAAAAAAAGTCCAGTTCAAGCACCCAAAGTTGAGGGTGAACAACCTATAAAAAAGCCACAAGCTGAAGGCCCTAAGGCCCAGTCGGCCCTTCAGCAACTGGCACCCAGAATTCAAGTAAAGGCACCGGAAAACACTGAATCAAAACTCTTGGCGTATAATCACAAAGAAATTGTTGATTCTGAGCCGGATAGGCATCAGGTAGCAGAGGAAAAGTTAGATACATTAGAGAGCAAAATTAATTTGGAAGCTTTAACGCCTGATAACTGGGTTAAGGTTCATCAGGGGTTAATATTAGGCGGTTCGCTGGGAGAAATAGCTAGCCATTGTTTGTTTAAACAGCGTGTCGGTAATACCTTGGCTTTTGTGATAGATCAGCAGCAAACTAGTCTCTATGACACTGCTCATCAGCAGTCATTAGCCAAAGCGTTAAGTGAGTATTTTGGGGTCGCCCTTGAGGTGGAAATTACCTTTGGCGCTGCCGATAAAGAAACCCCTCGCGCAGCAAATATTCGCGCCAAAGAGGAGCGTCTCGCAACAGCTATCGAGGTTCTCAACCAAGACCCTGATCTGCAAGAATTTAAGCAGCGATTTGATGCATGTCTTGATGAAAAAACAGTTCGTCCCATAGATTAAAAACGGTAGTTAATGCATGGATATTAATAAATTAATGAAACAGGCATCGGAAATGCAGGAAAAAATGCAAACGATGCAAAAGCAGGCGGCTAATGCTGAGGTAACAGGTGAGGCTGGTGCTGGTTTGGTTAAGGTAGTGATGACAGGTCGTCATGATGTTCGCAGCGTGAGCATAGATCCTTCATTGCTGGAAGAGAGTAAAGAGTTTTTAGAGGATCTTCTAGCCGCTGCAGTCAACGATGCAGTGCGTAAGGTAGAAGCTAAAAGTAAAGATGCCATGGGTTCATTGGCAGGCGGTATTAACTTACCTCCGGGTTTCAAGTTTCCACTTTGAGGTGAGCTTGTTGAGGTTATTTCTTGTACGGTAAAACAATCGATCAGTTAATTGATGCGCTGCGGATTTTGCCCGGTGTCGGCCTAAAGTCTGCTCAGCGTATGGCGTTGCAACTTTTAGAAAAAAATAGAGAGGGTGCCTTTCGACTCGCAGAGGCGGTCACCGAAGCTGCAACCAAAGTTGGTAAATGTCAGCAGTGCAGAACACTCACCGAACATGAACTTTGTAATATTTGTAGTAACCCTGCGCGATCAGGCTCTCAGCTTTGTGTGGTTGAAAGCCCCGCTGATTTATTTGCTATTGAGCAAGCAGGCGGCTATCGCGGCAAGTATTTTGTCTTGTTAGGACATCTATCCCCCATTGATGGTATAGGGCCTGAGCAGCTGGGTATTGATAAGCTTGTAGAAAGATTGCAATCCAATCAGGTCAATGAGCTTATTTTGGCCACTAATTTAACAGTAGAAGGTGAAGCTACAGCACATTTTATCGCTGATAAAGCAAAGTCATTGGGTGTTGAAGTCAGCCGAATTGCTTATGGTGTGCCTATGGGCGGTGAGTTAGAGTATGTCGATGGCGGTACCCTAAATCTAGCCTTACAAAGCAGAAAGACGATTTAAATGAGTCACTGGATTGCAAGCAATATCGACCTAAAAAATGTTTGTGATCAGCTAGCAAATACTGAGCTATTGGCACTGGATACAGAATTTATAAGAACCGATACTTACTTTCCCAAATTAGCCCTGATTCAGCTATCAGATGGCAAAGATTGTTGGTTGATCGATGTTTTGGCTATTGATCAATTTTCAGAGCTTAAGCAACTAATTGAATCGCCGAACAATCGTATTATTTTTCATGCCTGTGCAGAAGATCTTGAGGTTTTAGACCATAGTTTAAATATTCAACCCACGAGAATATTTGATACTCAAATTGCTGCAGGTATAGCCTGTGTGGGTTTCTCCATGGGGTATGCGCGTTTGGTTGGAGCACTTTTGGATATCGAGTTAGATAAGCAGGAAACGCGATCTAATTGGTTGGCTCGTCCATTGACCCAGCGACAAATAGACTATGCAGTTATTGATGTTCTTCACCTGCACACACTGCATCATATGCTCGTTGAAATGCTTGATCAGCAGGGCAGGATGGCATGGTTTGAAGAAGAGATAAAAACTCTTTTTGGTTTAGTAACCCAGCGTAAAAGCAATCATAACTTCTTTGCTAAATTCAAAGGAGCCTGGCGATTAAATGCACAGTCATTAGTGACCCTGAAATCTCTGTGCCAATGGCGCGAAAGTACGGCTAAAAGTAAAGATGTTCCGAAATCTAGAATTGCCAAAGACTCCGTTTTATTTGAACTCGCCAGACAGATGCCGAAATATAAGCATCAGCTTCATGCTATTCGTGACTGGCACCCAATTGCCATTAAGCGCTACGGTGAGGCTGTTCTTAAGCAGATTAAAGACTCTTATAATGAGCCACTGATTCCTTCGAATGAGGTGCCACAGCCCCTATCTAAAGTGATGAGCCATGTGTTTACCAATATTCGCCAAAAGTTAATTGCCACTGCCAGCGAGCAAAAAATTCCTCAGGAATTTTTATGCAACAAGCGTGAACTTGAAGCTATTTTGCGATCAGTGGAAAACGGAGAGTTAGTTATACCCGCCAGAATTTCACAGGGTTGGCGACAGCAATGGGTAAAACCCATTATTGAAGCTGAATTGGAAAAATTAAATTAATTAGAGTAAATCTATGATCAACTGTGAAATTTACAAAGGTACCAAAAAGGCTGAAATGTATCTGTATGTGCCTGCGGATCAAGGTTTAAAGGGAGTACCTGAGACACTTTTGCAGAGCTTTGGTGAACTGTCGCTGGTGATGAAAATTCTTTTAAGTTCGAAAAAAAAGCTCGCAAGGGTTGATGTTGAAACTGTGATTGAAGAAATACAGAATAAGGGTTTTTATTTACAGGTTCCGCCCTCCACCTGGCAACTAGCTAAGGATCAAATAGAATCATAAATCGATTATGGATAAATTCTGGCAGACAAAACAATTGCATGAGATGACTGATAGCGAGTGGGAGTCACTCTGTGATGGCTGCGGTAAGTGCTGTTTGGTTAAGCTTGAAGATTACGATACTGAAGAAATTTATCATACCGATGTGGCCTGTAAGCTACTTGACATCAAACAGTGCCGCTGCTCAGATTATAAGGATCGTCAGGATCTTGTGGATGACTGTGTAAAGCTTGATCCAAATAGTCTAAAATCAATAAAGTGGTTACCTGATACCTGCTCATATCGTTTGATTGATGAGGGTAAGCCCTTGCCGCACTGGCATCATTTAGTGACAGGTAATGCAGGTGATATTCATCAGGTATTGGGGTCAGTTAGACATTTTGCAGTCTCTGAGTTAGATGTAAAAGAACAGGATATTGAACAGCATATTATTCAGTGGGTTGATTAGTTATGTACAGTGCTGAAAGTTATTTTTGGGGTTGGACGGCTTATTCTTTTGGGGTGTTATGCTTTTTCGCAGTATATTGGTTATTGGTGCGAAAAATCTCTCCAAAGTGGCTTAAACACATTGTTGTCATTTTTTTTCTAGTGTTTTTCTTCACCCCAGTAACCGCCTATCCAGACAGCCCTTATTTAGCGCCTGCTTTTTTTGTGAGCCTCTATGAAGGTGTCATGTTAAAAAATCAGGGAATGGGCTTTCAGCGTGGCTTAGCACCTATACTTGCCATTGGCTCAATTTCTCTTGTGTTTTACGGTTTGTTATCGCCATTTTTGGCGCGCCGTAAAAGGAAATTTTTCTAGCTTCGCAGAGCCGAAAATAATTCAGTACTAAAAAGTAAGATTTTTTGTTTGGGTAAACGCTAGTAAAGTGCTTTAATGTTTAAATGTTGCACATTTCGTTGCGCGCTCAGCGAGTCCAGTTGTAATAAAATAATATAATAATAATAGTTGGGTTTTTTGATGTTAATAGAGCAAGCCGTCAGAGAGGGTAGACAGCGAGTTGGATTACCCTGTGATCAGCCTCAGCTGCCCGCTGAGTCTTTGATAAAGTTTTGGAAAAAAACTGTCATTGAAAACACAGATAAACCAGCTTTCACCTGCCTAGGTCAGACGCTCAGTTATGGCGAAGTTGACCAGCTTTCGCGAAGGATTGCCAGTTATTTTCAAAAACAGCTAGGTCTAAAAGCGGGTGACCGTATTGCCATTCAGCTGCCTAACCTTATTCAATATCCAGCGTTGGCTTTTGCCGCATGGCATATTGGACTTATTGTGGTTAACACCAACCCAATGTATTCCACCAGAGAATTAATTCACCAGTTTAATGACGCTGGTGTAAAGGCCGTTATTGTGCTGGATAAGTTTTACGAAAACGTCCGTGAGGCTCGCCCAGAAACCTGTGTTGAGCATGTGATTGTTTGTCGTGCCTTGGATTTGTTACCCAAGGCTAAAAGATTGATTGGTTCACTGATTATGCGACTGACGGGGCGTTGGACTATGGTAACTCCCGGTGGTTGGATTCCCTTTTCTTCCATGCTTAAAGGCGGCAGTACTTTTCAGGCTTTCGCAGCCAAACCAGACGATATCTGCACTCTGCAGTATACGGGTGGCACAACTGGGGCGTCAAAAGGGGTCATGCTGACCAATAAATCGATACTCTCAAATATTGCACAGGCATTAACGGTCTTATCAAACTTAGAAAAACCTATTTATGGCGCCAATGTGATTGCACCCTTGCCTATGTATCATATTTATTCCTTTGCACTTTGTCTGGGGATTATTCCCGCCATCAAGGGTCACAGCGTGCTTATTCCTGACCCGCGGAATATTGATGCCTTTGTCAGTGCCATTAAGTCAATCAAGTTCAATATATTTACAGGCCTGAATTCATTGTTTGTTGCCTTGATGGAACATCCAAAATTTAGTCGTTTAGATTTCTCGAGTCTGAAAATAACCTTATCTGGGGGCATGGCTTTAATGGAGGCTGTGGCCAATGATTGGCAAAAATCAACGGGCTGTGTGATTAGTGAGGGCTATGGTATGACAGAGGCCTCGCCGGTGGTATCAATGAATCCCTTGGGCTTTCAAAAGTTAGGTAGTGCCGGTATTCCAATTCCGGGCACCGAAATAAAAGTGGTTAATGAGCAGGGCGAAGAACAGCAGGTTGGTGGTGAAGGTGAACTCTGTGTTCGCGGCGATCAGGTTATGCAGGGTTATTGGCACTGTGCTGAAAAGACCGCTGAAACACTGATTGATGGCTGGCTGCATACGGGTGATATTGTTAAAGTCGATGAGCAAGGATTTATTAAGGTAGTTGATCGTCTCAAAGATATGATTATCGTATCGGGTTTTAATGTGTACCCCAATGAATTAGAACAGACGCTAACTACCCATCCCGATGTTTCACAATGCGCAGCTATCGGTGTGGCAGATCCCAAGGCAGGCGAGGTGGTAAAAATGTTTGTTATAAGCAGTAACCCAGAGCTTACAGAGGCCCAGGTTATCGAGTTCTGCAAGGAAAATATGGCGGGTTACAAAGTCCCAAAATATGTTGAGTTTAGAGACCAATTACCCATGACCAACGTAGGTAAGGTATTGCGTAAAGATCTAAGGGAAGAAGTTGTCGGATAACTTTCGATCCGAACAGCAACCTGTTACCCTAAAAATCAATTTATAATAAAGACTAACTGTTTCGAGGAAAATAGTAGTGAAGCGTCTTATTGTTGGTATATCGGGATCAAGTGCCGTTATCTATGGCATTAGATTACTTGAAAAATTGGCCGATCGAGAAGATATTGAAGTTCATCTGGTTCTCAGTCAAGCGGCACGTATGACTATTGGTATTGAAACCGACTACAGTCCTGAACAGGTCGAAGCTCTGGCAGATGTGGTGCATAACAATAAAAATATTGGCGCCAGTATCGCCAGTGGGTCATTTAAAACAATGGGTATGGTAGTGGTTCCCTGTTCTATGAAAACTCTGTCTGCCATTGCTAATTCCTATGCCGACAACCTTATTGTGCGCGCCGCCGATGTGGTGCTGAAAGAAAGACGACGTTTGGTGATTGTGCCTCGCGAGACGCCACTGCATGTAGGGCATTGTGAACTGATGCTCAAGGTCAGCCAGATAGGCGCAATTTTATGCCCGCCTGCACCCGCTTTTTATACCCAGCCCAAAACCTTAGACGATATTATTGATCATTCAGTGGCCAGAATAATGGACCTATTTGATATGGACGATGTGAATACTGAGCGCTGGCAGGGTAATGTCTAATCAAGATTATCCGTTTTGGGATCTGCTTAACGGTGAATCAGTTTTAACGATTGCCACCTCTGATGCCTGTGGTAGTTGGTCAGCACCGGTTCTGTATGCAGCGACGCTATTAGACACCAAACCTGTCGTGTTTTTTTTATCGTCCCCCAGCAGTCGACATATCAAAAATTTACCACTTAATGGCAGTGCTGCAGGCTCCATTTATGCGCATTACCAGAGTGACTGGCAAGCCATTCAAGGGCTGCAAATGCATGGTGCCATTGTGGAAGTAGATTCACAGCAACAGGCGCTCTGGCAAGCCACTTATTTTGCGCGCTTTCCTGAGATAGCGAATATGATTAATTCCCCAGCATCTGAAAAAGAGCAAAAGATAGCCAAAGCCTTTGAGAAAAGTGGCAAATACAAATTTATACCAAGTTTTATTCGGGTGACAGATAACTCAAATCAGTTTGCCAGTAAAAATGAGTGGGTTTTCGATCAGTAATTAGGCGTTGATATAAATTCTAGGCACTCTTGCGGGCATGCGGGTAAGTAGCTCATAACCAATCGTGCCACAGTGTTCAGCAACCTCGGTTACCGATAATTCTCCACCCCATAATGTTACATCGGTACCGATCTCAATATCAGTCTCAAGGTCAGTAATATCTACTGTAATCATATCCATTGAAACTTTGCCTGCCAAAGGGCATATGACGCCATTGATAAGCACTGGTGTGCCATTCGGTGCATGACGTGGGTAGCCGTCACCATAGCCTACGGCAATGGTGGCAATGGTTGAATTGCGCTCTGCTGTCCAGTTGGCGGTATAGCCTACTGATTCTCCAGCACGAATATGTCGTATCGAAATAACCGCTGATTGGAAATGCATAACCGGTTGTAACTGATCAGCATTTTTCTGAGATTGAGAAAAGGGTGTAGCGCCATAAAGCATATAGCCGGGGCGCTGCCAGTTATCTTGAATAGTAGGCCAGCCAAGTATAGCGGCTGAATTTGCAAGACTAGTGAGTGTGCCTGCATTATCTAGCGAACTAATGGCAGATTTGAAACGCTGTAATTGACGATCAGTAAAATCACTTTCAAGATCATCAGCACAGGCAAAGTGGGTGGCCAAAACAATATCATCAGCTACATTTGGGCTTTTGGATAATTGCTCAAAAACATGGGAAGCATCTTCTGGTTGGAACCCAAGGCGATGCATGCCGGTATCTAGCTTTATCCATACTGTAATTGCGGTACTTAATTGGGCGCTTAAAACCGCTTGAAGTTGATTATGGTTCTCAAGCATTAGCCAAAATCCATACTTTTCAGCGATTCCGACTTCATCCGCGCTATGAGGTCCCTCTAATAAAAGGATGGGCTGTTTAATATTGGCCTTGCGCAATGCCAGTGCCTCTTCAATACAGGCGACACCAAAGGCGGGGGCGCTATCTGCTAGGGCATTGGCGACTTCAACCATACCATGCCCATAGGCATTGGCTTTAACCATTGGCATGCTTTTACTCTTGGGGGCTAGCTTTTGAGCAAGGTAAAAATTTTCTCGCAGTGCCTGAAGGTCGATAATTGCTGAGGTGGGTCTGGACATATGGTTTGACCCTTAGTAATTAAACCGGTTGGCGCAAAAAAGTGTTTGTGCTGCTAGCCAGATATCGCCAACCTGACCATTGCCAACCGGCACCGAATCAATGGCAACGACTGGAGCTATTTCACGCGATGAGCTGGTAATCCAAACCTCATCAGCTTCAGCAACTTCTTGCATGCTTACTGTGCGCTCCTCAACTGGAATCTGGCCATCTTTTAGCAAAATATCCAGTAATATTTGTCGGGTAATACCCGGTAGTTTTTGATGGTCCAAAGGCGGCGTTATTACGGTACCATTTTTAACAATAAAAGCATTGCAGGAGCTGGCTTCAGTGAGTTCATTACGATCATTGTAGAGCAGGGTTTCTTGATTGCCCTGTTCAACGCCCTGTTGGTAATGTAAAACATTGCCTAATAGGGATGTTGATTTAATATCTCGTCGGTCCCAACGAATATCCCGTGCAGTTGAAACCGTATAGGTTTTTACCTGTGACTTATCAGCAACAGGGGGTGGTGCGATTTCAAAGCAAAAGGCAAAAATGGTTGGTCGTACTTCTTCAGGAAAGCGATGAGCTCTGGATTCATAAGTGCCACGACTAATTTGAATATAGATGCCTAGGTTTCCAGCCCCATTGTCTTGTATTAATTTTAGGCAGAGGTCGAGCCACTGTTTTTCAGACCAACCTGTATTGATAGCAATAGCCTTGAGCCCATCATTCATACGCTGTAGATGAGGAATAAAACCCACAAGCTTGCCGCCGTATGAGGGCACGACCTCATACACACCGTCACCAAATAAAAACCCTCTATCAAGGGGTGATATTTTAGCCTGTTCAATTGGCAGATATTTGCCATTGAGATATGCAATATTCATTTATTTACTCGTAGTATCTGTGCAAAATGTTATCAGTGAGTTACCTATGAAGCAAAGCAAATATCAGCTTATACCCCGTTATTTACTCAATAACTGCTGTGCTTGATCAATACTGATTGGCGAAAAACGCAGTTTCTGCCCTGGCATCATTTGAGCTAGTTTATTAATATCCTCAGAAAGCACTGAGCCTAGCTTTGGATAGCCGCCAATAGTTTGGCGATCGCATAAAAGTATAATGGGCTTGCCATCAGCGGGTAACTGTATAGCCCCAAGACAGATACCTTCGGATAACATTTCACAGCTAGATACTGTTATAGCAGGGCCCTCAAGGCGATAACCCATACGATCACTATGCTGTGAAATAATATAGTCCGTTGAAAAGAATTGGCTTATTTGTTCTTTATTAAATTGCTCAAACTGGTAGCCAGTAACCATACGAATTTCAGCAATATCAGCATTAAATTGACAATGATATTGTTTCGGGACTGAACGCTGTGCACAAGGAGGATTGGGTTGGCAGGGAAGAATATCGTTCTTTTTCAGAGCAGTCCCTTTTTTACATAGTCCGCCAAGTTTTTCTCTGACCACCGTTGAAAGGCTATTAAATATTAATGGTGCCTGAATGCCACCAGCGACAGCAAGGTATGCTCGACAACCCGCAGTCGCATAGCCAAAGGCGATCCTATCGCCAGATTGAACAGTATGGGTGCACCAATTTTCAACGCTAGAATCGTTGATTTTAATCGGTATATCAGCGCCAGTAATGGCAATTTGAGTGGTTATCTGAGCTTCTAGGATAAGTCCACCGACTAAAATTTCTATACAGCCTGCTGTGTCATGATTAAGGCATAACTGGTTTGCCCAATCAAATGAATACTGATCAAAAGCACCACCAACGGTAATACCTAAGTTGTGGTAGCCAATTCGACCCTTATCTTGAAGAATACTGTGCATCCCTGGATTGATCACCTTAAAACCCATCATGTGATTTCATCTATTAAGTATTGCTCTGACCCACCTAGGGCTAAAAAATCATCGCGATTGATGGGTTTAAAGCTAACCTTATCACCCACTTCCAATGGACTAGGTGGCTGTTGTTCGGCATTAAATAAAGCAGTGGGGCATAGACCAATTAGATTCCAGCCGCCGGGTGACTGGGATGGGTAAATGGCAGTTTGTCTATCGGCAATAGCCACAGCACCCAGAGGAACATTCTGCCTTGGTGTGGCTAGTCGCGGCATAGCGATGCGACTATCAACCTCGCCGAGATAAGCAAAGCCTGGTGCAAAGCCCATGGCGAAGACGGTATATTCGGTTTGCTGATGGGTTGCAATCACCTGATCAATACTAAGACATGAATGATCGGCTATGCGTTGTAAATCAGGACCTGACTCTGGGCTGTAATAAACAGGAAGTTCAATGTTGCGCCCTTTTTGCGACTGATTATTGGCTGTCCACTGACCCATTATGTTGCGGATCTTTTGTTCAATTTCCTGATGGTCAAATCTTAAGGGGTTGTAGATAACCAACAGTGAATGATAGGAGGGGATCAGATCCATTAGGTCCGATCCCAGTTTGTCTTTTAGCCCATTGGCGGTGAAGGCAATTTGCTCGGATGTTTGACTGCAGGGACGCTCTGAAAAATAGACAATGGTGCTATTTTCACCGGCAATGACGATCTTTGGATATTCAATGTTCATTGCTTAAGAATAGCGCGTATCTGACTTATTTTAGAAACCGCCTGAGGGTTATCGCCGTGAACACAGAGACTGTCTGCGGCAAGCTCTAGCGTATTTCCGCTAATGGTAGTAAGTGAGCCAGATTGTTTTAACTGACCAACCTGAGCAAGCATTTTTTCTGTATCTAACACGGCCCCCGATTGATGGCGTGGGACTAAGGCACCGCAGTCTTGGTAGGCGCGATCAGCAAAAACCTCAAAAAATAGCTGAATGCCGAATATAGCAGCCTCTTGCTGATGGATTTTACGGTCTACGGTTGCTTGAAGCATCAGCTTAGAGCATGCTGAATCGGCAACAGACGCCATAACAGCACTTCGTAAATGGCCATTAATCATCATATCGTTATACAGCGCACCATGGGGTTTTACATAGCTAAGATCCATAGCATGCTGGTTCGCTTTTTTTTCTAGGTTGAGTATTTGATAATTTAAACAGGCAATTAAGTCAGGTGCTGCCATGGTCATGGATTGACGGCCAAAATTAAATTTATCGGGGTAGCTGGGGTGAGCGCCAACCATCACCCCATATTGTTTGGCGAGCAGTAGGGTTTTATCCATAATTTGGGGATTGCCTGCATGAAAGCCACAGGCAATATTGGCCTGGTCAATATAGGGCATAACCTGAGCTTCGATGGCTAGTTGATCGCCACCTGCGGCCTCTCCAAGATCACAGTTGAGTAAAAGATCCATGGTTAGTTACGCCTAATTTTAAGAATTTAGTCGCCTAATTTATCAGCAATAAATGCCTTTAAATTTTCGACTTCAATATGTTGGTTCTCACTTTGAGTGCGGTCTCGGTACTCGATCTTACCCTCATCAAGGCCGCGATCACCAATAACCAATCTATGAGGAATACCAATCAGTTCTATATCGGCGAGCATAGAACCCAAGCGAGCCTTTTGTTCGTCCATAAATAATACATCGAAGCCAGCTTCTGTTAGCTCCGAATAAAGCGATTCACAGGTTTGTTTAACCCGATCTGATTTGTGCATATTGATAGGTACCAACGCAATCTGAAAAGGCGCGATAGCGGCAGGCCAGATAATGCCATTCTCATCATGATTCTGTTCAATAGCAGCCGCTACAATTCGGCTAACGCCAATACCATAACAGCCCATAATCATTGCCTGCTCCTTGCCCTGTTCATTAAGAATAGTGGCTTTCATAGCTTCGCTGTATTTAGTGCCTAATTGGAAAATATGGCCAACTTCAATGCCGCGTTTAATTTCTAAAACACCTTTGCCATCTGGGCTCGGGTCGCCAGCCACCACATTGCGGATATCGGCTTGAGTTTCAATATCACAATCAGTTCCCCAGTTGACCCCTGTAAGGTGGTAGCCATCGCGATTAGCACCACAGACAAAATCAGTTAGAGCGGCTGCGCTGTGATCAACTATGAATGGGATTCCAATATTGACTGGGCCTAAAGAGCCGACAGGGCAGTTAAGTTGATCAAGAATTTGCTTCTCACTAGCAAAGGTTAATTCAGTGTCTAGGCCCAATATTTTTTGCGCTTTAACTTCATTGAGTTCATGGTCACCACGCACAACTAGCCCGAAGAGTTTCTGGCCATTTTCTTCATCCTCAACACTTACAATTAAAGTTTTAACGGTTTGAGAGGGTTCAACAGAGAGGTATTGGCAAACTTCTTCAATACTATGAATATTAGGTGTTGCTACTTCCAGCTTTTGTTGTTTGGCCTTTCCTTTTGCCTCAGAGCTGGGAACGGCTTCGGCCTTTTCGATATTAGCGGCAAAGTCACTCTCAGTGGAAAAAACAATAGCATCTTCACCCGAATCCGCTAGCACATGAAACTCATGGGAATGGCTGCCACCGATACTGCCGGTATCCGCTAGTACTGCACGAAACACCAGACCTGTTCGTTCAAAAATACTGCTATAGGTTTGATACATAACATCGTAGGTTTCTTGTAGTGATTCATTGCTGCTATGGAATGAGTAGGCATCTTTCATGCAAAATTCACGTGTTCGCATCACCCCAAATCGAGGGCGGCGCTCATCGCGAAACTTAGTTTGTATTTGGTAAAAGTTTGCTGGAAGTTGCTTATAACTACTAATTTCATTGCGCACCAGATGCGTAATAACCTCCTCGTGAGTGGGGCCCAAACAAAATTCTCGATCATGTCTGTCGCGAATTCTTAATAATTCTGGTCCAAACTGACCCCAGCGGCCAGATTCTTCCCAAAGGTCAGCAGGTTGGACAACCGGCATTAACAGTTCCATGGCACCGGATTTATCCATTTCTTGACGAACGATATGTTCAACTTTGCGAAAAACACGCAGTCCCAGAGGTAACCATGAGTATAGGCCAGAGGCAACTTTGCGGATCATTCCCGCTCGCAACATAAGCTGATGGCTGATAACTTCTGCATCGGCAGGAGATTCTTTTTGTGTGGCAATCAAATATTGGCTAGCGCGCATAATTTTTTTACACTTTTGTTGATAAAAACTCTAGGGTGGATATTCTACGGTGACAAACTGCTGTGGTACAGGCCTAACATGTATATAGAGGGCAATGAGTTAAAAATGTTTAAATTACACGAAAAGCTAGATAAAGATTGTCTGCTAGTGGGCCAGTTTGATCTGAGTTTATTGCTAATCAATCATGATGCCAATTACCCCTGGTTAATTCTGGTGCCAAAGCGAGAAGATATCAGCGAAATATATCAACTTGAGCCGCAAGACAGACAGCAACTACTGCATGAGTCCTGTGTTCTATCACAGGCGATGACCGAACTTTTTGCACCTGATAAGCTCAATGTTGCTGCTTTGGGCAATATGGTGCCCCAGCTACATATTCATCATATTGCGCGCTACCATTCTGATCCCGCTTGGCCTAATCCAATATGGGGTGTGGCCAGTCCTGATGCCTACGAGCCTGATATGTTGAGTGCCCGCTGCGAGAATCTTCGCAAACGTTTAAAAAACCGAGGATTAAGATAAATAACTCGGTTGCTAGCGCTAAAAATAACTTTTCATGGATTAAGCATTGCGACTCGACAAGCTAGCTATTTAATTAGTTAAAACCAAGGCTCTCTGACACTCGCCAGATCGCGAAGCTAGTGTATAATGCAACGCTTTTTGTTTTGTAGTGCAAACAAATCAAGTGCAGGAAAGAAGTTTATGCCAATTTATGAATATTATTGCGAAGTCTGTGGGCATAAACAGGAAGCTTTGCAAAAAATAAGTGATAACCCGCTGACAGATTGCAATGCCTGCCATCAGCCAGCATTAAAAAAAATAATTTCCGCAGCAGGATTTAGGCTCAGTGGAAACGGATGGTATGAAACCGATTTTAAGAGTTCAAAAAAGAAAAATTTAACCAGTGACTCAAATAGCGATAGCTAGAGTTACCTAATAGCTACAGAAATGATATAGCAGTAAATTAAAAGGATTAAAAACCAATGCAAAGAACAACCTATTGCGGCCTAGTTACCACAGCAAATCTCGATCAAGAGATTACACTCTATGGATGGGTTGATCGCCGTCGCGATCATGGTGGCGTTATTTTCTTGGACTTGCGAGATCGTGAAGGTATTGTTCAGGTGGTATTTGATCCAGATGCCGGTGATTTTTTTGAGAAAGCCGATCGGGTTCGCTCCGAATATGTGTTGCAAGTAACTGGAAAGGTCCGCGCCAGAAGTGAAGCTACAGTAAACCCAAACATGGCCACGGGTGAAATCGAGGTCTATGGTACTCAGCTGGAAATCCTAAATACTGCCGCTACACCACCATTCCAGATGGATGAGCATATCACTGTGGGCGAAGATGTGCGTTTAAAGCATCGCTACATGGATTTGCGCCGAACTGAAATGCAAAACAGTTTGCGTATTCGTTCCAAAATAACTAATTCGATTCGTAATTATCTCGATAAATTAGGTTTCTTAGATATCGAGACGCCAATTATGACCCGTGCCACCCCGGAGGGCGCGCGAGACTATTTGATCCCATCGCGAACCCACCCAGGGCAATTCTTTGCTATGCCGCAGTCACCGCAGCTATTTAAACAGTTGCTGATGGTGGCTGGTTTTGATCGTTACTACCAAATTGCCAAATGTTTTAGAGATGAAGATTTAAGGGCAGATCGACAGCCAGAATTTACTCAGATTGATATTGAGGCTTCTTTTATTGATGAAGAGGAAATTATGTCAATCACTGAAACCATGATTAGTAATATATTTGCTGAGCATAAAGGTGTTACATTCGACAAATTTCCGCGAATGACCTATGCCGATGCTATGCATCGTTATGGCTCTGATAAGCCAGATTTGCGAATTCCACTAGAGCTGGTTGAGATTAAGGATCTACTGAAAGAGATTGAATTTAAAGTATTTGCTGGGCCAGCCAATGATCCCGCCTGTCGAGTAACTGCATTAAAAGTCCCCGGTGGTTCAGAAATTTCGCGCAAACAGATTGATGATTATACCAAGTTTGTGGGCATATATGGCGCTAAAGGCTTGGCTTGGATCAAGGTTAATGCTATTGAAAATGGGATTGAAGGTCTCCAGTCGCCGATTATTAAATTCCTCGGCGATGAAGTCACAATGAACATTATGCAGCGGCTTGATGCAAAGAGTGGCGATATTGTGTTCTTTGGAGCCGATAAGTCTTCGGTTGTATCTGAGGCTCTGGGCGCTCTACGTTGCAAGGTTGGTCATGATTTAGATCTCTATACCTGTGAATGGGCGCCGATGTGGGTTGTGGACTTCCCAATGTTTGAGACTACTGACAGCGGTGCGCTGACGCCATTACATCACCCATTCACTGCGCCATCATGTGATGCGCAGGCTCTCAAAGACAACCCAAAAGAAGCTCTGTCTCGTGCCTATGATATGGTGCTCAACGGTGTTGAGTTAGGGGGTGGATCCATTCGTATCCATGATCAGGCAATGCAAGCAGTGGTGTTTGATGTGTTGGGTATCAATGAAGCTGAGCAGCAAGAAAAATTTGGATTCTTACTGGATGCTCTTCAGTATGGTGCGCCTCCCCATGGTGGTTTGGCCTTTGGTTTAGACCGTCTGATTATGCTAATGGTGGGTGCAGAATCTATTCGTGATGTGATTGCCTTCCCTAAAACTCAATCAGCAGCCTGTTTGATGACAGATGCGCCTGGCACAGTTGAGGCAGCACAATTGCGAGATCTCAATATAAAACTAAGAAATAAAGAGAATCAAGCTAGCTAAAAGCTAGTAGTTGGAGATAGGATATGGCAGGTCATAGTAAATGGGCCAATATTAAGCACCGTAAAGCAGCTCAGGATGCAAAGCGCGGCAAAATATTTACTAAGTTAATTCGTGAATTGGTTGTTGCGGCCAAAGCAGGGGGTCCAAACCCTGAAGACAATCCTCGACTGAGAGCAGGCGTGGATAAGGCCCTTGGCGCTAATATGAAGCGCGATACCATTGATAAAGCCATTGCACGTGGCGCTGGCGCAGGTGAGGGTGAAAATTATGATGAAATCACTTATGAAGGCTATGCGCCAGGCGGTGTCGCGGTATTGGTTGAATGTATGACTGATAACCGCAATAGAACAGTGGGCGAGGTACGTCATGCGTTCTCCAAACGTGGGGGAAACCTAGGCACCGACGGTTCTGTTGCTTACCTTTTTAACAGAATTGGTCAGATTAGCTATGGTCCGGAGGTTGATGAGGACGCAGTGATGGATGTTGCGCTTGAGTCAGGCGCTGAAGATATTAAGGCACATGATGATGGGTCGTTGGATGTAGAGACATCATTTGAAGATTTTTTGCAGGTTAAAGATGCCTTGGTTAGTGCTGGATTTACCCCGGCTCATGCTGAGGTTACTATGATTGCAGATATCACCGTGCCATTGAATAGGGATGCCGCTGAGAAATTATTAGCTATGATTGATAGTTTAGAAGATTTGGATGATGTACAAAATGTATACACCAATGCTGATATTTCCGGTGAAATAATGGAGCAACTTTCATAGTTGCATTTTAATACAATAATAAACTTAAACGAGTAATCACAAAGGGGCAACAACAGATGAAAGTTGTTAAAAAAACAAAAGAATACGTGGTTTATCAAAAATCCTCGGGCCGATACGCGGTCAAGGGTGCGGATAAAAATTGGGTTAATGCTGATGAAAAAGTAAAAATTTTATTAGCAGAAAAATTAATTAAGGCATTTGTTCCGCCTGCACCTGCTGTAGAAGAGCCGGAGCCAGAAGCTGCTCCTGCTCCAGTTGAGGAAGCGGTTGTTGAAGAAGCACCAGTTGAAGAAGCTCCTGCTGAAGAAGCACCAGTGGAAGAGGCACCTGCTGAGGAAGCACCAGTGGAAGAGGCACCTGCTGAAGAAGCTCCAGTGGAAGAGGCTCCTGCTGAAGAAGCTCCAGTGGAAGAGGCACCTGCTGAGGAAGCACCAGTGGAAGAGGCACCTGCTGAAGAAGCACCTGCTGAAGAAGCACCAGCTGAAGAGGCACCTGCAGAAGAAGCGCCAAAGCCAAAAGCTAAGGCCAAGGCAAAGGCAGCTCCTAAGGCTAAAGCTAAAGCAGCACCTAAGGCTAAAGCAAAGGCAAAGGCTGCACCCAAAGCAAAAGCTAAGGCAAAAGCCGCTCCAAAAGCTAAAGCTAAGGCAAAAGCCGCTCCAAAGAAAGATTAAACATAGGTTAAGGGTTCTTTTGAGTGAAAAGCCTCCACTTACACTGGGGGCTTTTTTGTGGTTGACTCAAACAGCTTTGATTGCAACACTAATGAATCAATCAATAACAAATCTGCAGATGATTAGAATTTTAGGAATAGACCCAGGATCGCGGCGAACCGGCTATGGAATAATTGATATGGCAGGTGCCAATATGAATTATGTCACCAGTGGAATTATTCGTATGTCCAAGGGTACATTGCCTGAACGGTTGCAGATAATCTTTGATGGGCTTAGTCAACTAATTCAAGAATATAAGCCGCAGGTTATGGCTATTGAAGAAGTATTTTTAGCGCGCAATCCAAGTGCGGCGCTAAAATTAGGTCAGGCGAGGGGCGCTGCAATTTTATCTGGAACAAATGCACAGTTGCCAGTTTCAGAATATGCTGCTAAAAGTATTAAGTCAGCTGTAGTGGGAACCGGTGCCGCCGATAAAAAGCAGGTGCAGATCATGGTGACCTCACTGCTTAAGTTGCCAGGTGAACCCTCCGAAGATGCTGCAGATGCACTAGCGACAGCTATCTGTCATGGGCACAGTATGCGCACACAAAACATCATGGCGGAAGCGGGCGCGAAAGGTTATTCTCGCGGCAGGCTAAAATAAACGAAAAAACACTTAATATGGTAGAAAAACGACTATGATCGGAAGACTCAAGGGGCAGGTCCTTAGCAAGCAAGCACCAGATTTATTAATCGATGTTCAGGGTGTGGGCTATGAGTTACTGGTGCCATTAAATACTTTTTTTGATATCCCCGATGTCGGTCAAGTGGTTACCCTTCACACCCATTTTGTAGTCCGTGAAGACGCACAGCAGCTGTATGGTTTCGCGCAAATAGAAGAAAGAACATTATTTAGGCAGCTGATTAAGGTTAATGGTGTGGGACCCAAAATGGCTTTAGCTATATTATCGGGCATGTCGGTTACTGAGTTTGCGCGCTGTGTGCAAAAAGATGAAGTAACCACGCTGGTAAAAATTCCAGGTGTAGGTAAAAAGACCGCTGAGCGATTGCTCATCGAGATGCGTGACAAAATAACGCAAATTGTTGGCGATATCTCTATTGATACCTCAGAGCCTTTAACTGAGGATATTAGTTTAGAGGCTGAAAGTGCACTAACTGCATTGGGCTATCGCCCCCGGGATGCAGCAAAAATGGTGAATCGAGTTGCCGGAGATCATATTACCAATGCTGAGCAATTGATCCGAGCCGCATTAAAATCTATGGTGTAATTTGAGTGCCATTAAGTCAATTCACTAGTGTAAATTTACACTTAGACCTGTATCCTTATGGTATTAATTAAGGCAGTCACTAATGATTGAACCAGATCGACTTATTTCAGCCGTCTCAACTTCCACAGAGGAGCGTTTTGATCGTGCCCTTCGGCCACTAACTTTGGCTGATTATGTAGGTCAGCCAGTGGTTAAAGAGCAGTTGAAGATTTTTATTGAGGCTGCCCGAAAACGTAATGAGCCACTCGACCACTGCCTAGTTTTTGGTCCTCCGGGGCTTGGTAAAACAACCCTTGCACATATTATTGCCAATGAGATGGATGTCGATCTTAAAACCACCTCTGGTCCTGTATTAGAAAAAGCCGGCGATTTAGCTGCACTGTTAACTAATCTAGAAGAGGGCGATGTGTTATTTATCGATGAGATACATCGTCTAAGCCCCGTAGTTGAGGAGATTCTCTATCCAGCACTTGAAGATTACCAGCTTGATATTGTAATCGGTGAGGGTCCTGCTGCGCGTTCAATTAAGCTGGATTTACCACCGTTTACTTTGGTGGGTGCCACAACCAGAGCGGGTCTATTGACCTCGCCACTGCGCGATCGTTTTGGCATTGTTCAGCGCCTAGAGTTTTATTCGATTGACGATTTGGCAAAGATTGTTTCCCGTGCTGGCGAGATACTCAATGTGCCTATTGATGCTGCAGGCGCAAAAGAAATTGCCCGACGTTCAAGAGGTACGCCAAGAATTGCCAATCGTCTTCTTAGGCGGGTTAGAGACTATGCTGAGGTAAAAGGAGATGGCAAGGTAACATCTGAAATTGCCGATGCGGCGCTTAATATGCTGAATGTCGATAAAAATGGTTTTGATCATTTAGATCGCAGACTATTACTGACATTAATGGAAAAATTTGAAGGTGGTCCAGCCGGTGTAGATAGCCTGGCTGCAGCTATTAGTGAAGAGCGTGGAACCATCGAAGATGTGCTGGAACCCTATCTTATCCAGCAGGGTTTTTTAATGAGAACCTCAAGGGGGCGTATAGCTACACGCATGGCCTATGAGCATTTTGGTCTACCCAGTCCAAAGCGGTTGCAAGAGCAACTAGATGGGTTGAGTGAATAAGATGCCATCAATATTTAATCATCAGGCTAGAGTTTATGTTGAGGATACTGATGCTGGCGGTATTGTGTTTTATGCCAATTACCTCAAATATATGGAAAGAGCGCGTACTGAATTTTTAAGAAGCCTAGGCTATAACAAGCCTGCATTGTTTGATGATTTACAGTTTGTTGTTCGCAGTGTGGAATTAATTTATCAAAAACCTGCGGTGTTAGATGACATGCTTGATATCTCTGCAAGCTTAAGTAAGTTGTCAAAAGTAAGTTTTGAAATGCACCAAAATGTTTGCCGAGATGGGGATCTTTTGGTGGAAGGCAAGGTCAAAGTAGCCTGTATTAGCAGTGAAACGAAACGTCCAATTGCAATGCCCAAAGAAATTTATGCCACATTAAGTAATTATCTCAATTAAGGTTGGAGCCAAAATTGTGAGTGAAGAAAATCTTTCAATATTATCCCTAATTCTCAACGCGAGTGTATTGGTGCAGCTAGTGATGGCGGTGCTACTTATCGCCTCAATTATTTCATGGATTATGATTGTTCAGCGCGGGATATACCTGCGCAATGCTGAGAGCAGCTTTAAATATTTTGAAGACACCTTTTGGTCAGGTGTTGATCTAAATAAGCTTTATCATGAGTTATCCCAAGAGGCTCAAGAAAATGGCGGTAATCAGGGCATAGAAAATGTATTTCGCGCCGGATTTAGAGAATTTACACGTTTGACTGATGGTCAGAGTGTAGACTCAGATGCAGTTATGGAAGGAACAGATCGCGCCATGCGTGTGGCCCTTTCCAGAGAGGAAGAGGCGCTGAGTACCAATCTCCCATTTTTGGCCAGTGTTGCCTCTGTCAGCCCTTACATAGGCTTGTTTGGTACTGTCTGGGGAATTATGAATTCTTTTAGAGGCTTGGCAATGGTTCAGCAGGCCACCCTGGCCACTGTAGCCCCTGGGATATCAGAAGCGTTAATTGCAACGGCTATGGGTCTATTTGCAGCCATTCCAGCAGTATTGGCCTACAACCGATATGCAGCAAAAGTTGAAACCATCAATGCAAGTTATGAAACATTCGCTGAAGAGTTTTCTAGTATTTTGCATCGACAGGTTCATTCTAAATAAGGCAAATTGAGAGAGTTGCTAGCGTGAAAAATAAACGAACAAAACGCAAGTTAGTCGCCGAAATCAATGTGGTTCCCTATATTGATGTGACTCTGGTTTTGTTGGTTGTATTTATGATCACTGCACCACTATTAATGCAGGGCGTAAAAGTTGAATTGCCATCGGCTAATTCAGCGCCCTTGGACAAACAGAAGCAGGATCCATTAATTATCTCCATCAAGTCTGATGGCACCTACTGGATAGATGAAAATGGTACTAATATCGCCAATAGCCTGTCATTTATCAAAGATAGAGTCGCAAAAGTGCTGCGCCAAAAACCCAATACACCGGTGTTGGTTTGGGGTGATACCGCGGTTGATTATGGTTCTGTTGTTGACTTGATGAGTCAGCTTCAAATAGCTGGCGCACCCTCGGTTGGACTGGTTACAGAGCCCACAGCATCACAATGATTGGTTGGCGCTCAGGTTATATAACGGCAATTATAGCCAGCATAGGGTTACATGTAATGGTGATTGGAGTATTTTTGATTGATTGGCCTTCAGAAAGTCAAGAAATTGTGGTTCAGCCGAAGTTTATTCAGGCTGAATTAATACAACTAAAGCCCAAGGAGAAGCCGAAGAAAAAGGCCAGCAATTCGAAGGCTAAAGATCAGGCTGCAAAGCGTCGTGAAGCAGACAGGCAAAGAGCCGAACAAAAACGTCTTGAACAGCAGCGTATTGCTAAGCGGGAAGCCCAGAGGATTGAAGCCCAGCGAAAACAGGAATTAGCGCGCCAGAAACGCGAGCAAAGGGAGCTTGAGCTAGCCCGAGAGCGAGCGAGAAAGCAGGCAGCATTAGATGAAAAGCTTCGTCAAGATCAAGCAGCGAAAATCGCTGAGCAAGAAAAGCAGTCTGCTAGTAGTTATTTGCAAGTGATTCAAGGTCGTTTAAGTCAAAATTGGAGCCGACCTCCCAGTGCTAGGCTTGGTATGCAAACTTTAATTGAACTTAGACTGGTACCTACAGGTAGAATAGTAGGTATAAAAATTTTGCAATCCAGTGGCGACAGTGCTTTTGATCGATCCGTAGAGCAGGCAGCCTTTAAAGCAGCACCTTTCTCTGAATTGCAGTCGATGGAGCCAAGAATTTTTGAGCAGTATTTTAGATCAGTAAAAGTGTTATTTAATCCAGAAGATTTACGGCTTTAAATAGCCACAGCGGAGATTGGTGAAGTGAGATATTTTAGGCAGTGTTTTGTTTTAATATTAGCAATGTTTTTTGCTAGCAGTGCTTATGCTGAGTTGGTAATTAAGGTGACTGAAGGTAATGATCAGCCAACTGTGATTGCACTATCTCCATTTAATCTCAATGGTATTAAAATAAGTGAAAATATCTCTGATATTGTGGCGGCTGATTTGCGTCGCAGTGGCCTGTTTAGACTAACCCCTCAACGAGATATGTTGGCATTTCCTTCTCAGCCCTCAGACGTCTATTTCAGAGATTGGCGGTTACTAGGCGCAGAATACCTTGTGGTTGGTTCCATGTCGGTTATGCCTGATCGCCGCTATGAACTTGAGTTTAGTTTGTTGAGCATTAATTCACAACGCATACAATTCACCCATAAGGTACGATCACCTGCATCCGAGATGCGTGATCTCGCTCATGCAGTGAGTGATAAAATCTACCAAGCAATTACCGGCATAAGAGGGGCATTTTCTACGCGCTTGGCCTATGTCTCAGTGATAAGAGAAGGCGATGACTTTACGTACAGGCTTCAAGTCGCTGATGCCGACGGTGCCAGAGAAAGCCTCATGCTTGAATCGAAACAGCCTATTATGTCACCCACTTGGGCGCCAAATGGAGAGGCTTTGGCCTATGTATCCTTTGAGACAGGTCGACCCGCAATCTTCAGACAGAATTTATTAACGGCAGAGCGTCAGCAGCTAACTAGCTTTAAGGGGCTTAATGGTGCTCCCTCATGGTCGCCTGACGGAACTAAATTGGCAATTGTACTGTCAAAAGACGGTAACCCAGAGATTTATACCCTCGATCTAAATACCAATAAATTAGTTCGCCTAACCCGTCATTTTGCGATTGATACAGAACCGACCTGGATGCCGGATGGGAAGCATATTTTATTCACCTCTGATCGGGGAGGTTCGCCTCAGATATATAAACTGAAATTATCTGATAAGTCGGTAACACGCGTGACATTTGAGGGTAATTACAATGCACGACCCAATATAGCCCCTGATGGTCGCACGGTAGCTATGGTGCATCGCTCATCGGATGTATTTCATATTGCCGCACTGGACCTTAAAACCGGGCGATTACTTGAATTAACTGAAACCACATTAGATGAATCCCCCTCTCTAGCACCCAACGGGGCTATGCTAATGTACGCCACAAAGTATGATAACAAGGGTATACTTGCTGCGGTTTCTATTGATGCTGGTGTAAAATATAACCTCCCAGCTAAACGAGGTGATGTAAGGGAGCCGGCTTGGTCACCTTACTTGCGATAAAAAACATTTTTTTTTAACCTATAGCGTTACTCAAAGGAGTTAACAATCATGAAAACCCGCATAAACCTATATGCATCTTTGCTTTCAATTGCCATTTTGACGGGCTGTAGCTCAGCACCTGTTTACGATAACGATACTACTGAGATCGATAACACCGCAGTTAAAACTGCTCAGGTTGAATCGGTGGATGTAGAAGTTGTTCCAGTGATCAGTGACCTGGCAACTGTATTTTATTTTGACTTTGATAAGGCGCTTTTGAATGCTGAATCTCGTGCAGCGCTTCTGGAGCATGCAGCAATCCTCAAGGAAAATTCACGCTCAGTAAGACTTGAAGGTCATGCTGATGAGCGTGGAACGCGTGAGTACAATATTGCTTTGGGTGAGCGACGTGCAACAGCGGCTAAAGAATTCTTAGTTCTGCAAGGTGTTGCTGGTGACAGAATTGAAGTGATTAGCTTCGGTGAAGAAAGAGCAGCAGCCTTTGGTAGTGATGATGAAGCATGGCGACTCAATCGCCGCGTTGAGCTTAAGTAGTTACTGCGAAATGCTATATAATAGGCGGCGGAATTATCCGCTGCCTAATTAGACTGAGTTTAAAAAACCTATGAAGCAATTTTTAGTGACTTTGACCGCAGTACTGTTGTCGTCGAGCCTGATGGCTCAGCCGCTTTCGCCGGTGGTTGACCTTAACAGTTCATCGAATCTCAACGATCGACCAAAACCCAGTACAGAAAGCGTTCAGCGCGCGGAGCAGTTCTATCAGATGCAGGTTTTGAAAGATGAGGTCAGAATGCTTCGTGGAACAGTTGAGGAGCTTAGTTATCAGCTCCAGCAGCTTAAACAGCTGCAAATGGATGATTACTTAGATCTAGATCGTCGTCTAATTTCCTTAAGTAAGTCTAATCTTAACTTTGATTCGATGGCTCAGCAAAATAAACAGCCAACGGTTAGTCAGCAGTTATCGCTAGCGAATGAAATTACTAAATTACCTGTTGAGGAGTCACCCGTTATTCTGGCAACCACAGAAAATATGGAGGCTGATTATTTAGCCGCCAGTCTGCTTTTAAAAGAAAGAGACTTCAAGGGTGCCATTGAAGCGTTCAAACTCCATATACTGCAGTTCCCTGAAAGCCCCTACTCAGCCAATGCGCATTATTGGTTAGGCGAGGTCTATGAGTTTCAGGGTAGTCAGGACTTAGCGCTTAGCGCGTTTCATGTCGTGGTGGATAGTTATTCAAGCCATAACAAGGCTATGGATGCACGTTATAAGCTTGGTAAGCTCTATTATCAGCAAGGTGACAAGGATAAAGCTCTTGTATTCCTTCAGCAGGCGGCAAGCACTGATGGCGGTGCGGGTGCCAAAGCCAAGGCCTATATTAAGGCTAAAGGTCTGTAAGGGCTTCAAAGCTATTTAAGTGTACCCTTATGGATAATCATTCTCTGCGTATCACCGAAATATTTCATTCCCTGCAAGGTGAAACATCAACTATGGGTTTCCCCACGGTATTTGTTCGCCTAACGGGTTGTCCATTGCGCTGTGTCTATTGTGATACCGCCTACGCCTTTGAGGGCGGCCATAAAATGTCTTTTGATGATATTTTTACTTCGGTAAGCCAATATCAAACCAAGTATGTCACTGTAACTGGGGGTGAGCCATTAGCTCAGCCGCAATGTATTCCTCTGCTCAAACAGTTATGCGACCAGGGTTATCGCGTTTCATTGGAAACAAGTGGTGCTCTAACTACCGAGGAAGTTGATTCTCGGGTGGTAAAAATTGTTGATTTTAAAACGCCAGCATCCGGTGAGATGACTCGCAATCTTTATGAGAATGTTAAATATCTAAATTCCTATGATGAGGTGAAATTTGTTATCTGCGATCGCCAAGACTATGACTGGTGTTGTATGCAGATTGACCATTTAAAACTTCGTGAAACGGGTGCCGACATCTTATTCTCCCCCAGCCAGGGTCAGTTAACACCCAAAGAGCTGGCTGGCTGGATACTGGAAGATAGGTTAAGTGTTCGAATGCAATTGCAGACCCATAAAATTATTTGGGGCGATGAGCCGGGGCGTTAGGGATGACAAAAAAAGCAGTGATTCTAGTTTCAGGTGGTCTTGATTCCTCTACCGTACTAGCCATGGCAAAACAGCAGGGCTTTGATTGCTATACTCTGAGCTTTGACTATGGGCAGCGACATAGATCGGAACTGATCGCTGCAGCTAAGGTGTCAGAGATAATGCAGGTTGAGGCGCACAAAGTTGTCAGTTTAGATCTGGGCACAATTGGTGGATCTGCCCTAACCGACACCAATATTGATGTACCAGAATACGAGACAACTGGCATTCCGATAACCTATGTACCCGCCAGAAATACTGTATTTCTTTCTATTGCGTTGGGTTGGGCTGAGGTCTTGGGTGCCAACGATATTTTTGTGGGTGTTAATGCAGTGGACTACTCGGGTTATCCCGATTGCCGCCCAGAGTATATTAAAGCATTTGAGCAGATGGCTAACCTAGCTACAAAAGCGGGTGTTGAAGGCAATAAATTAACCATTCATGCACCTTTAATTGATATGACTAAGGGGCAAATTATTCAGGCAGGAATACAAAATGGCGTTGATTACAGTGTGACTGTTTCCTGCTATCAGGCTGACGAACAGGGTTCTGCCTGCGGTGTTTGTGACAGCTGTAGACTCAGAAAACAGGGATTTATCGACGCGGGCGTAAAAGATCCTACCAGATATAAAAATAGTGCTTGAATTTATCCTGCTGGTGAGTATTATACGCACCTCTTTTGAGGGCCGTTAGCTCAGTTGGTAGAGCAGTTGGCTTTTAACCAATTGGTCCCGCGTTCGAGTCGCGGACGGCCCACCATTTTCCTCAAGAGCCTCAATTTAGAAAACAATAATTTAAGCGCCATTCACAGTCTTCGCGTTAGTCTCTCGTTTATTTTAAATTTCATTGCTTTGCAGTAGTGGTTCAGTTGTTGGATAATGCCTGATAAATTTCAGATAGACTGGTCAGAATGTTTCCAGCTTATTACGCAGGACATAAAAACTATGAGTAAAGTTGATAATCACACCTACAGACTGATTATTCATTGTCCCGATAAGGTGGGCATTGTGGCAGCAGTAAGTCAGTTTATTGCCGATCACAATGGTTGGTTGTTGGAATCAAATTACCATGCGGATCCCGATAGTGATTGGTTTTTCATGCGCAATGAGCTGAAGGCAAGTTCACTATCAATAAGTTTGGATGAATTTCGTGAAAAATTTTCTAAGCTAGCCACAGACTATGATATGCGTTGGGAGATTTATGACTCCAAGCAGCCACAAAAGGTTGTGCTGTTGGCCAGTCATGCTTCCCATTGTTTAGCCGACTTACTTCATCGTTGGCACAGCGGTGAGCTCGATTGCGAAATTAGCTGTGTTATATCAAATCATGAAAATTTGCGATCTATGGTTGAGTGGCACAATATCCCTTTTAAATATGTGCCTGTAGATCGCAACGATAAGGCGCCTGCCTTTGCAGAGATGGAATCGATTATTGACGATTATCAGGCTGATACTGTGGTATTAGCTCGTTATATGCAAATTATTCCGCCGCAAATGTGCGCTAAATACAAAGGGCGTATGATTAATATTCACCATAGTTTCTTGCCATCATTTATTGGTGCCAATCCCTATGCAAAAGCCTACGAACGCGGCGTAAAGCTAGTGGGTGCAACCAGTCACTATGTTACTGAAGACTTAGATGAAGGACCTATTATTGATCAAGACGTGGTTCGTGTGGGTCACAGTCATAGTGCGGATGATCTGGTGAGATTAGGGCGAGATGTTGAAACCTTGGTTTTGGCGCGCGCACTGCGCAATCATCTTGAAAATAGAGTGATTGTTCACGGGCATAAAACGGTAGTGTTTGAGCAGTAACCTGATACGCAGGCTGTTTAACACGACAGCCCGCGCCTTGGTTATAGACTTAGTATTCTGAGTTAACCACTACCACATCAACATCTACGGCTGAAATTACACGTTCAGCGGTATTGCCACGACGTGTTTTAGTGAGACCTGTTTGTCCAAGGGTGCCAATAACTACCACATCGGCATCGATTTGTTTTGATACTTTAGATATCACCTCATCGGTATAACCTTTCATAACATGGGTGTTTTTTGAATCCAGTCCAGTCTGTTTTGATAGTCGACCACGATCGGGATACAGTAGAGAGTCGATATAGGCATTGACCACATGAAAATCTGCACCATAGCTCTCAGCCAGCGTCATACCTTTTTCCAAAATATTTTTATTTAGGATTTCTTGATTGATTCGCGAGGCTTGAAAATTCACTGCTGCAAGAACCACCTTGCGCTGGGGTTTTGCGTCGTCGCGCACCAAAACAACCGGGCAGGTGGCTTCCTTAAGCAGCTCCCACTTAGATTCAGCGAATATAAAGCGTCGACTTTTAATGGGCTTGCCGGCTCTGATCATTATGCGTGTGGCACCAAAATGTTTCGCTGAGGCAATAATTGAACCCTGCCAATCATTTGACCATGAAATTTCAATTCTATATTTGAGTCCAGCTTCTCTTAGCGGTTTATGAATTTGCTGCTCAAACCAATCGGTATCGCGGTAAATGCTGGGGTTTCTCGCATCCAAATTAACCGTATTGCTGTCTACAGCAACAAAAACACATATTTCTGGTCGAGGTGTCATTAGTTGCGATGTAATTAAAGCCCGATCTAGTGCAACCTGTTTATCGAGGGTTGGGTTCACAACAACAAAAACTTTCTCTTGAAATGACATTTTCAGAACCTCGCTAGTCAATGTATTAAAACCTTTCAGCCATGCATTTAATGCATATTTATTGCTGACTCTATAATTTGTGCGCATGATACGAGAAATTGCACTAAAAAAGGTCATTTTTGGTTATGGTTTTTTTCTATAACCTCTATACCATTTTGGGTATTCCCCAAATTAATGAATGAGTAACCATTTAAAATATAAATTTGTTGTAACAGAACAATCGCAGAAAACGTATAATTGCAGTTTTAGGCAGTATTAGCCTGCTTGGATTGGTCAAAATAACCATTGGAAAAATAATGACAATTAGAACCAGAATTGCCCCATCGCCTACTGGCGACCCCCATGTAGGTACGGCCTATGTTGCGCTGTTTAATATGGTGTTTGCGCGCAGTCAGGGAGGTCAATTTTTACTTCGTATTGAGGATACCGATCAGACGAGATCAACACCGGAATCTGAAAAAGCTATTTTGGATGCGCTGTCTTGGTTGGGTTTGGATTGGGATGAGGGTCCGGATGTAGGTGGCGATAAGGGGCCTTATCGTCAAAGTGAGCGATCAGATATCTATACAAAATATGCGAATGAACTAATTGAAAAGGGCTATGCTTTTCGTTGTTTTTGTACTCCGCAAAGGTTAGATGAACTTCGCGCTACTCAGATGCAGGAAAAACAGCCGCTAGGCTATGACGGCCACTGCGAAAATCTTTCCGAAGAAGAAATTGCCCAGCGTCTTGCCAATAATGAGCTCTATGTGGTCAGAATGAAGGTGCCTCGAGAAGGGCAGTGTACCTTTAATGATATGTTGCGCGGTGAGATTATTATTGATTGGGCGCAGGTTGATATGCAGATTCTTCTCAAAGCCGATGGCATGCCCACCTATCACCTAGCTAATGTGGTGGACGATCATCTTATGCAGATCAGCCATGTGATTCGCGGTGAGGAGTGGATTAACTCGGCACCCAAGCATATTCTGCTTTATCAATATTTTGGTTGGGAACTGCCCGTATTTTGCCATCTTCCGCTATTGCGCAATGTAGATAAAAGTAAACTTTCCAAGCGTAAGAATCCCACCAGTATTCTGTACTATCAGCGCATGGGTTACCTGCCTGAGGCATTACTTAATTATTTGGGCCGCATGGGTTGGTCGATGCCCGATGAGCGCGAAAAATTCACCCTTGATGAAATGCTCAAAGCATTTGATATTCAGCGTGTATCCCTCGGCGGTCCGGTATTTGATGTAGAAAAGCTAAGTTGGCTTAATGGTCTATGGATCCGCGAGGAATTATCTGATGAACAGCTGGCCGATCGACTGCATCAATGGGCGCTAAATCGCGAAACTCTTTTGCAGTTTTTACCCTTTGCCAAACAGCGTATGGAAACCTTTTCTGATATAGCTCCGCTGGGGAGTTATTTGGTGTCTGGCATGTTGCCTATTACTGCTGAGGATCTTCAGTCCGCAGGGATGGAAAGCGATCAGCTGATTGAAGTATTACAGTTCTCCCTGTGGCGCCTAGAGTCTATACAGCAGTGGCAGAGAGATACGATCTTTAATGAATTAAAGTCAGTAGCTGACGCCATGGGTGTCAAAATGAAGCCTTTCTTGGCGCCATTATTTATTGCTATTGCTGGTAGTGGTTCTTCTATTTCGGTGATGGATTCCATGGCACTTTTAGGTGCTGATATGTCTAGAGCTAGGCTTCGCTATGCTATTGAGTTGCTCGGAGGCGTGGGTAAGAAGAAACTTAAAAAAATGGAAAAGGCATACCAACAATTAGGTTAGACTTCAGCAGCAATGATCAGGCTTGACTTGCTGTCACCTGATCCCTATTATGCGACCTCCAAATTTGGGGCTATAGCTCAGCTGGGAGAGCGCAACACTGGCAGTGTTGAGGTCAGCGGTTCGATCCCGCTTAGCTCCACCAATTTTTATCCCCCGCACCCAGTGCGGGGGTTTTTGGTTAAATACTCGACCAATTTCAATCGGCATAATAAATAGTGGCAAAGGAGAACACCATTGATTAAACCCCATGGCTCAGACAGTCTAGACCCTCGACTTGTAACAGCAGATAGAGTGCAGCAACTGGCAGCAGAAGCAGAATCATTGCCTAGTTTACTGCTTAATTCAGCGGCAGCAGCCAATGCGGTGATGTTAGGAGCAGGTTACTTCAATCCACTGAAAGGTTATATGGATCTTGCTGATGCACTCAGTGTCTCAACCAATATGCATACGGAAGATGGCTTATTTTGGCCGGTCCCTGTCTTAAATATGGCGCAAGATGTATCCGCTATTGAAGGTGCGAGTAGAATTGCTCTGCGAGACCCCAATACTGAGGGTAATCCCATTATGGCAGTTATGGATGTGGGGGCTATTGAATCAGTTTCTGATCAGCAGGTGACAGCCATGGCAGAGGCTATTTTTGGTACTACAGATCCTGATCATCCGGGGGTTGCTACATTCAAAAATTTGGGACGCTTTGTCGTTTCTGGTGATATTGAGGTGCTTAACCTAAGTTATTTCCATGCTGATTTCCCCGATACTTTCCGCACCGCGGTAGAGATTCGTGAAGAAATTGCCGAGCGTGGTTGGAACAAAGTGGTCGCTTTCCAAACGCGCAACCCTATGCATCGTGCCCATGAAGAGCTTTGTCGAATGGCCATGGAACGTTTGGATGCGGATGGTGTCGTGATTCATATGTTACTAGGTAAACTTAAGCAAGGAGATATTCCAGCTTCAGTGCGTGATAACTGTATCCGCAAAATGGTCGATCTGTACTTCCCTGAGAATTCAGTGATGGTTACCGGCTATGGCTTTGATATGCTTTATGCGGGACCAAGAGAAGCAGTATTACATGCGGTATTCCGTCAAAATATGGGCGCAACTCATCTAATTGTTGGCCGTGATCATGCAGGTGTAGGCGACTATTACGGGGCCTTTGATGCGCAGACGATCTTTGAGGATAAAGTGCCAAAGGGCGCTCTTGAAATTGAGATATTTAATGCTGACCACACTGCATTTTCCAAGAAATTGGGTCGTGTCGTGATGATGAATGAAGCCGAAGATCACACTAAGGATGATTTTATTCTTCTTTCGGGCACTAAAGTGCGTCAAATGTTAGGTGAGGGCATTGCGCCACCGCCAGAATTCTCAAGACCTGAAGTGGCTCAAATTCTTATGGATTATTATCAAATTCAGAACGACTAAGTCTTAGAAAACCAATGAATAAAAAGGCAGGTAGTTTTAGCGAACTACCTGCTTTTTTGTTTTTAATTAACGCTTCTCTGCTTTCTATGCAAATTTAAGCATGTTAAAAAACATTTTAGTAATTATGCCTCTGTTTAAGAGTGCAATTATATGGCGAAACCTGTAAGCTTCGCGCCCTGTCAACGTACAACAAAACGCGACTCAACTTGCCACTACTGTCGAAGCTTGATAATTACTCTTAAGTAAACAATTTATGTCTTTTAAAGAACTGGGTTTATCCGCGCCAATTTTGAAAGCTGTAACCGCTCAGGGTTACAGTGAACCATCGCCTATTCAAGCCAAAGCAATACCTGTTGTGCTTGAGGGGCATGATTTAATGGCGGCGGCGCAAACCGGGACTGGTAAAACTGCTGGTTTTACACTACCTATTTTAGAGCGCTTGAGTAGCGGGCGTCGTGCAGGCTCGAATCAGACACGCTGTTTAATTTTAACTCCTACTAGAGAGCTAGCCGCTCAGGTCGGTGAAAGTGTAACCACTTATTCGAAACACCTTGCGTTAACTTCCGCTGTGGTATTTGGAGGGGTAAAAATTAATCCGCAGATGATGAAGCTAAGAAAGGGTGTTGATATTCTTGTAGCAACGCCGGGTCGCCTAATGGACCTACATAGTCAAAATGCCATTAGATTTGATCATCTTCAGGTTTTGGTTCTAGACGAAGCCGATCGAATGCTCGATATGGGGTTTATTCGCGATATTCAGCGTATTATCGATTTACTGCCAAGACGTCGCCAAAACCTGCTTTTTTCTGCCACTTTTTCAGATGATATTCGAAATCTTGCAAGAGGCCTATTACGCAAGCCTATTGAGATCTCTGTAAGCCCTGCCAACAGGGCAGCCACCTCAGTCACTCAGACTATCCATCCAGTGGATAAGAAAAAGAAAGCCCAGTTACTGACACGCTTAATTCGCGATGGCAATTGGGATCAGGCATTGGTATTTACTAAAACTAAACATGGTGCCAATAAATTAACTAAGCATTTAGAATCTGAAGGCATAGTTGCCGCCGCTATTCATGGCAATAAAAGCCAGGGTGCGCGAACCAAAGCATTGGCAGGTTTTAAAGCTGGTGAAATTCACATTTTAGTAGCTACAGATATTGCAGCTCGTGGCTTAGATATTGAACAGCTACCTCAGGTGGTCAATTTTGATCTGCCTAATGTGTCAGAGGACTATGTGCATCGTATTGGACGTACTGGTCGTGCTGGTCAAACGGGTAAAGCAATCTCTTTGGTAAGCGCCGATGAAGTTGATTTGTTGTCCGATATTGAACGTTTAATTCAGCAGCTGCTACCACGAGAAGAAGTTGAGGGCTATGAGCCCAAACATGCGGTGCCAGAAACTACCCTAAGAGCCCCAGTAAAGCCAAAAAAACCCAGAAAAGCGCTCAATCGTGAGACTGGTGCTGGTAATAGAAGCAGAAATAGCAAGAAATCTGTTAGTGATAATCGCTCAGGTTATGGTCAGGGTCCCAAGCCCGGTAGCAAGCGCAAGTCGGGTGGTAGAAACCAGACCGCCCAATCAAAAGATTCTGGAAGTAGAGATTCTAAAAGATCCTCTGCATCAAAAAGAAAATCAGCACCCAAAGGCAAACCAGCTAACCGCTCAGGCCAATCACCTTGGGGCTCAGGTGGTGGCAAACGTAACAGCGTAAAGCCTTTTGGCGGCAATCGATAAAACAGTTTAAATAATCCTCAATTAAGAGACGATCAGCGAATGTTTGAGTTTCAATTAAGTAAGGTTGCAACCTTTAAAAATGATCTACTATCCGGTTTAACCGTAGCCTTGGCTTTGGTGCCTGAAGCCGTAGCATTTGCTTTTGTAGCTGGGGTTGAGCCCCTGGTCGGCCTGTATGCCGCCTTTATGGTGGGTTTAATTACTGCAGTGATTGGTGGCCGCCCCGGTATGATTAGTGGTGCTACAGGAGCACTTGCAGTTGTCATGGTTTCTTTGGTGGCCCAGCATGGGGTTGAATATCTTTTTATCACCGTAGTGCTTATGGGTATTCTGCAAATTGCTGCGGGCATACTTAAACTGGGTAAATTTATTCGCATGGTGCCCCATCCAGTGATGTTGGGCTTTGTTAATGGACTGGCAATCGTTATTTTCCTAGCACAACTGGGTCAGTTTGGCGAAGCGGGTCAGCCCGGTTGGCTCGAAGGAACCTTTATGCAGGGTACAGTTGTCGATGTGGCCTGGTTACAGGGTAGCGCTTTGAATATGCTGCTTGGACTAGTCTTCGTAACCATGTTGATTATTTACTTCTTACCTAAAATCACCAAAGCTATTCCATCCTCATTGGCAGCTATCTTGGTAGTAACAGGCTTGGTGTTAGGTTTTGATCTGGATACCAAAGTAGTGGGTGATGTTGCCTCTATTAGTGGTGGCTTACCAAGCTTCCATATTCCTAGCGTGCCATTTACCTTTGAAACGCTAATGATTATTTTACCTTATGCGATTATTTTGGCGGCTATTGGATTAATCGAGTCATTGCTGACCTTGCGCCTTATTGACGAAATTACTGAAACTCGTGGTCGTGGCAATAAAGAATGTATTGGTCAGGGTGTGGCTAATACAGTGACGGGGTTCTTTGGTGGTATGGGTGGTTGTGCCATGATTGGCCAAAGCATGATTAATGTAAATTCTGGGGGTCGTGGACGTCTATCGGGTATCAGTGCAGCTTTATTTTTATTAGTGTTTATATTAGTCGCATCGCCGCTAATTGAAAAAATCCCGTTGGCCGCACTAATCGGTGTGATGTTTATTGTAGTCATTGGTACCTTTGAATGGTCCAGCTTTAGAATTATCGGCAAGGTGCCCAAAAGTGATGCGCTTATTTTGGTGCTAGTGTCTGGTGTTACTGTGGCCACAGATTTAGCGGTTGCCGTGGTTGTGGGTGTGATTGTTTCTGCTCTGGTGTTTGCATGGCAACATGCCAAATATATTCGTATTGAAGCCAGAGAAGATCACAAGGGTTCAACCGTCTATGCAGTCACTGGCCCATTGTTTTTTGGTTCGGTGACCTCTTTTCTGGAGCGCTTTGACCCCAAGGCCGACAATAACGATGTGGTAATTGATTTTGCTCGTTCAAGAGTGGCTGACCACTCAGGACTTGAGGCCATAGATACCTTAGCTGAACGCTATCTAAAAGCAGGTAAAACACTGCATTTGGTTCACCTTAGTGAAGAATGTCGCAAACTACTAACCAAAGCCGGCAATCTGGTTGAAGTAAATGTGATTGAAGATCCTAAATACTTTGTGGCTGACGACAGTCTGGCGTAACTATACAAAAAAATCTGCCATTTCTGTACTAGTGGCGACTTGAAATTTGGTTTTTTGCCCTTACCTAGATACTACAGGCAAAAAAATTGCCGAAGATTAGGTTTAACTAGGAGAAATGGCAGAAATGACAGCAAAGTCAAAAAGCAAAGCAGAAACCATGGGGTTCCAAACTGAAGCAAAACAACTGCTTCAGTTGATGATTCATTCTTTATATTCCAATAAAGAAATATTCTTACGCGAATTAATTTCTAATGCATCCGATGCAACCGACAAGTTGCGAGTTGAAGCGTTAGAAAACAGTGCGCTTTACGAAAGTGATGGCGATCTAAGAATTCGAGTAGCCGTTAATGAAGAGGCAAAAACCATTGAGATTTCTGATAATGGTATTGGGATGTCTAAAGATGAGGTTATTGCTAACCTAGGTACCATTGCTAAATCGGGCACCTCTGAATTTCTTAAAAATTTAACGGGTGATCAAAAGAAAGACTCACAGTTAATTGGTCAGTTTGGTGTCGGTTTCTATTCCTCTTTTATTGTCGCCAAACAGGTGATTGTTGAAACCCGACGTGCGGGCGCCGCTGCTGATGAAGCGGTACGTTGGACCTCTGAAGGTGAGGCTGACTTTAAGGTTGAGCCAATTGAGAAGGCTGATCGTGGCACCAGTATCACATTAGTCCTAAAAGATGATGAGCAAGAGTTTGCCAATAACTGGCGCCTGCGTAGCATTATCAAAAAATACTCCGATCATATTGCTATTCCGGTGCAGATGGAAAAGGTTCAGCCACCCGCAGAAGAGGGCGAAGAGCCTAAAGCTGACCAAGCGCCAGAATGGGAAGCGATTAATGATGCAAAAGCGTTGTGGACAAAATCACGAAGCGAAGTCAGTGATGATGAATATAATGAATTCTATCGTCATATTTCCCATGATTTTGCTGAGCCATTAACTTGGAGTCATAACCGAGTTGAGGGTAAGCACGAGTACACTAGCTTGCTGTATATCCCAGGTATGGCACCCATGGATCTCTACCAGCGCGAAGCGGCGCGTGGCTTAAAGCTGTATATCAAGCGCACCTTTATTATGGATGACGCTGAGCAGTTTTTGCCCATGTATCTGCGTTTTGTAAAAGGTGTTCTAGATAGTGCTGATCTACCATTAAATGTATCTCGTGAGATTTTGCAAAGCACACCGATGGTGGATAGTATTCGCTCAGCATTAACCAAGCGTATCCTGGATATGCTGGCTAAGATGGCCAAAAGTGAGCCAGAAAAGTATGCGACTTTCTGGAATCAGTTTGGTGCTGTTCTTAAAGAAGGGCCCAGTGAAGACCATAACAACCGCGAAAAAATTGCTAAGTTGTTTAGATTTGCTAGTTCAACCAGCGAGGGCACCGACCCAACGGTTAGCCTAGCTGATTATGTTGAGCGCATGAAAGAGGGCCAGGATAAAATTTACTATGTGACCGGCGATAGCCATTCTGTCGTGGCCAATAGCCCTTACCTAGAGGTATTCCGCAAGCATGGTATCGAAGTGCTGTTAATGTCTGATCGCATTGATGAGTGGATGATGGGTTATCTGACTGAGTTCGATGGCAAATCCTTCCAAGATGTGGCCCGCGGTGATCTCGATTTAAGCGCAATTATTGGCGAACAAGATGATGCTGATAAAGACGGAAAATCTAAGGCTAAAAAGAAAGATCAAAAGGCGGATGATAAGTTGCTTGAACGAGTGAAAACCCTATTAGACGATAAGGTTGAAGATGTAAAAAGTACCAGTCGTTTGACCACTTCGCCTGCCTGTTTAGTGGTAGGGCAAAATGATATGGGTGAGCAGATGCGCAAGATTATGCAGGCTGCAGGGCAGGCTGTACCCGAGACTAAGCCTATACTTGAGCTTAATATGGAGCACCCTCTTGTGTCTAAGTTGGCAGATGAAAACAATGATGACAATGCAGGGCGTTTAGCCTCAGTTTTGTTTGATCAGGCTGCGCTATCTGCGGGTAGGCAACTTGAGAATCCTGCGCAGTTTGTGCAGGAGCTCAATAAGCTAATGTTCCAATAAGATATTCTAACCCTAAAAAGCGCTCTAGATAGGGCGCTTTTTTTTATATCAAGGCTGACATCCACTGTTGCACTACCTATAATGCAATGCATAAAGCCAAGAGCCTTGTCGGAGAAGACTCAGTTGGAAAATACTAATAAGCTAAGAATAGCCGTGTTGGGTGGTGGCAGTTTTGGTACTGCTATTGCCAATATGGTGGCTGAGAATAACTACTCAGTGACTCTATGGATGCGCAATGAGGAAACCCTTGAGCAGATTCAAACCAAGGGTGAAAACTCAAATTATCTTCCCGGTTATCAGCTCAATAAATCACTTAAAATAACCACCGATTTGGGCGAAGCCCTCAATCAGGTTGATGTGGTGTTTTTTGCGGTTCCCAGTAGCTCGTTTAGGCAGCTAGCGCGCAAAGCCAAATCAATGTTATCGGCAGATACACTTTTAATTAGTACCGCTAAGGGTATTGAGGCGGATAGCTTTATGCTACCAAGCCAGATTCTCGAAGAAGAGATACCCCAGTGTGAAGTGGGTGTTATCAGTGGCCCTAATTTGGCCGCAGAAATTGCTCAGTTCCAAATTACCGCTACCGTAATAGCCAGCGAATCCGATGCTCTCTGTGCCAGAGTCCAAGAGCTATTGGCTTCTAACTACTTTCGGGTTTACGCCAACCACGATCGCTATGGCGTGGAGTTAGGTGGCGCGCTTAAAAATATTTATGCCATTGTTTCAGGTATTGCCGAATCCATGAATGCAGGTCAGAACACAAAAAGTGTGGTGTTGACTCGAAGCTTAGCGGAAATGAGCCGCTTTGCTGCTCAATTAGGCGCAAATCCCTTAACCTTCTTAGGGTTAAGTGGTGTGGGTGATCTTTATGTGACCTGCACATCGCCATTAAGTCGTAATTTTCGTATTGGCACTGCTTTGGGCCGGGGAGAGACATTGGAGCAGGCTATTGCCTCTGTAGGGCAAATTGCCGAGGGTGTTAATACCACTAAATTAGTGAAGAAAAAGTCTGAAGAAATGGGCATATACATGCCCCTAGCTTCAGGCTTATACTCAACCATGTTCGAGGGTCTCTCGATTGTAGAATCATTGAAAACGATGATGTTGGCAGAACAAAACACAGATGTTGAATTTACGGTGAAAGCAAATGATTAATGGAAAAATGTCCCTAACTAATGTAGATACATGGATAAGACTCGCCTATATGGTACTGTTTGCAGTATTGGTAATGGCTGCTCGCCTGGTGGTGAGCGTAGTCGTTGTTGTGCAGTTTGCACTGGTACTGATTTTTGGTAAAGATAACGAAAATTTACGTAATTTAGGGCAGGGCTTAGGTAAGTGGGTTTATCAAGCCATTATGTTTTTAACCTTCAATAGTAATAACAAGCCATTTCCCTTTGATGAATGGCCTGTTCTGGATCCATCGGAAGGTTATTCTGTGGGTGCAACGGAAGAAGTTGAGGACGTTGAATTTGTCGACATTGAAGAAGATGTAAGCGACGATGATATCCCATCGTTTACGGCCGGTGATTCAGCCAAAGAGAAAGAATCTAAATAGTTAGCCAGGTAAAACTTAAAGAGCTATTAAATGGAGTTATATATCTTGCGTCATGGCGATGCAGAGGATGGCTCTTCAGGTAGTCATAGACAGCTTTCTGTCTCTGGTCGACAGCAGGTCTGTGAACAGGCCAAGCAGCATAATCAGTGCTTGGCGAACATAGGATTGGTAATTACCAGTCCACTTATTCGCGCACGCCAAACCGCTGATCTTGTTATGTCGCAGGCAGCTATTCACTGTCCGCTACAGATAACGGATTGCCTATTACCCAGTGCTCAGATTGAGGCAATTGAGCAACTACTAGAGAAGAATAGTTGCCACAAAATACTCCTTGTGGGTCATCTGCCGCTGCTGGATCAGCTAATAAATTACTTTGTTGGAGACAACGTTGCTCGATTGGCAACTGCAAGTTTGGCATCGTTATCGATGAACCATGCGTATAGAGGTCTCGCTACATTAAACTGGATACATCATGCCCATTAAATTTGTACAAGAACGCACCTTTGAATCCAATGGGATTCAATTAGCCGCCAAGGAATGGGGTACCTCAGAGGGCAAGCCAATGATTGCTCTGCATGGCTGGCTGGATAATGCCAATAGCTTCGATAAGATGTTGCCTTTTTTAGAGGGCATGCATGTGATTGCTGTGGATATGGCGGGTCATAGTCGCAGTGATTTTCGTTCCGCAGATTCCGGTTACGATATCTGGCAAGATATTGCCGATGTACTCGCTATTTCACAGCAGATGGGTTGGGATCGATTTGGTCTTCTAGGCCATTCAAGAGGTGCTATTGTCTCTGCGTTAGTGGCGGGCACTTTTCCAAAATTAGTCACCCATAGTTTGCTGATTGATAGTTATTTTCCAATTCCCAATAAACCGGCTAATGCTGCGGCACAGCTGGCCAAGGCGATTGCTGATAGTCAACGATTTAGATCCTTTACGCCCTCAGCTTTTGATAGCTTTGCAGCTGCAGTCAATGCCCGCGTCAATGGATTTGTTCCATTGCAAGAAGCGGCGGCCGTGATACTGGCAGAGCGCGGTGTAGTTGAGGTGGATGGCAAGTTTTCATGGCGCAACGATCAGAGACTCAAGGCATCATCCATGGTGACATTTACCAAAGAACAATGTGAAAGCTTTTTTACCGCCATTGAATGTCCCATTATGCTGATAAAGGCCGAAAGCGGTTTATTGTCGGGTCCTATACAGCCGCAATTATTAGACTGGGTGCCGCATATTGAAGTGGTTTCTATGGCCGGATCCCATCATCTGCATCTCGAAGATCAGGCCGAACAGGTTGCCCAAAAGGCGCAGCAATTTTTCTGCTAAAGCACAACCTGATAATAAGCTGACTTATTGGTTGCCTAAAAGCGTTAAAAACTCAGTTCGGGTTGCCTGATCAGTACGGAAAGAACCCAGCATAGCTGAGGTCTTCATTGACGAATTTTGCTTCTCAACACCGCGCATCATCATACACATATGCTTGGCTTCAACGATTACGCCAACACCGCGTGCATTCGTTGCATTTTGAACTGTAGAGGCAATTTGTTGAGCCAGTGCTTCTTGAATTTGTAGACGGCGTGAAAACATATCTACAATTCGGGCTACCTTGGATAAACCCAGAACCTGTCCACTGGGAATATAGGCCACATGACATTTGCCAATAAAGGGCAAAAGGTGGTGCTCACATAAAGAGAATAATTCAATATCTTTAACAATCACCATTTCTTCAGAATCAGACGGAAAGAGTGCATCATTGATCACTTCCTTGATGTCCATATGGTAACCGCTAGTAAGGTATTCAAAGGCCTTAGCCGCACGATCTGGAGTATCTAAAAGGCCAGGGCGTGTAATGTCTTCACCAGTGCTTTCTATTATTTTTAGATATTCATCTCTCATGGGTTCCCTCTCTCTTTATTAGATATTACTGAGACATTTTCTAATAAACTACAGACCAATACTAGTTTCACAGGTAAAATAGACCAATTAAATTTAGTTATAAGGTAAAAAATTGTCCTTACAAACAAAAACCATTGGCGAATTGCTTGAATATGGTCAATCATTATTTGAGCAAAGCGGTATCTATTTTGGACATGGCACTGACAATGCTTGGGACGAGGCCGTTTATTTACTGTCCTCTGTATTAAATCTTCCACCAGATGCCGATCGATCACTGTTGGATAATTTAGTTTCGGACGAAGATCAACAGCAGATTAAAGCACTCTATCAGCGACGGATTGAAGAGCGCGTTCCCGCCCCTTATATCACCCAACAGGCATGGTTTTGTACCTTACCGTTCTATGTAGACCAACGCGTTATTGTACCGCGCTCACCGATTGCTGAACTTATTTATAACCAATTTCAACCCTGGTGTGCGGCGTCGCCAAAGAAAATTCTCGATCTCTGTACCGGCAGTGGCTGTATTGGTATCGCTTGTGCCTATGCCTTTGAAAAAGCTGAGGTGGTACTCAGTGATATATCTGCTGAAGCGCTAGAGGTGACTGCAATCAATATTGAGCAGCATGAATTAAATCATCGCGTAACGGCAATTGAATCGGATTTGTTCTCAGGTTTTGATCAGAGTACAAAAAATAGTTTTGATTTAATTGTAAGCAACCCGCCCTATGTGGATGCCGAAGATCTAGCGCAGATGCCCACTGAATACAGTCATGAGCCCGATCTTGCGCTAGCCTCCGGTGAGGACGGTCTCGACTTTACGCGTCGGCTACTGCAAGAGGCTTCCCAATACTTAACTGAGCAGGGTGTTTTAATTGTAGAAGTGGGTAATTCATCAGTAGCACTTGAAAAAGCATTCCCTCAGGTGCCCTTTACATGGCTAGAATTTAGCGAAGGTGATGGTGGTGTATTTGTTATTACGCGGACGCAATTGCGCCAGTATGCGGAGTGTTTTAGTTAGTCATCAGGGGATTGATCTCAATGAATCCTTGTCAGGCTATGCAAAAGCACAGCTAATTTGCGTATAATCAATTTTTTTTAACTTAACTTAAAGCACTGAGAACCTTATGGCAGGCAATACCATTGGAAAATTATTTACCGTCACCAGCTTTGGCGAAAGCCACGGGCCTGCTATCGGTTGTATTGTTGATGGCTGCCCTCCAGGGCTAGAAATCAGTGCCGCTGATCTACAGCCAGATCTCGATCGTCGTAAGCCCGGTCAGTCTAGATATACCACTCAACGCAAAGAAGATGACGAGGTGCAAATTCTTTCAGGTATCTTTGAAGGCAAAACTACCGGTACAGCCATTGGTATGATCATTAATAATAAAGATCAGAAATCCAAAGATTATGGCAATATTAAAGATCTCTTTCGTCCAGCCCATGCCGATTACACCTATCACCAAAAATACGGTGAGCGTGATTATCGCGGGGGTGGTCGCAGTTCCGCGCGGGAAACCGCGATGCGCGTCGCTGCCGGTGCAATAGCTAAAAAGTACCTTAAGCAACAGCTGGGCATTGATATCTTTGGTTATGTCTCTCAGTTGGGCCCTGTGGTACCCGAAAACTTTGATCGCGATGTGATCGAAACCAACCCCTTCTTCTTTCCTGATGCCGACAAGGTAGCTGACTTAGAAACCTATATGCAGGCACTGGGCAAAGAGGGTAACTCGGTGGGCGCAAAAGTCACCGTAAAAGCACGCAATATGCCAGTGGGACTAGGTGAGCCGGTCTTTGATCGCCTAGATGCCGATATAGCTTATGCATTGATGGGTATTAATGCCGTTAAAGGGGTAGAGATCGGTGCGGGCTTTGATGTGGTATCGCAAAAGGGAACAGAACACCGCGATGAAATAACCCCAGACGGCTTCCTGTCGAATAATGCAGGCGGTGTATTGGGTGGTATTTCTTCAGGGCAAGATATTGTGGCCCATTTAGCGATAAAGCCAACCTCAAGCATTCGTCTGTCGGGTCAATCCATTGATAAGCACGGCAATGCCGCTGAGGTGGTAACCAAAGGGCGACATGACCCCTGTGTGGGTATCAGAGCCGTTCCTATTGCTGAGGCGATGCTCGCTATTACATTAATGGATCACTACTTGCGCCATCGTGCGCAGAATGCGGATGTAGAGACTGGGCTTTCACCCATAAAGTGATCGCCTAGTTTTCTTTAGCGTCTAGCTTGCAACGAATATACTCGCTATGGCGAATATGCAGCAGATCGGCAACGCGTCGAATAATATGTTCCTCGTGCTTATCTAATTCACCATCGGCATACGCCACTTTCCACATCGAAGTCAGCAACTGAAGCTTGCCCTCTAGCTCATAGTGATCGTTAATCTGCTTGGTAAACTGATACAACGATGTAGCGTCTTCAACCTCAGCTTTAGATAGACTGATAAGCTCGTCCACCTGATCCTTTGCAAGCTCGAGAATAGAGCAAAGGGTAGCGCTAATGGATTGCAGCTCTTGATCATCCATATGACCATCAATCACCATCACCTCAATTAGCAAGGCCGCTGTAGCCAAATGCTCTTCAGCGACCTTTTCTTGATCGGACTGTTGCTCTTTTTTAGCAAACAGCTGCTTAAGCTTAGATAGCATTAAGTAATATCTCGAAGCCAAGTTTCCAGTTTATTCTGGTCCTTCACAAAACCGCGAATACCCTCAGCTAGCTTCTCAGTGGCCATCGCATCTTCATTAAGCTCAAATCTAAACTTCTTCTCACCACCCTGAGTGTAGCTAATTCTTTTGCCCGTATTGCTAGGATCAAGTTTGCGCGTCAATGTGCCATAGTCCTCGCCCAAATCAGACAGTAACTGTGGGCTAATGGTTAGGCGATCACAGCCCGCTAGCTCAGTGATTTCTTCAGTATTTCTAAAGCTCGCGCCCATTACAATGGTGTTATAGCCGCTTTGCTTATAGTAGTTATAGATGCGCGTTACTGATTGAACACCCGGATCATCTTCCGGCTTATAATCATTAAGACCAGTATTGGCTTTATACCAATCCAAAATACGACCCACAAAAGGCGAGATTAAAAAGGCACCAGCATCAGCCGCCGCCGCAGCCTGAGAAAAGCTAAACAAAAGCGTAAGGTTACAGTTAATACCTTCTTTTTCTAACTGTTCAGCGGCACGAATACCTTCCCAGGTCGACGCCATTTTGATTAGAACACGGCTCTTATCAATACCAGCTTGCGCGTAAAGTTCGATTAAACGGCGCGCCTTAGCAATGGACGCCTCGGTATCAAAGGATAAATGAGCATCCACCTCGGTAGACACACGACCCGGAATCGTCTCAAGAATTTTCTTACCAAAACCCACTGCCAATTTATCCATGCAATCATCAAGTTGCTCTTTAGACGACAGCTTGCCTGTAGTTACAGATTTAATCACATCCTCAACTAGGCCACGGTAAGCCGGCATCTGTGCCGCCTTAAGTAATAGTGAAGGGTTAGTCGTGGCATCTTCAGGAGCGTACTGCGCAATCGCATCAAAATCACCGGTATCGGCAACAACGGTAGTTATTTCTTTTAGTTGGTCTAGTTTGCTTTTGTTACTCATAAATCTTTCTATCCTGTTGTCTTATCCAAAGCCTCTATTAACACATCAATAGTGGCGTCAGGTTGGTGGGCATTTTCGCTAATATGTCGCCTAAATTGTCGCGCGCCGGGCATGCCATGAAAAAGTCCCAAAATATGTCGCGTCATAGATTGGAGTTTAATATTCTGAGAGAGTTCATTATCCACATATTGGATAAACTCTTCAGCAACTTTTTTACGACTTTGAATAGAGTTTTCACTGCCGTAAATTTGCTGATCCACCTCAGCCAAAAGATAGGGGTTAGTATAGGCTTCTCGACCAATCATTACCCCATCAATTTGGGTTAGATGCTGTTTCGATTGTTCCAAGTCAGTGATGCCGCCATTAATAATGATCTCAAGCTCAGGAAAGTCGCGCTTTAACTGATAAACACGATCGTAATTCAGCTCAGGTATCTCGCGGTTTTGCTTAGGGCTTAAGCCCTTAAGCCACGCCTTGCGCGCATGCACAATAAAGGTCTCACAACCCGCATTAGCCACAGTGCCTACAAAGTCGGTCAAAAACTCATAAGAATCAAAATCATCCACGCCAATACGATGCTTAACTGTGACAGGCACATCCACCGCATCCACCATCGACTTTACACAGCCCGCTGTGGTCTGCGCATGCTTCATCATAATCGCGCCAAACATCCCATTCTGAACCCGATCGCTGGGGCAACCGCAGTTAAGATTAAATTCATTATATTGATAGTCACTCGCAATCTTGCACGCCTTTGCAAGATCGGCAGGGTTACTGCCCCCTAACTGCAATGCCACCGGCTGCTCTGCCTCGTGCATCTGCAAATGCCGATGGGCGTCACCATAGATAATCGCACCCGTAGTCACCATCTCGGTATACAGCACCGTATGCTCACTGATAAGGCGCAAGAAATAGCGACAGTGGCGATCGGTCCAGTCCATCATAGGCGCGACACAGAATTTTCGATTGATTGGCATACTTTTTAAGGCTGATTGTTTTTAGGTGCGTATTTTAGCCTAGTTTTGGGAGTTTGGTGGATAAAAAGTCTCTTAAATCGCATCAATTTAAAGAAAGTTTCTAAAATCAAAGATCATACAAAAATCCTAATTCTTTTGGACTATATTTACTGGGCATAAAGTAACCAAATATTAGGATGATTATGATAATCAAAGGGATTTCAGCTAGTATACCGTCTCGTGTTGTTACCAATGATGATTTGCGGCTACTCGACAAATTCAGGTGCGCGATACAGGGCCGGGAATTGCACCAGAAAACCTTTCTAAGTTATTTGATAGCTTTTATACCTCGGGTAAGTCCGGTGGCACGGGCTTGGGGTTGGCTTACTGCAAGCGCACCATGGAGGCCTTGGATGGCGATATTTATTGTGATTCTGAGTTAGGGGAGCATACGGCCTTTAGGCTGTCTTTTCCTGATCTGGCCATGCAGAAGAGAGCCTGAAAATATGCGGTCATTTTAAAGTGAATGGCTTAACTACCACCATTTTTAATTTATTGTTTTGTACATTAGGTGCTATATAATTTTTCGACCGCTCATATCATGAAAATCTAGGGCATAACCACGTTCTTTATAGAAGCGAAAGTTTTCGCGTTTTACCTGTTCATGCTTTGATTTGGATTGGACTAATTCAATGACTCGTTCAAAGCGGCTGAACCATGTGGGTATTTGCCCTTGAAGGTTGATTAGTATCTGATGGTGCTCGCCGGGTTCTGCAGTTGAGCTAATTGCCACGGGGTTTTTATCCTGACCAATTGCATGAGGAATAAAGGCCTCTGCTTCAAATTCCCACAATAATTGATCTAGCTGCTCTGCGGTTTGCTCATTATCGACTATACAGAGCACCTGTTGCTGAGTAGCACAGGCTTTTTTAATCAGCTGGCAGACAAATTTTAAGCTTGGGGCGTCACTGGCAAGCTTGTAAAAGGTTACTTTTGTCACGGATTACTTCACTTGTTGCCGCAGGTATTCCATTAATAAGGGGACAGGTCTTCCCGTGGCGCCTTTATTGGCACCTGAAATCCATGCAGTGCCGGCAACATCTAGATGTGCCCATCTGTAGTCTTTGGCATAGCGGGCAAGGAAACAACCGGCGGTTATGGTGCCTGCTTGTGGGCCACCGATATTGGCCATATCCGCGAAGTTGCTTTTGAGTAACTCATCGTATTCTTCCCAAAGGGGGAGTTGCCATACGGGATCGGCACTTTGAGTGCCGCATTCAATAAGATCGTTGGCAAGTTGTTGGTCATTGGATAAAACACCGGATGCCACTTTACCCAGTGCGCTTATTACGGCACCCGTTAATGTGGCAATATCAATCACCGTAGTGGGTTTAAATTTTGCCGCATAGGTCAGTGAGTCACAGAGAATTAAGCGTCCTTCAGCATCGGTATTTAAAATCTCAATGGTTTGCCCAGACATACTGGTTACTACATCGCCAGGCTTGGTAGCACGACCATTGGGCATATTTTCGGTGGCGGGGATAATACCCACAACATTGATGGGTAATTCCAACTGAGTTAGCGCATTTATTACACCTAATACGGATGCGCCGCCGCACATATCGTATTTCATCTCATCCATGCCGCGCCCGGGTTTTAGGCTTATACCGCCGGAATCAAAGGTCACTGCTTTGCCCACTAGAACGGTAGGCTGGGTATTGGCATCTGTACCCTGATAGTTGATAACAATTAGTTTGGGAGGTTCATCTGAGCCTTCGGCAACAGACAGTAGGGAGTCCATTTTGAGGGTTTGCATATCGGCTCGATCTAAAATTTCAGTGGTGATACTGGCTTTGTTGAGCCTTGTCTTACCTAGATTGACAGCCTGTTCTGCAAGGTAACTTGGCGTGCAGATATTGGCGGGAAGGTTGCCTAGCTGGCGCGCTGTATTCATGCCTTCGCCAACAGCTGCACCATAGGAAAGACCCTCTTCAATGTTACTGCTGTCACTCTGTTGGGCTGACCAAAAAGTAAGAGACTCAAGGGCTGATGTTTCACCTTTAGCCTGTTTTTTGTAGTTATAAAGCGAGGTGTTAATTGATTGAGCGACAATCGATGCCTCTGCTTGAATATCTTCGGTTAGAGTACCGCCTACCCATAGTGCGGTTTTGGACTTAGTTTTATTGAGTGCAGCACAGGCGGCAGTCACGGCTTTTTTAATTTGTCTTTGATTGGATAGTTCGTCTGTACCTACCAAAATAACGCGTTTTAATGCGGACTGTGGAAGGTTGAGTGCTAGAACCTGCCCAGATTTACCCTTAAATTCGCCGTTTTCGATGGCTAGGCCTACACTGTTTGAGGTTAGTTCATTGACGACTTTTGCGCTATTGGAAAGCTTTGAGCCAGTGGGTAGAATAAGAGAATCAGCTTTTAAATCTGACAGCTCGGCGCAAGATGCAGTAAACTTCATAAAAAATCCATTAAATAACTAAGTTGAGACAAAAAATGTTAATAGAACCATACCATTTAGTCCAACAGCACCCAAGAGCTTAAGTTAAAACAAGTGATTATTTTTCGTTATTTAGGTCGTGAGCTTTTATCTGTTACTTTCGCAGTATGCATTATCTTGTTGATGGTGCTAGTCAGTGGTCGTTTCGTTAAATATTTGGCGAATGCCTTATCGGGTGAAATGGATCCCGAGGTTATTTTTGCGGTTATCGGTTACCGTATTCCCGGTTTTCTCGAGCTTACACTGCCTCTAGCCTTTTTTTTGGCGGTATTACTCACCTTTGGTCGTCTGTATGTTGAAAATGAGATGAGTGTCCTTAAGGCTTGTGGTATATCTGAGCGCAAGCTACTCACGTACACTATGATGATCGCCAGCTGTCTCGCATTGGTTGTGGGATATTTAAGCCTTTATGTTACGCCGCTGGGTGTTGATAAGGCTGAAACTATTTTCACCGTTCAGGAGCAAAAAAGTGAACTTGATCGTGTGACCGCTAAAAAGTTTTATTCTTTTCGCGGCGATAAGGGGGTTACTTGGGTCAGCTCAGTTTCTGAGGACCGTCAATTGCAGGATGTTTTTATGTCAGCCACTCAGCAGGCAACAGATTCATCTGAGGGTAGTTTGATCGTGGTTATTGCTGATCGTGGAACCCAGAATACGGCTGAGGAGTCTGGCGAACGGTACCTCATATTAGAAGATGGCTACAGGGTGCAAGGTATTCCGGGCAATTATAATTATCAAATCACTTATTTTGATGAGTACGGCACTAAGTTAGCACCGCCAGAAGAGCTTTCTGAGGATACAGTGACGGATGCTATGTCGACTAAATTGTTAATGGCGTCCTCTGAGATTGAGCATAAAGTTGCTCTGCAGTGGCGTTTTTCTATTCCGATTATGATGCTTGTGGTCACATTAATGGCAGTTCCATTGAGTCGTATTGATCCAAGGTCCGGTCGATTTGGTCGAATTTTGCCTGCTGTGTTGCTGTACTTTATTTATTTGGTTTCTCTGAATGCGCTTCGCGGTGCAATTGAAGAAGGCTCTATCCCTCTAAGTGTCAGTTTATTGCCTGTCCATCTTATCTTTACAGGCTTGGCTCTGGCGCTGCTGTTTTCAGCGCAAATAAGGGCATCAATCAGTCAAATTTTTAAGCCATCTGCTCAGGGTGTTAAGTCATGAGTAAGCGCTTATCTAGCTATATAGGAATTAATGTTTTCAAAGCGATTATGGTGTCGCTAATTGCCATTATTGGTTTAGATGTAGTGGCGGGTATTTTGGATCAAATGGGGGATATAAAGCGCAATTATAAGTTCGCAGATGTGCTTATATATGTGGCTACAAAACTGCCATCAACTATTTATGAGTATATTCCACTAGCCTCATTAATTGGATGCTTAGTTGGCTTAGGGATGCTGGCAACTAATAGTGAAGTGGTTGTTATGCGTGCTTCGGGCATATCCCTGATTAGAATTGTTTTGATGGTTTTCAAGCCTGTTCTTATATTTGTATTTGTTGCAGCATTAATCGGCGAATATTTTTCTCCCTACCTTGATCAGTTGGCAGATAGCCGAAGAGATTATTTGCGGAAAGGTGAATCAGCATTGGATTCAACATCGGGTTTCTGGGCCAGAGAAGGTTCAGAATTTATTCATTTCAATGCAGTTTTTCCTGGTGGTGTTCTTTTTGGTGTGACTAGATATAAATTAGATGACGAGCGTCGACTAGAAGAGGCTAGTTTTTCTACCAGAGCAACTTTTAACAAGACAGAAGGCTTTTGGGTAGAGGAAAATGTGTCAAGTACTCTGTTTATTGAGCAACAGACTTATACCAGAAAGTGGATAACCAGAAAGTGGAAGACTGAGCTAACACCAGAGGTATTAACATTAAATATTTTACCTGCTGATGCTTTGTCAGCTGGATCATTGAGTGATCATATTGATTATTTAGATGAGCGCAAAGCTGATGCAGCCAAATACAGATTGGCTTTTTGGGAAAAGGTATTTCAGCCATTATCGATTTTGGGACTGGTGCTGGTAGGGATTGCCTTTGTTTTTGGCCCACTGCGCCAGGCCACTGTTGGTTTTAGAGTGTTTGTTGGTGTGCTTTTTGGAATTAGCTTTAAGTTGATTTCAGATATCTTAGGGCCCTTAAGTATCGTATTCGAAATGCCCCCTATGCTAGCAATTTTAGCGCCTATTGCGGTCTGTTTTGCCATTGGCCTGATACTGCTTCGTAGAGCAGGATGACAGTTTATTTCAACTTGGTTATTTTTGCTTATCTAGAACCACTACTTGAGTGTCGCTTAAGCCGTCATGCATACATTTTTTTAGTGACGGAATTAAACATATCAAATAGCCTACACCGAACAACCCCAATGAAAAACAGGCAAAGATACTACGTTTAATACATTGTTTTGGGGATGCGGGGGTGCCATCGATGTTTTGTAGCTTTAGGCGCCAAGCTTTCATGCCCAATGTTTGGCCCTGTTTACGCCAACAAATATAGTAATAACCCACTAAGCTGGCAACCCAGCCAATTAAGCTTAGCCATTGAACAATTGGCCCAGGTTGAATATCTTCCAAACCCTCGGTGCCATAGAGTATAACTTTGATGACAAGTAGAACTGCACCATAACCAAGGGTGATTGCAAAAAGTAAAAAGGCATCGTAGATTAAAGCTGCTAGGCGTCTAAATAAGCCAGCATGTGCAATAGGCCTAGTTTGAGATTGGTTGCTAATGGGTTTTCTCCAAAATAAAATTATTTGTTAATGATGGAATTCTGCACAAAGCCACTACAATGTGCAATTCACATATATAATATATGGCTTTATGTACCTCAGGAGAGAAAACTTGGATTGGATTTTTGGTATCCATACAGTGCAGTCAATTCTTAAAACATCACCTCAGCGGGTGAAAGAGTTGAGAGTGGTTCGGTCTCGTCAAGATGCAAGATTGCAAAAGGTGCTCAACTTAGCGGATCAGCATGGTATTGCTTTGCAATGGGTTACGGCTCAGCAATTAGATACATTGGTTGAGGGTCGACATCAGGGGGTGGCTGCTCTATGTAAACAGGGTCAAACCTATGATGAAAGTTACCTAGCAAATCTTGTTGAAACCCATGGCCAGGATGCCTTTTTTCTTATGTTGGACGGTGTAACGGATCCCCATAATCTAGGGGCTTGTTTGCGTTCTGCAGAGGGGGCAGGTGTCAAGGCGGTTATTGTGCCCAAGGATAATTCTGTTGGTCTAACGCCAGTGGTTACTAAGGTTGCCTCGGGCGCTGCAGAGTCCATACCATTAATTGTTGTGACTAATTTGGCGCGCACCTTAAAAGATCTTCAGGCTAAGGGTATTTGGTCAGTTGGCACCACAGGTGAAGCAGAGCAAACAATTTATGATATTGATCTTATGGGACCCCTAGTGATAGTCATGGGTTCTGAGGGAACTGGTATGCGCCAATTGGTGGCCAATCAGTGTGATTTTTTAGCCAAGTTGCCCATGGCAGGCAAGGTGAGTAGTTTAAATGTTTCAGTTGCAGCTGGTGTTTGTCTATTTGAAGCCGTTAGGCAGCGAAATAGTTTCCAAAAATAATTTTTTTTAGCGTACGAATAATACTTAAAATTAGGTTAAAAATTTTGCTAGTATTGGCAAATAAAACTAAGAACTTTAGCCATGGAAAAATTTACCTATTCTGTGCCCAATTTACTAAGCCTGTTAAGGCTCATTCTGGTGCCTTTTTTAGCCATCTTCGCCAGTCTGGGTGATGTTGCTGTATTTCTTTCTATTCTAGCCGTATCCCTTATCAGTGATATGCTTGATGGCTACTTTGCTCGAAGACTTCACCAAACCACTGAGTTGGGTGCAAAGTTGGATAGTTGGGCCGATATGCTGACCTATGCGGCAATGATCTTGGGTCTTTACTTGATTTGGCCGCAGCTATTTTTTGACCAACTTTTTTATGTATGTGCCGCTGCACTGAGTTATATCTTACCTGTATTGCTGTCTCTATTTCGTTTTGGTGTTTTTCCAAGCTACCATACTTGGGGGGCAAAAATTGCTGCGGTATTAATTGCACCCGCTTATTATTTGTTAGTGCTATATGATTATCAGGACTTCTTTAGGCTAGTTATTTTATTTCATCTAATAGTGGCTGTTGAAGAAATGGCAATTACTCTGATTTTGAAACGACCTAGAACAAATATTCATTCTATCTTTCAGCTTCGCAACCAATCGGCGACAAAATAACCACCTGTTAATGCTGTTGTGTTGCAACCTAGCTATCAAATCACTATAATCGCGCGGCTAAACAGGGTCTGAGAGGTTTTTCTCAGGCACTCCTTGTCTCACTGCGTTACCCACATGGTATTAGCGGGAGACTTTTTAATCCATGAGGAGATACAATGCGTCACTACGAAATAGTGTTTCTGGTCCATCCAGACCAGAGCGAACAGGTTGCCGGTATGGTAGAGCGTTATACCGCTGCAATCGAAGCAGGTAAAGGTTCTGTCCACCGTCTAGAAGACTGGGGACGTCGTCAACTTGCTTATCCAATCAATAAAATTCACAAAGCACACTACATACTTATGAATGTTGAGTGTAATCAAGAAATCCTTGATGAGCTGAATTCATCTTTCCGATATAACGATGCTGTTCTTAGAAGCATGGTTATCCGTCGTGATGAGGCGATTACTGAAGACTCGCCAATCATGAAGCAAGAAAATGCTGAAAAAGCAGATAAAGAAGCTCGTGAGCGTCAAAAAGCAGCTAAGGCTAAAGAATCTGCGGAAAAAGCGGCAGCTGAAGAAGCTGCTGAAAAGGCGCCAGCTGAGGAAGCGGAAGCCGTTGAAGAAACAGCAGTCGCTGAAGAAGCACCTGCAGTGGAAGGAGAAGAATAATGGCTAGATTTGTACGTAGAAGAAAGTTTTGTCGATTCACCGCCGAAGGCGCTACTGAGATCGATTACAAAGATTTAGATACATTGAAAGGTTATGTGTCTGAAACGGGTAAAATTGTTCCTAGCCGTATCACAGGTACAAAGGCTCGTTATCAGCGTGAGTTATCAGAAGCTATCAAGCGTGCGCGTTATATTGCTTTACTGCCATACACTGATAGCCATCAGTAATACTGGATAAGCCATTGAAAGCCCTAGCTGAGTTTATCCTGCGCGGGCGAGTGCAGGCGCTAATTATTGCACTGGTGGGAAGTTTTTTTCCCTTAATTAGTTCTGCCACTGTTGGATTGGTTGCTCTGTGTAAAGGCTCTAAAGAGGGGTTTTTGTTATTCCTCTGGGCATCATTACCACTGGTTGTTATGCAGCAGGTAGGTAGTGAAAATATGCTGTTAACAGCGGTTTCAGTGGCATCTTTAGGTATTATGGTGATAGCCGCCTTCTTGCATAGTGTGTATGCATCGTGGCAATGGACATTGATAGCCACAGTTGTAGTTGCCATTATGTGCGCGGCACTTTTTGGTTTTTTAATGGCCGCTGATGTCACTGAGTTACTAATCACTGCTCAGCAGATGTTAGAAGCCATGCAATCAGGCAATGCGCCTGATGCTAGTGCTTTTTCAGAGCCGTTAGTGCTTGGCTTAGTAGCGGTGATTTTGGCCGTGGGTTGCGTATTGAGCTTATTGCTTGCCAGGTGGTGGCAGTCAGGGGTTTATAACCCGGGTGGATTCCAAAAGGAATTTCATGGCTTCACTATCAGTTCAGAGGTTGCAGTCATTTTACTGGCGCTTTTTTTGATAGGAAGACTGATACCTGAGGGTTATCAGCTTTGGGCAGATTTAGTTTTGCTACCATTTTTGTTAGCAGGTATTGCCATGATTCACAGCACAATCAAGCTGTATGGTCTTGGCGGTCAGTGGGTAGCATTCTTATATGTTGGTTTGATTTTTATGGGTAAGCCGGTAACGCTCGTTTTAATAGGGTTGGGCTTAGCAGATAGTTTAATTAATTTACGCTCAAGGTTAGATGGGTTCAAAAACCCTAAAACTTGAGTTTATACATAAATAAAGAGGTTTATAAGATGGAAGTTATTCTGTTGGAGAAAATTGGTAAGTTGGGAAATATTGGTGATGTTGCCAATGTAAAATCAGGCTATGGCCGCAACTACCTTATACCTCAGGGTAAGGCAATTTTTGCAACTAAAGCTAATCTAGAAGAATTTGAATCTAGACGCGCTGAATTGGAAGCTGCCGCAGCCAGCAAGATGGAAAAAGCCCAGTTACGTGCTGATAAGCTAGCTGAGATTGCTTCAATTACAATTGTTGCCAATGCCAGTGATGAGGGTAAGCTTTTCGGTTCTGTTGGTACTCGTGAGATTGAAGAGGCTGTGAATAACGCGGGCGGTGAGATTTCTAAAAGTGAAATCAATATGCCAGAAGGCGCTATTCAAAATATTGGTGAGTTCACAGTTGAATTACAGCTGCATACTGACCTAACACAGTCGATTTCAGTTGTTGTTGAAGCTGAATAATCTAATTCAGAAACCCGTCGTAAAAATTAGAAACGGCATTGACTCCTAAGAGAGTCAGTGCCGTTTTTGTTTTTTTAAAATAAATTTTTATTATCAGTGTTTTTTTTAGTCTAAGTCGATTTATAATCATCGGCCAACAATTAAAAAACTGTTCTTATGAGCGAAGCATTATTTGCAGAACCAACCATGAGTCAGCCTCTTCCTCACTCTCTTGAGGCGGAGCAGGCTGTGCTTGGTGGTCTTATGCTTAAAAATGATGCCTTCGATTCTGTTGCGGAGGTACTGGCTGAAAACGATTTTTTCAGTCCTGATCATCGGTCTATTTTTAATGCCATGATGGGATTGGCAGCTGAAGGCCAACCCTTTGATCCAATTACCCTAACGGAACATTTGCAAAATTCTAATGAACTGGTTGCTGTAGGCGGTGCAGAGTACCTAGTCGATTTGGCGCAAAACACCCCAAGTTCAGCCAATGTAAAAGCCTATACCCAGATTGTTCTGGAACGATCTATTGTTCGCCAACTGATTACTGCCTCCAGTGAAATTGTTCGCAAAGGATATAACCCGCTGGGTTGGGATAGCAGCAAGCTACTCGCTGAAGCTGAGACTCGTCTTCAAGAAATTATTGAAAACAGACCTAAGCAAGGCGGATTTAAGGATGTTAATAATCTAATCAAAGATGCGGTAAACCGCCTTGATGAATTATTTAAAAATGATGCTGATATTACTGGATTAAGCACCGGTTTTAGTGATCTCGATAATATGACATCTGGTTGGCAAAAATCAGATCTTATTATTGTCGCTGGTCGTCCCTCTATGGGTAAAACCTCGTTTGCCATGAATATGGTAGAGCACGCTACCTTGCATCAAGAGCGTCCGGTTTTGGTGTTTTCGCTAGAAATGCCCGCCAGCCAGCTGATTACTCGAATGCTGTCTTCAATGGGTAAGATTGACCAAACTAGAATGCGTACGGGTAATCTTCAAGAAGATGATTGGCCAAGATTAAGTAGTGCGGCTCAGCGATTAAAGGATCGCCCTCTATTTATTGATGACTCAGCTGGAATAACGCCCTTTGAGATGCGAAGTCGAATTAAACAGTTTATTCGCGAACGTGTAGAGCAGTTGCGTCAACAATGGCATAAGCAGCATGGTTCAGATTCGCAGCCAGATAATGATGAGCTCTACAAGCAGGCCCAGCCTGGTCTAATTATGGTGGATTACCTCCAGCTAATGTCGGGTAGTAACGCAACCGAAGGTAGAGTACAGGAAATTTCGCAAATTTCCCGCGAACTTAAGGGGTTGGCAAGAGAATATGAATGCCCAATGATTGCATTATCACAGCTAAGCCGTAATGTTGAGCAGCGCCCTAATAAACGTCCGGTAAACGCGGATTTGCGTGAATCCGGTGCGATTGAGCAGGATGCTGATGTAATTGCCTTTATCTACCGCGATGAGGTGTATAACGAAGATAGCCCTGATAAAGGTACCGCTGAAATTATCCTAGGAAAGCAACGTAATGGTCCAATAGGCACCTGTCGGCTTATGTTTATGGGCAAATATACTCGCTTTGAAAACCTTGCGATTGATAACTTCGCTGAATACTAAGCGAAGCGCTAATAAAAGGGGTAGCAATGCAGGTATTCCACACAGTCAGTGGTCTTAGAGATAGTCTTTCTAGCCACAAAGTAGCGGGGCAAACTATTGGTTTTGTTCCTACGATGGGCAATCTTCATGATGGCCATTTAGCCCTTATTGAACAAGCAAAACAGACTAATGATATAGTGGTCTGTTCAATATTTGTTAATGCCCTTCAATTTGGTCTTAATGAAGACTGGGATAAATACCCTCGAACCTATGATTCTGACTGTGAAAAGCTTCGATCAATTGGTTGTAACTATTTATTTTTTCCTGATGATAATGAAATGTATCCTAATGGATTAGATACCCAGAGTCGTGTTATTTGTCCCACCATGACCGATGTCCTCTGTGGTGCTAGCCGTCCTGGACATTTTGAGGGTGTTACGACCGTAGTGAGTAAGCTGTTTAATATTGTTCAACCTGATGAAGCGATTTTTGGTATCAAAGATTACCAACAGTTAGCAGTGATTAGACGTATGGCTGAAGATCTTTGTATGCCGGTTAAGATTACCTCTGCGCCAATCCATCGTGAGGCTGATGGTTTAGCCATGAGCTCAAGAAATAGCTATATTACCGAAGAAGAACGTCCTAAAGTCACGGTCTTAAAGCAGGCATTGGAGCAAATAATCGCTAAAATTAAGGCTGGAAATCAAGATTTTACTAAGCTTGAATCTGAGGCAAGAGCCTTGATTGAAAGCCAGGGTTTTAAAGTGGATTATGTGACCATTAGTCATAGTAAAACACTTGAGCCAGCAGCCATAGATGATCAAGAGATTACTGTTCTAGGCGCCATGTATACGGCCTCGGCACGCTTGATTGATAATAGTAGTATTATTTTGGGTTAAAGTTGCAATCAAACTTTCGCAAACATTTATCTCTCTTGTTATAATAGTCCAACTTATTTAATTAGGATTAAGCTGTGTTATCGGCCTTCTTAAAAGCTAAATTACATATGGCATGCGTTACCCAAGCTGAGCTTTGGTACGACGGTTCCTGCGCTATCGATGCGGACTTACTTAAACTTGCGGGTATGAAGGAGTTTGAGCAAATCGACATCTATAACGTCGACAATGGTGAGCGTTTCACCACCTACATTATCTCTGCTGAGGCGGGCTCAGGCACTATTTCTATTAATGGAGCAGCGGCGCGTCTTTGTCAGGTGGGAGATCGCATCATTATCGCCACCTATGGTCAGTTTAATGAACAGGAAGCGGCTGAACACAAGCCAAAACTGGTTTACCTCAATGAAGATAACTCAGTTGAGCGTACTGCAAACACCATACCCGTCCAGTTAGCTGGTTAATTTTTAAGCAAATTTCTTGCGGTTTTAGTTGACTACTGCCAAAAAAGTGGTAAATTAGCCGCAAATTGACTCGTATTGAGTTAAATTTTAAGTCCAAGTACCAGACAGGTGTTACCCATACCGCTGGTCATCATAAGAGATGGCGCTATTACCCATAGCTCCTACGAACAGTCAAAACACTTATCGGTGTGACTGTAACTAGCTACTTGCGTGGCGTCCCTATTGATGTTTCAGCCTAGTCACCACTGGGAAAGGTTCTTTTTACTCTTAGTCATATAGCTAAGAGATAGGTATTTAGAGGGCAAATTATGGAACATTTATCCGGCGGTGAAATAGTTATTCGCGCCTTAAAAGATGCAGGTGTAAAACATGTTTGGGGTTACCCGGGCGGTGCAGCACTGCATATCTATGATGCACTTTATCGTCAAGAAGATGTAGAACATCTTTTGGTTCGTCATGAGCAGGCGGCGGTGCACGCGGCTGACGGATTTTCACGATCAACCGGTGAAGTAGGTACAGCACTCGTAACTTCGGGTCCGGGTGCAACCAATGCTATAACCGGTATTGCTACAGCCTATATGGATTCTATTCCATTGGTTGTTATTTCGGGTCAGGTTCCAAAAATCAAAATTGGACAGGATGCCTTTCAGGAAACTGATATGGTGGGTGTATCTCGCCCAATCGTAAAGCATAGCTTTTTGGTAACTCGCGCTGAAGATATCGCTGAAACCATCGCCAAGGCTTACTATATTGCCTCTACGGGCAGACCGGGGCCGGTGGTTGTTGATATCCCTAAAGATGTAACAGACCCTAATCATAAGGTTCCTTACGAGTGGCCATCGTCGGTTAAGATGCGTTCTTATCAGCCAACGAATAAAGGACATCGCGGGCAGGTTAAGCGCGCGGTTAAGACCCTTTTGGCTGCTAAAAAGCCGGTTATATATTCGGGTGGTGGGGTTATTATTGATAATGCGTCAGAGCAATTAATTAAATTGGCTCAGCGTTTAAATTACCCAGTAACCAATACTTTGATGGGCTTGGGTGCTTATCCGGCCACTGATCGTCAGTTTATTGGTATGTTGGGTATGCATGGTACTTTTGAAGCCAATACTGCAATGCATGAAGCCGATGTAATCTTTGCTGTGGGTGCGCGCTTTGACGATCGTGTTACCAACGATTTGGATAAATTTTGCCCTAATGCAACCATTATCCATATTGATGTTGACCCAACATCGATCTCTAAAAATATTAATGCGCATATTCCTGTTGTTGGTACCTGTACCTCGGTTCTTAACGAGATGCTAAGTATTGCCGACGAACTAGATACCAAGCCTGATGCGAAAGCTATCAAGGACTGGTGGGCTAAAATCGATCAGTGGCGCGCAGATAAGGGCATTTATACGGCTAATCGCTATGAGCCCAGCTCAGGTGATGTCATTAAGCCTCAGGATGTTATTAAGGCACTGTATAAAGAAACCAAGGGTGATGCGTTTATTACCTCTGATGTAGGCCAACACCAAATGTTTGCGGCTCAGTACTATATGTTCGATAAGCCGCGTCGCTGGATTAACTCTGGCGGTTTGGGCACCATGGGTTTTGGATTGCCTGCGGCAATGGGTGTTCAATTGGCTTATCCAGAGGCACAGGTTGCCTGTGTAACTGGTGAGGGCAGTATCCAGATGTGTATTCAGGAGTTATCCACCTGTAGCCAATATAATTTGCCGATTAAGATTATCAACCTTAATAATTCGGCATTGGGTATGGTTCGCCAGTGGCAGGACATGAATTACAGTAGTCGATACTCCCAGAGCCTTTACGAAGATTCTCTGCCTGACTTTGTTGCTCTAGCTGAGGCCTATGGTCATGTTGGCATAAAAGTGACTCGCTATGAGGATCTTGAAGAGAAAATGCGCGAATGCTTTGCATTAAAGGATCGCGTGGTATTTATGGATATTTGTGTGGATAAATCTGAGCATGTATATCCTATGCAGATACCGGGTGGCTCAATGGGCGACCTGTATCTTAATAAAGCGGAGAAAAGCTAATGAAACGCATAATTTCTATCTTACTGGAAAATGAATCTGGTGCGCTTTCAAGAGTAGTCGGGTTATTCGCTCAAAGAGGTTATAATATAGACACTTTGACTGTTGCGCCCACTGATGATGATACGCTTTCGCGATTGACGCTCACTACTGAGGGCGATGATCAGATGGCGGAGCAGATTGTTAAACAGCTTCACAAGTTAATCGATACCATTAAGGTTGTCGATTTAACTGTAGGTTCTCATATTGAGCGTGAGCTGATGCTAGTAAAGATTAAGGCATCAGACCCTGAAATACGCGCTGAATTAAAGAGCTGTGTGGAGATATTTAGAGGTCATGTTGTTGATGTAACAGCCTCGACCTATACGGTGCAGCTCACTGGTGACAGTGATAAATTAGATGCATTTATCGATGCCGTTAGAGAAATCGGCATTATGGAAGTCGTTCGCAGTGGTGTTTCTGGCATCTCGCGTGGCGATAAATTTTTACGTGTATAACTATTAACTAGGTGAAATCAATGCAAGTTTATTATGATAAAGACTGTGATCTTTCAATTATCAAAGGAATGAAAGTATCCATTATTGGCTACGGTTCGCAGGGCCATGCGCACGCCAACAACCTGAAAGATTCGGGAGTTGATGTAACTGTGGGTCTTCGTGAGGGATCATCTTCAGCAGCCAAAGCCGAAGCGGCGGGCCTTAAAGTTTCTGATGTGCCAAGCGCAGTTGCTAATGCTGATTTGGTTATGATTTTGACGCCTGATGAATTTCAGTCGCAACTATATCGCGATGAAGTAGAGCCAAACTTAAAGCAGGGTGCAACGCTGGCTTTCGCTCATGGTTTTGCGATTCATTACAACCAAGTTGTGCCTCGCGCTGATTTGGATGTGATTATGATTGCACCTAAGGCACCAGGTCATACTGTGCGCAATGAATTCGTCAATGGTGGCGGTATTCCTGACTTGATTGCGGTTTATCAAGATGCTTCAGGTAATGCAAAGTCTGTTGCTTTGTCATACGCATCAGGTGTAGGTGGTGGTCGTACCGGCATTATCGAAACCACGTTTAAAGACGAGACTGAAACTGATCTATTTGGTGAGCAAGCCGTTCTTTGTGGGGGTGCTGTTGAGTTGGTTAAAGCAGGTTTTGAAACGCTGACTGAAGCGGGTTATGCGCCGGAAATGGCCTACTTTGAATGTCTACATGAGCTTAAGTTGATTGTTGATCTTATGTATCAGGGCGGTATTGCCAATATGAACTACTCGATCTCTAATAACGCCGAGTACGGTGAGTATGTAACGGGCCCAGAAGTTATCAATGATGAGTCTCGTGCGGCTATGCGCAATGCACTTAAGCGTATTCAGGATGGCGAGTATGCCAAAATGTTTATCTCTGAAGGCGCATTAAACTACCCATCAATGACTGCTTATCGTCGCAATAATGCGGCGCACCCTATTGAGAAAGTGGGTGCAGAGTTACGCGGTATGATGCCTTGGATTACCAAGAATGCATTGGTAGACAAAGATAAAAATTAATCAGTTAATAATTTTGATTAAGCGTAAACGGCCCCTTTAAAGGGCCGTTTTACTTTGTGTTACCATGGTTTGGTTACTGGCAAACAAATAAGGTTTTTAGTTGGTTAATCGCTTATAATTGCAACAATTGAATAGAGAAACTGCCATGAAAAATACAGATGTACAAACCAAAATTGTTGAGCTAGATCGGTCTAATGAGTCGCTCGACAATGAGTCTGGTCGGCCAAGAAAGGGTATCTATTTGCTCCCTAACCTGCTGACGACTGGCGCCCTTTTTGGTGGTTTCTTTGCGATTTTGTCTGGTTTTAATGGTGGCTTTGAACTAGCGGCCATAGCTATCTTTGTGGCCATGGTTTTTGATGGCCTCGATGGTCGTGTTGCTCGTATGACCAACACCCAAAGTGACTTTGGCGTGCAGTATGACAGTCTTTCTGACATGGTGTCTTTTGGCGTTGCACCTGCTGTGGTTGTTTATGGTTGGAGTCTTGAAACCATAGGTAAAGTAGGGATAGCCGCTTCCTTTGTTTATGCTTCTTGTGCAGCACTCCGATTGGCGCGGTTTAATGTGCAATCTGGGATGAATAGTAATAAGTATTTTATTGGCTTGCCTAGTCCTGCTGCCGCCGCTCTAATTGCTGGTTTTGTCTGGTCCGCTCAATCTCTTGAACCATCAATATGGCTGTCTAGCTCAACGGCGCTTTTGACTGCCTGTGCCGGTCTATTAATGGTGTCTAATTTTAAATACCCAAGCTTTAAGTCTATTGACCTTCGAGGTAAGGTACCTTTTGTAGTTATTTTGTCTATTGTGATGTCATTTGTGGTGATTACTATTGATCCACCCCGTATTTTATTGATGCTTGCATTAGGGTTTGCGCTCTACGCACCCGTAAAATTTCTCTGGGCAAGATTTTCGCGTTAATTACGACTTAGTTATTTTTTTTGACATTAATGGGGGAATTTATAGGGGGCTAAACTCGATTTCTGAAAGGTAGTTTGTTAATATTGTTGCAATGTCTATTAATAATAATTTTGCAAACACTTCATATAACCAAGCTTCTTACCGCTTGGTT
>JAYOSY010000004.1:0-69378 GCA_038139495.1 Porticoccaceae bacterium
GGCGATTGAGTTCGCTAATGGTGAAGACCTGACGTTCAGTATTAATCTCATTCATGGTCACATTGTAGGGACAGTCACAGGCTAAAGTCACGAGCTCAGGCAAATTTAGTCTAAAATCTTAGTATAAATAGTTGTTTACCAATGGTTGTGCCCTGATTTATAATGCACTGCTTACTTTTAAAACTTACTGAGGTAAGCGGTCCCTATGTTACGCATCGCGCATGAAGCCCTAACGTTTGATGATGTTCTTTTAGTACCCGGATATTCCGAGGTAACAGCAAAAGACGTTGCTCTACAATCCCAACTTACTCGTGGCATTAGTATGAATATTCCGCTGGTCTCAGCGGCAATGGATACGGTCACAGAGTCTCGCCTTGCCATTGCCATTGCGGCAGAAGGCGGTGTGGGTATTATCCATAAAAGCATGAGTATTGAGCAGCAGGCTAAACAGGTATGGGCTGTTAAAAAATATGAAAGCGGTGTGGTTAAAGATCCCTTCACTATTAACTCCTCAGCTACTCTGCAACAGTTATATGATCTAACAGTCGCTAATAATATTTCCGGCGTTCCCATTGTTGATGATGGTAATCTTTTAGGTATTGTGACTCGTCGCGATGTGCGCTTTGTTGAAGATATGGACGCTCTAGTGACATCGGTTATGACACCAAAAGAACGTCTTGTTACAGTAAAAGAAGGTGTTGACCCAGATTCAGTTCGGGCACTTTTACACAAGCATCGTATTGAAAAAGTGATGGTAGTGAATGATAACTTCGAGCTTAAAGGCTTGATTACGGTTACTGATATCGATAAAGCCGAGCAGCATCCCAATGCTTGTAAAGACGAACAGGGTCGACTGCGTGTGGGCGCCTCTGTGGGTGTTGGCGAGGATACCGATGCTCGCGTTGAAGCATTGGTCAATGCCGGTGTTGATGTTTTAGTAGTTGATACAGCTCATGGGCATTCCAAAAATGTGATTAACCGCGTTAAATGGATCAAGAAAAATTACCCAGATGTAGAGGTTATTGGTGGCAATATTGCAACGGGCGAAGCGGCCAAGGCATTAGTCGATGCTGGTGCTGATGGTGTAAAAGTGGGTATTGGCCCTGGTTCTATTTGTACCACCCGTATTGTGACCGGTATTGGTGTCCCTCAGGTTACCGCTATTGCCAGTGCTGCAGAAGCGATAAAAGGTTCTGGTGTACCAGTGATTGCCGACGGTGGCATTCGCTATTCTGGCGATATTTCAAAAGCCATTGTTGCCGGCGCAAGCTCGGTTATGATGGGTTCTATGTTAGCTGGTACTGAAGAAGCCCCTGGCGAAATTGAGATCTATCAGGGTCGTTCTTACAAATCCTATCGCGGAATGGGCTCATTAGGCGCTATGTCTCAGCGACAGGGTTCCAGTGATCGTTACTTCCAAGATGCTAGTGCTGGCGCTGAAAAACTGGTACCTGAAGGCATTGAAGGACGCGTTCCTTACAAAGGGCCGGTATCAGCTATTCTCCATCAAATGTTAGGTGGACTGCGTTCATCAATGGGCTACACCGGTTGTACCACCATTGAGCAGATGCGTACCGTACCCAAGTTTGTTCGAGTAACCTCTGCAGGGACCAGTGAAAGCCACGTGCATGATGTACAAATCACAAAAGAAGCTCCAAACTACCCAGCGGGCGGACGTTAATTTCCAAAGGGTAGTCAAAAATATAATCAGAGGCTGCGCACAGGTGCAGCCTCTTTGTTTAAGGTAAGCAAATGTCTGATTTACAGTCGCAAAGAATTCTAATTCTCGATTTTGGTTCTCAATACACTCAGTTGATTGCACGGCGTGTACGAGAAATTGGTGTTTTCTCAGAAATTCGTCCTTGGGATATTTCTGAAGCCGATATTAAAGAATTTAATCCCAATGGCATTATTCTTTCCGGTGGACCTGAATCAGTTACTGAAGGTGCAACCGCACCCAGCGCGCCCGACTCTGTATTTACTATGGGTATTCCTGTACTTGGTATTTGCTACGGCATGCAAACCATGGCTAGTCAGTTAGGTGGCAAGGTTGAAAGCTCTGATGTGCGCGAATTTGGTTACGCGCAAATTAAAGTAGAAAATGCCTGTGATTTGTTAGCTGATGCCCAAGATCATACAGGAGATCAGGGTGAAGCCTTGCTTGATGTCTGGATGAGTCATGGCGATAAGGTCACTGCCATCCCAGAGGGCTTTCAGGTTATGGCTTCTACGCCATCATGTCCGATTGCTGGGATGTTTGATGCCTCAAGAAATTTCTATGCGATTCAATTCCATCCTGAGGTGACACACACATTACAGGGTGAGGCAATTTTTCAGCATTTTGTAAAGAATATCTGTCAATGTGACGGCCTGTGGACAGCGGCAGCCATTATTGAAGATCAAATTACTCGCGTTCGTCAGCAGGTAGGCGATAGTCATGTATTGCTTGGCTTGTCTGGGGGTGTTGATTCTTCGGTAGTAGCAGCGCTATTGCATAAAGCCATTGGTAAACAGCTAACCTGTGTGTTTGTTGATAATGGTCTACTGCGCAAAAATGAAGGCGATATGGTAATGGAAATGTTCGCCGAAAATATGGGCGTTAAGGTGATTCGCGCCAATGCTCAGGATCAATTTCTCAACGGCTTAAAAGGCGTTAGTGATCCTGAGAAAAAACGTAAAGTCATCGGCAATACCTTTATTGATGTATTTGATGCCGAGTCGCAAAAAATAGATAACGTAAAATTCTTAGCGCAGGGCACCATTTACCCTGATGTTATTGAATCTGCCGCCTCCAAAACTGGCAAAGCCCATGTGATTAAATCTCACCACAATGTGGGCGGGCTACCCGATGATATGGCGCTCGAGTTAGTTGAGCCTTTGCGCGAATTATTTAAAGATGAAGTGCGCAAGATTGGCCTTGAGCTGGGCTTGCCCTACGATATGGTTTACCGTCATCCATTCCCTGGTCCGGGTTTGGGGGTACGTATTCTGGGTGAAGTAAAAAAAGAGTATGCGGATATTCTGCGTGAGGCCGATGCAATCTTTATTGAAGAATTACACAATAGCGGTTGGTACCACAAGACTAGTCAGGCCTTTGCGGTATTCCTACCAGTTAAATCTGTGGGTGTAGTGGGTGATGGTCGTCGCTATGAGTGGGTGATTGCATTGCGCGCTGTTGAAACCATCGACTTTATGACTGCTCGTTGGGCCCATCTTCCCTATGAATTATTGGAAAAGGTTTCCAATCGGATTATCAATGAAATCGCCGATGTTTCCCGTGTGACCTATGATGTTTCTAGCAAGCCACCGGCGACGATTGAGTGGGAGTAATATTTAATTAAATAATATGGATCCAATATCTCAAGGTACAGTCGGTGCGGCTTTTGCGCAGTCCTCAGCTAACAAAAATAATATTGTTAAGATTAGTGTTATTGGTTTTATTGCAGGATTAGTGCCTGATTTAGATGTGTTGATAAAGTCCTCAACGGATCCAATTTTATTTCTTGAATATCATCGGCAGTTTACTCACTCGCTGTTTTTTATTCCCTTTGGCGCTCTGATAGTTGCTCTTTTTCTCTATCCGTTATTTAAAAAATCCATAAGTTTAAAGACTGTCTATCTGGCAAGTTTTTTGGGTTATGCAACCCATGGATTATTAGATGCCTGTACCTCTTATGGCACGCTGCTCTTCTGGCCTTTCTCCAACGAGCGGATTACTTGGAATAATATATCTATTGTTGATCCGCTATTTACCATCCCTATCTTAATATTTGTAGGAACTGCAATAAAAACCAGAAAGCGCCTTTTTAGTTATTGTGCCATTGGATGGGTCGCTTTTTATCTGTCTTTAGGTTTTGTTCAATATGATAGAGCGTTTGAGGCGGCTAATAAGCTCGCGCTTTCAAGAGGGCACAATCCAGAGCGTTTGACACTTAAGCCATCATTTGGAAATCTGATTTTGTGGAAGTCTATTTATCAGCATGAAGAAAAGTTTTATGTTGATGCTATTCGAACGGTTCAATCTTCAACCTGGTGCTCGGGAGAGAGTATTCGAATATTTGACTACCAACGCCATCTACCCAATCTTAATAAAGACAGCCAGCAAAGAAAGGATATTGAAAGGTTTCGTTGGTTTTCTCAGGATTATTTGGGCTTTGACGAAGAGAAAAATCTGGTTACAGATGTTCGTTACTCAATGATCCCCAACCAAATTACGCCTATGTGGGGGCTAGTTATTGATAATCAGCGAGGTGTTGATGAGCATGCGATTTGGTGGACAAGCCGTGGTTTAGAGCAAGGTCAGTTAGATGTATTTAAAGAGATGTTAAGTGGTAAAAAGTGTCGAGATAGTATTTTAGCGTTGTAGTGTTTTAAGTCGTTCTTTAACTTTTTCTTCACACTTGTTTCATGCTTATAAAAAAGAAAATATAATCAATGAGTTACAATTAGAATAACACAGAGTGTGAAAAAAATGTTTAGCCATATCTGCTTAGGTACTAATAATCTTGCCGAATCTATCGCCTTTTATGATCAAGTTATGCCGGTATTGGGCGTTTCTAGGGAAGATACTGGCGATACCTACGCGGGCTATGGCGATCAACAGGATATTGGAAGTGGTGTTAACTGCCTTTTTATTGGCAATACCTTTAATGGTGAACCGGCTACAGCCGGTAATGGGGTAAATATTGCATTACTGGCTCAAACTAGAGAGCAGGTGAATAAATTTCACCAAATAGCGCTAGAAAATGGCGGTCAAAATGAGGGCGCTCCGGGATTGCGAGACGTGCATCCAAACTTTTATGCGGCTTACGTTCTTGATCCCACAGGAAATAAGTTGGTTGTGGTTTGTCATGCTGGGCAAAACCCATAACAATGACCTCGAAAAGCTACCAGTTTTCAGGGTAATTCAAATATGTCTTCAACCGAGCATTTAAGTGTTTTGGCAATTTTTAATGCTAATACCGTTGAAGGAATATAGATTCCATTTTCAACGGCATTGATGCTTTTTCTAGACACATCTGCGCTTTCAGAGAGCGCTTGCTGTGTTAGCCCTCTAGATTTTCTTATTTCCCGCAGGTTATTGCAGAGTTTTTCGTGGTTTTTACCCATTGTTACTTTTCTTCAAATTCTTCAACTGCTTTTGAGAGAAGGGCGCTATCATTGGGAAAAATATATCCAGCAATAACTGTACCTATACCAATTGCACCCACCAGAAGACCAACGCCTTTAAGAACACTACCTAATGCAACAGCGCCTAAAAGATACAAACCAATGCCAACGAATAAGGTAATGGTTCCGCTTCTTCTATGATTGACGGGTTCTTTTTTGTCATCCAATTGCTTTAGGATTTTTTCTAATTCAGCTGAATCTTGAATATTTTTAGAAATTTCAATTAACGTTTCTCTTTTGTTTTTTTGGTCGTGATAAAGCCATACAAATACCCCTAATGGGATAGTGATACCCGCTAAAATGCCTAATATAGGTACAAGAATTTCCATAACTGCCTCTTTTTTGATAAATGTAACGTAAAGGTATCATTTTGGTTAAGAGAAGTAAAGGTTACATTATGAGTTTTTACATTATTAAAAGTATGCACTCTGAATAACTCAGTGAAGGTAGAGCTTTGAAATTAACATTGGAACATTGTAGTTACTTCTACCTATAATATCGTCATGCTAATTAGTTATTTTACTTGCTCTAAATCAAAGGAAATTTTATGTTTAAAAAATTAATGATTTGTTTGCTGCTTTCCTGTCTTGGCGGATGCACCTTACTAACATTACCAATAGCGGTAGTTGATACAGCTGTGGGTATTGTTAAATTACCTATCACTGCGGTGGATAAGGTTGTTGATGCAGTTAATGACGATGACGAAGAAGAGTAATCAGCAATTAGAGACAAAATAGGGTGCCTTTGGCACCTTTTTTTATGGTTTTATAGATTTACAAAATAAGTGTTTTGGAGGTTTTTCCAGCTTTTTCTTGAACCAGTTTAGGCAGTAAAAATCCGGGTAGTTCAGCTTGAATTTGGTGAAAAATTTCAATAGCTCGATCTGCTGGTATATCAAAATGACTGGCGCCCTGAACGGGGTCTAACATATGCAAATAATAGGGCATTATTCCCGCATCAAATAGCTTTTCACTTAAAGTGATAAGTTGCACGCTACTGTCGTTTACTCCTTTAAGAAGTACACTTTGATTAAGCACAGTAATGCCTGCTTTTTTTAATAGTTCAACTGACTGGTATAGCTTTGAATCTATTTCATTGGCATGGTTAATATGCAATACCATGGTTGGTTTTAAACGGGTATTGCTCAGCCAATCAAGCAGTTGATTATCGATTCTGCTTGGAATAACCACCGGTAGTCGGGTATGAATACGCAGCCGTTTAATGTGTTTTATGCTTTCAATTTGTTGGGTTAGCCAACTAAGAAAGTTGTCATTAGCGGCTAGGGGGTCGCCGCCGCTGTAGATTATTTCATTGATTTCTGGCTTGGTTTTTAAATAGTCCAAAGCCTTTAGCCACTGCTGTTTGCTTTGACGATTTTCTTGATAAGGAAAATGACGGCGAAAACAGTAGCGACAGTTAATCGCACAGTTGGGGCTAATAATCATCAAAACTCGATTGCGGTATTTATGGACAATGCCTGGTACTGGGTTGTACTCTGATTCATTAACAGGATCAATGTTAAAGCTTGGATCTTGTTTAAGTTCTTCCTGAATGGGAAGTACCTGTCTAAGCAGAGGGTCATTTGGGTTGCCGTATTCCATTAATTGAGCATAGTGCAGTGGCACCTTGATGGAAAAATCTTGGGTGGCAAGCTGGCTAGAATTTAGGTCTTTTGAATTTAGGCCCAGTAGTTGTAATAATTGATCAATTGAACTGATACAGTTACTTAATTCAGCCTTCCAGTCTGAATAAATAGTAATTGGTTGGTTCGTAGGTTCAGTTAACATTGAAATTTAATAACTACTCTTGTTTGGAATAAGCAGTTTACGCTATTTTTGGATTGTAGAGTGAAATTAACAGGGACAATTTTTGGACGATCATATCGGTTTTATGCAGCAGGCATTAGTGCTTGCAGAGCAAGCTGCCCTAAAGGGTGAAGTGCCTGTGGGTGCTGTGGTAGTCGCTAATGGCGACGTGGTTGGTAGGGGTTATAACTGTCCTATTGGTTCTTCTGACCCTACCGCACATGCGGAAATTGTTGCTCTGCGAGATGCGTCTAAAAATTTAGATAATTATCGACTGGCTGGCTGTGATCTTTATGTCACGATTGAGCCCTGCACCATGTGCGTGGGTGCTATGATTCATGCCCGAATTAATCGAATTATTTTTGGTGCCCCAGAGCCTCGAGCTGGTGCTTTAATCAGCCAGTTGACACTTTTAGAGTCAGATCATTTTAATCATTCGATACAATGGACGGGTGGTATATTAGAAGATCAGTGCCGAGCTTTAATGAAAGATTTCTTTCAGCAGCGCCGCTAGTTTTTTTACAGTGCGTCTGGCGTGACGGGCTGCCAGTTTTCTTGCTCTTTATCTTGGCTATTTTTCTGATTGGATTGCTGTGACACCGAATTTATCTGCAAGTAAGATCGGTAGTACTGAATATTGTCCACATAGATAACCGGCTCATTGCCGCGCGCATAACCTCGCTTTAGAGTGCTGTAATATTTCTTTTTACTCAGAAGGGGTAGGTGCGCTCTGACATCTACCCATAGATCTGGATTCTTATTATTTCTTACGGTTAGAATTCGCGCATCCTCTAAATGCCCAAAGCCTACATTGTAGGCGGCTAAGGCAAATAAAGTTCGATCAGGGTCCTGAATTCGCTCGGGTAGTCGCGCCTTAAGTTTTAGAAAGTAGGCAACACCACCCTCAAGACTTTGTGTTGGATCAAGGCGATTAGTAACACCCATTTCTTTAGCTGTATCCAGAGTGAGCATCATCAAACCTCGAACGCCTGTCGGTGATTTTGCACGCGGATTCCAATGAGACTCTTGATAGGCAATAGCTGCTACAAGGTGCCAGTCCAGATTATATTTAGCTGCTATTTCTCGAAACATGGCCTCAAACTTAGGCAATCTGTTATTGACTAACTGGCCGAGCTGTTTTGAATCTGCGGCTGAAAAACGTTTTGTTTGAGCGAATAATTGTTGTTTGATGGCATCAAGTTGACCACTTTCAGTGTATTGCTTTAAAAATTGATTAGCTGCTTTAAGTAATGTGCCATCGCCATGATTGGGGAAAACCCATGCCAAGGCCTGTGGCGCTGAAACATTAAAGGCTTTGCGAGTATTGGGGTAAATATGCCGATTGATATCATAGGCCAGCGAATCGGAAATGGTATAACTAATGTCACCCTCATGAACTTGGCGAATTAATTCACTCATCTCAGCATCATTTTCTTCATACCATTTCAGACTCGGAAATTGCTTGCGCAGTTGCTGCAAATTTTCACTGTGAGATGAGCCTGCAATAACAGAAAGATTGCCATTAAGCTGACTCAGCGATTTTGGTTTTTGTTCACCTGCGCGATAAATAAGTTGTTGAACAACTTGATGGTAGGGATATGAAAATTTATACGATTTACCACGATCTTCGGTATTGACTAGATTGGCGGCAGCAAAATCGCCCTGTGGCCCACCTACCGATAAAAGTAAGCTGGGTAAAGTGGATTTGGTAGTCACTTTTAGCTCAACACCCAAGCTGTCGGCAAAGGCCCTAGCCAATACATATTCGAATCCATTTTTTCCGTCACCATCTTCAAAATAGGTCGTAGCCCCTGGTAATGTCAGAACAACTAACTCACCACGTTTAAGCACTTTTTCAAGATCGTTAATATGCGAGCTATCAGAAATATAAGCCAAACATAGCAGTGAGATGGCAACAAGCATGCTGCGATTGCGGATGGTTCTAATATGTGAGGGAAGTGGATCCATTCAAGGCCTCTAGGTGCCAGTTGATGGTGTTTTTTATTATTTTACATGGTTTGAAGCCCATGGCTAAGAATATGTGAAATCTAATTCATCTATTTGTGCCTAAAAGCATAATTTTCAGATAAAATGTCAGCTTGTTTTTAACTGCTTAATTTTGGAACTTATTTCCTATGCTTATTATTGCTGGCGCTTCTGCTTTATCTGCCTTTCGTCAAAGAAAATTGTTGGTTACTTTAAAACAGGCAGTGTCATCGATTGTTGATGTAACAGCCAAATACCAGCACTTTGCTGATATCGCTAGGCCACTCTCTGAGAGTGACGCCATGACCCTTGATGCATTGATGCAATATGGTCCAAAAGAACAGGTTACATCTTCAAATGGTCAGTTAGTATTGGTGGTGCCAAGACCGGGTACTATTTCACCTTGGTCTAGTAAGGCCACCGATATTGCTCATAATTGTGGTTTGCATGATGTTTTGCGTATTGAGCGCGGGACGGCGTATTACATTGAATCTACTGAAGTATTATCCGAGCAGCAGTTAAAGGAAGTAGCTAGTCTGCTTCATGACCGTATGGTTGAAACGGTATTTTTTGATCTGCAACAGGCACAAACCCTTTTTGTTCAACATCAGCCGGCACCATTGACTGAAGTGGATATTATGGCAGGTGGTGTCAAGGCGCTAAAAGAGGCAAATGTATCTCTAGGTTTAGCTTTAGCAGATGATGAAATTGATTATTTAGTCTCTAGTTTTCAGGGGCTAAAGCGCAATCCTACCGATGCAGAATTAATGATGTTTGCTCAGGCAAACTCAGAGCATTGCCGTCACAAAATTTTTAATGCCAGTTGGACATTGGATGGTGAAGATCAGCCCAATAGCCTGTTTGGCATGATTCGCAATACGCATAAGTTGGGTGGCGAAAATGTGTTATCGGCCTATTCAGATAATGCGGCTGTGGTTGAGGGCAGTGTGGGAGGACGTTTTTATCCAGATCCAATCTCTAAGGAATATGGTTACTCCCAAGAGCCTGTGCATCTATTGATGAAAGTTGAAACCCATAATCACCCCACCGCGATTGCGCCTTTCTCTGGGGCGGGTACGGGCTCTGGTGGTGAGATTCGCGATGAGGGTGCTGTGGGTCGTGGTTCAAAGCCCAAAGTAGGCCTAGTTGGTTTTACCGTATCAAACCTACAAATACCTAACTACACCCAGCCTTGGGAGGAAGATTATGGCAAGCCTGAACGTATTGTTTCAGCGCTAGATATTATGGTCGAGGGCCCCATTGGTGGTGCGGCGTTTAATAACGAATTTGGCCGACCCAATCTATGCGGTTACTTTAGAACCTTTGAAGCTGATTTCGCCGGTGAGCGTCGCGGTTATCATAAGCCCATTATGATTGCGGGTGGCTATGGCAATATTCGCGAAGAGCATGTTGATAAGCCTGAGTTTTCACCTGGTGCAAAATTAGTAGTACTGGGTGGACCAGCCATGTTAATTGGACTGGGTGGCGGTGCTGCTTCTAGTATGACGACGGGTAGTAGTTCTGCAGATTTAGACTTTGCCTCGGTGCAGCGTCAAAACCCAGAAATTGAGCGTCGCTGTCAGGAAGTGATCGATCAATGTTGGCAACTGGGAGACACCAACCCGATTGCTTTTATCCATGATGTGGGTGCAGGCGGTCTTTCTAATGCATTGCCAGAGTTAGTCAAAGATGGCGGGACTGGTGGTGTTTTTGAGTTGCGAACAGTGCCCAATGATGAGCCGGGAATGTCACCGGTCGAAATATGGTGTAACGAGGCCCAAGAAAGGTATGTATTAGCGGTTAAGCCTGAAGATATTCAGCGCTTTGAAGCCATCTGTCAGCGTGAAAGATGTCCATTTGCCGTGGTAGGTGAGGCAACGGAAGATAAAACCATTAAGGTGACCGATCAACAATTTGATAATAATCCCGTTGATTTGCCCATGTCGGTTTTATTTGGCAAGCCGCCTAAGATGCATCGCTCGGCTGAAAAGTTACAGTTGGCAGGTGATGATTTTGGCACTCATTATTTAAATATTAATGAGGCAGTGGTGCGAGTGCTTCAGCACCCCGCTGTAGCCAGTAAAAGTTTCTTGATTACCATTGGTGATCGTTCTGTAACGGGCATGGTAGCCCGCGATCAAATGGTCGGCCCTTGGCAGGTACCGGTGGCTGACTGTGCGGTGACTACCGTGACCTTTGATAGTTATGCGGGTGAAGCCATGGCTATGGGTGAGCGTACCCCGTTGGCACTAATTAATGCGCCTGCCTCTGGGCGTATGGCGATTGGTGAAGCGATTACCAATATTTGCTCTACTCGAATTGCTGATATTAAAGATATTAAGCTTTCTGCTAACTGGATGTGTGCTGCCGGTTCAGCAGGGGAAGATGAGAAACTTTATCGCACTGTTGAAGCAGTGGGAATGGATCTCTGTCCTAAGCTAGGTATTACGGTGCCAGTGGGTAAAGACAGTATGTCTATGAGAACTGCTTGGCAGGATCAGGGCGAAGATAAGTCGGTAACCGCGCCTTTATCACTCATTATTACTGGTTTTTCTCCAGTGACTGATGTGCGTAAAACGGTAACTCCACAGCTTCAGGATATTGCTGATGAAACACAATTAATTTTGCTTGATTTGGGTGCTGGTGCCAATCGCTTGGGCGGCTCAATTTTGGCGCAAGTTTATTCTAAGATGGGCAGTGAAGCGCCCGATGTAGACGATGCTGATAGCTTAAAAGCATTTTTTAATACTATTCAGGCATTATTGGAGCAAGAAAAGCTGCTTGCCTATCATGATCGTTCCGATGGCGGCTTATTTACTACCCTTGCAGAAATGGCTTTTGCAGGGCATACCGGTGTTTCTGTTGATATTGGGCCATTGGATAACGATGATTTGGCGGTTTTATTTAATGAGGAATTGGGTGCTGTTATTCAGGTGCACAGCGATGATGCTGTTGAGATTGTAGAGCAATTTACCCAGGCGAACATTAATGCCTATGCATTGGGAACCATCAATAAGGCCGATAGCATTGATATTAGTCGCAGTGGCGATCTTATATTCTCTAAATCGCGTGCTGAATTGCAGGAGCATTGGAGTCGCACCTCATATCAGATAGCGTCTCGCAGAGATAATGCAGATTGTGTTAAAGAAGAGTTTGATCGTATTGCTCAGCAGGATAGTGGTCTTTCAGTTAATTTAAGTTATGACCCCTCTGAGGATATTAGCGCGCCCTATATACAGAAAGGTGCAAAACCTAAGATGGCTATCTTGCGTGAGCAGGGCGTTAACAGCCATTTAGAGATGGCGGCCGCCTTCGATCGAGCAGGCTTTACTGCGGTAGATGTGCATATGAGTGATCTGCTTGCTCAGCGTCAATCACTTCAAGATTTTTCTGGTCTAGTGGCCTGTGGTGGCTTCTCTTATGGCGATGTTTTGGGTGCGGGCGAGGGTTGGGCTAAAACAGTCTTATTTAATAATCAACTGCGCGACCAATTTGAGCAATTTTTCCATCGCCCTGAAACTTTCAGTTTAGGCGTATGTAATGGTTGTCAGATGTTATCCAATCTAAAAACACTGATTCCAGGTGCTGATTTATGGCCGCGATTTGTTCGTAACCTGTCTGAGCAGTTTGAGGCGCGCTTTTCATTGGTAAGAGTTGAAGATTCACCTTCTGTTCTTATGCAGGGTATGGCGGGTTCTTATATGCCGATTGCCGTATCTCATGGTGAGGGTCGCGCTGAATTTGCTAATTCAGAGGCGCTAGATAGCTTACAGCAGACTCATCAAATTGCACTGCGCTATCTAGAAAATAATTTATCGGTGGCATCTAAGTATCCAGCCAATCCCAATGGTTCCCCTGATGGCATTACCGGTGTAACCTCAATGGATGGGCGGGCAACATTAATGATGCCCCACCCGGAGCGGGTTTTCCGAACCGTTCTTAATTCTTGGCACCCTGAGGGTTGGGGTGAGGATAGTGGCTGGATGCGTCTGTTTAGAAATGCGAGGGTTTTTGTAGACTAAACTTATTAATCTAAGCTAAGGGTTAATTATGAATAAAATTCTAAACGAACCAGAATTAGTTAAAAAAGCACTGCAAATAGGTGCGGTTTATGCGCAGAAGCGCGCTTACGGTAAAATTGAGTCTCATGATTCGGTCAAACTGAAGGTGGAATTTATCTACAAGGTGCTAGTTGAAGATAAGCTGATTCAACCCCTCGCTAAGGATCAGATTAGCGATCCTAATATGCGCCATAAGTTGGCGCTGTGGATTTCTCGTCAGTTGCCGGCTGACCATCCTCTCTTGAAAGAAAGCAAATAATAAACCCTATTATTCCGCTATTTTATTAGCGTCTCACATGTTACCCTTGCGGCCGAGTTGGCTAGGCAATCGCTGTATTAATGTCTCGATCATTCGCTTGCGTTTGAAAGGGTGTAATGCAGAGGAAAGTCCGGGCTCCATAGGGTAGTGTGCCAGGTAACACCTGGGGGGCGAGAGCCTACGGAAAGTGCAGCAGAGAGTAGACCGCCGATGGCTTCTTCGGAAGCACAGGTAAGGCTGAAAGGGTGCGGTAAGAGCGCACCGCGTTGCTGGTAACAGTCAACGGCAAGGTAAACCCCACTCGGAGCAAGACCAAATAGGTTCCCATAAGGCGTGACCCGCGTTGGGAACGGGTAGGTCGCTTGAGGTAAGCGGTGACGTTTATCCTAGATGAATGATTGTCCTCGACAGAACCCGGCTTATCGGCCAACTCAACCTTATTTTTTTGGCGGCCAAAAAAACTAAAATAAAAATCTTTTTTTATTCTATAAAAGAATATAAAATTTTTTTTAAAGATCTAAATATTCTTAAAAACCCTAAAAGCTAGAAGTTACTTTAAGTTGCTCTCTTAGCTACCTGTTTTCTATTTGTTAATTTTTTACCCCCTTGCACGTACTGGTTAACCCTCTCGGAACTAACTGATTTTATTGGTTTTTTTCTCTTCTTTTCGCCTTGACATTGAAGTTCGCTGATCTTAATCTTTATTTGTGGGTAAAAGTGGCAAAAAGTGTATTTTTTTTGCCTTAAAGTGGAGTCAAAGGGTAAAAAATGTTTAGAGGTAGTGATCCAATCAATATGGACGCAAAGGGACGGATGGCAATTCCGACCCGATATCGCGCTCTGCTGGATACAGTTTGCAAAAGCGAACTGGTGATTACTATTGATATGAAATCCCCTTGTTTAACACTTTCACCCTTACCCGAATGGAAAAAATTCGAGGAAAAAGTTGCCGCGCTTCCCGCGATGGATGATCTGGGTGAGATGCTCAGTCGTTTTGTTGTAGGTCAAGCGAAAGACCTGCAGGTTGATGGTAGTGGTCGGATTTTGATTCCTACAGAATTGCGCGGTTACGCTGAACTCGACAAGAAGCTTGTTTTGGTGGGTCGTACTCAGCGTTTAGAAATTTGGTCTGAGGCTAATTGGAATGCTGAGCGTGAAAAGTCTCAAGAAACTTATCGTGAAATGCTCATGGATAAAGAGAGCATGTCCGATGCACTTAAGAATCTATCATGGTAGAGGGATTTAACGCCGAAGAGGCAAATGTGGCCGAGCACTCAACGGTGCTTTTAAAAGAGGCTATTGATGGTTTGGCGATTGATGCGGATGGTTTATACATAGATGGCACCTTTGGTCGCGGCGGCCATACTGCTGAGTTGCTTTCTCGGCTTTCAGATAAGGGCTCGGTAATTGCAATTGATAAGGATTTGGATGCCATTGCTGCGGGGCAGGTGCGGTTTGCAGAGGAAGACCGATTAACATTAGTGCATGCCAGTTTTGCTGAGCTTGCAGAGATTGTTAAGCAGGCAGAAAAGCATGGCGAGGTTTCGGGCGTGCTTTTGGATTTGGGTGTTTCTTCTCCGCAGCTTGATGTAGCGGAAAGAGGCTTTAGTTTCTTGCGTGATGGCCCTTTAGATATGCGTATGGATACCAGTAAGGGGTTATCTGCAGCTGAGTGGTTGGCTTCAGCGGATGAGCAGGATATTGCCAAGGTGATTAAGGAATTTGGAGAAGAGCGTTTTGCGCGAAGAATGGCGGCAGCCATAGTGCGCGAACGCGCTGAAAAGCCGATTGAGCGAACGGTGCAGTTAGCCAAAATTTTAGCTGATGCCCACCCAGCATGGGAGCGAGGCAAGCATCCCGCAACCAAGGCATTTCAGGCTATAAGAATTTTTATTAATCGTGAATTAGCCGATTTAGAAGATTTACTGCAACAGGTTATCGATAGTTTAGCGGTTGGAGGTAGATTGGTGGTCATAAGTTTTCACTCTTTGGAAGATCGACGAGTAAAGCGCTTTATTCGTGATCAGGAGCGTGGAATTAAATTGCCAAAAAATTTGCCGATTCCTGATGTGGATCGCGGTATTCGATTGGTCAAGGTGGGTAAGGCTATAAAACCCGCAGCTATCGAGGTAGAGAATAACGTACGAGCGCGCAGCGCGGTGATGCGCATCGCTGAGCGAGTGGCTTAATCAGATGTTTGATTTGAGTATTGTAAAAATTGGTTTGTTATGGCTAGCGGTAGTTGCCAGTGCATTGGCGGTAACTCATTACAGTCACACTTATCGCCAGACCTATGGTCAGTTGACGGCGATGCAGCGTGAGGCAAATCAGTTGCAGGTTGAATATGGCAGATACCTTCTAGAGCAAAGTGCTGTGGGTTCATTGCAACGGGTAGAGGGTATGGCGGCAGACGAATTAAATATGCGTACGCCAAAGGCCATAGAAATAGTAATGGTAAACAATAAATAAAATATACGGGCATAAAGCTCTTTTTTTAACGCAAAGGTAAAAATGTGACCCAGCAACAGTCGCAAAAGTTAATCCCCAGATGGCGTTACTTTTTAGTAATGTTGGGGCTTTTCTCCCTACCGATTTTGCTCGCTACCCATATAGCTCAGTTACAAATTATGCCAGATGAAGAGTTTGGTGTGGATTTCCTTCAGGATGAGGGCGATGCCCGATCAATTCGCCGCGTGCCAATTCCTGCTTATCGTGGATTGATTACCGATCGAAATGGTGAGCCTCTGGCGGTAAGTACACCAGTGACTTCGTTAATTGCAAATCCAAAGCTAGTGAATAAGTTGGCTTCTAAGCAGGATCTAAAAAAATTAGCTGATGCACTTGGAGTTAGTTTTCCGCAGCTTAGTGCGAGGCTTGAAAGATATCGTAATAAAAAATTTATGTATTTGGCCAGGCAACTGCCAGTGAACGAGGCTCAGCGTGTTCTGGATATGGGAATATCGGGAATTGAGGGGCGCCAGGAATTCAAACGCTTTTATCCAGCCGGTGAGGTGACCTCGCAGCTAGTAGGCTTTACCAATATTGATGAGGTCGGTATTGAGGGTATGGAGCTTGCGTACAACGAATGGTTGACGGGGAAGGCAGGTTCAAAAAAAGTCATTAAAGATAATAAGGGGCGAGTCATTAAGGATATCTCGCTGATTAAGCCGGCACACGCAGGCGAAAATTTGCGACTAAGTATTGACTTGCGAATTCAGTATGCGGCGCATCGTGCGCTAAAAAAAGCGGTAGATAAACATAATGCTAAGTCAGGCTCGGTGGTAGTTTTGGATGTTGAGACGGGTGAGGTGCTGGCTATGGTGAATCAGCCCTCATTTAATCCTAATGATCGTTCAAAGTTAATTCCGGGTTCGGTTAGAAATAGAGCCATGACCGACATCATGGAGCCAGGTTCTACGGTTAAGCCATTTACAATTTTAGCGGCACTAGAAAGCGGTAAATTTGAGCCCAACACAACCATTGATACTCATCCAGGCTATTTAAAAGTTGATCGTAAAAAATTTAAAGATGAAAACAACTATGGCCTGCTTGATCTTGCGGGAATTATATCCAAATCAAGTAATGTGGGAACTTCTAAGATTGCTTTACAGTTAAACCCCAATGAAACGCGTGAATTATTCGAGCGTGTTGGGTTTGGTGAAAATGTTGGCAGTGGTTTTCCTGGTGAGACCAGTGGTAGTTTGCCGGCTCATCGTCGTTGGGATTCGGTTACTCAGGCAACGTTCTCTTTTGGTTATGGATTAAGTGCTTCATCACTGCAGTTGGCAAGAGCCTATGCGGTGCTAGCGAGCAGTGGTGTTCGTAAAGAGGTTTCTTTATTGCCTGTGGATTCAGCGCCAGAGGGTATACGAATTATTGACGAAGCAATAGCAGACGAAATGCGCTACATGCTTTATGCGGCTACAGGTAAAAAAGGTACGGGCAGTCGAGCGACCATTAAAGGTTATTCGGTTGGTGGAAAAACAGGTACCTTGCACAAGCCAAATAGTTCGGGCGGATACCATGAAAGTGTCTATATGTCTGCTTTTGCTGGTTTTTCACCGATTAATGATCCGCGTCTGGTGACAGTAGTGGTGGTGGATGAACCAAGTGAAGGTGGCTACTTTGGAGGCGTGGTTGCGGCTCCGGTCTTTTCTGAGGTTACAGGAAATGCTTTGCGCCTAATGCAAGTGACTCCAGATCAGAACAAGGTTAATAGTCCCATAGTGAAGCGCTCGGATACGGCGCTGCGAGGGGAATCATGATGACGCTGGCAAAAAAATATTTTTTATCTCTTGAAAGCCTTGTGCAGGGGTTTGCGACGGATACTCTAAGTTCAACTATTTCTGTTAGCGGCATAACAATTGATAGTCGAAGCGTTAAAGAGGGAGATTGCTTTGTCGCCTTAAAGGGTACCCAAACAGACGGTGCCCAATATATTGATCAAGCGGTTGCGGCTGGTGCTGTAGCTGTTTTAGTGGATTCACAGTCAAAGCTATCAATTGAACAGGATCGCCTATCAGTTCCAATTGTTATTATTGATCAGTTGCACTCTCGTTTATCTGAAATCGCTGGGCGTTTTTACAGCAATCCATCTCGGAATATGGATATAGTGGCCTTTACTGGTACTAACGGAAAAACAACCTGCACCCTTTTATATGCGCAACTATTGGCTAAAGCCAAAGTGTTAGGTGAGAAGCATAAATCTTCTTATATTGGTACCACCGGCTATGGCGTTGCTGAGTCGCAGTCTACGAATACCTCAGATCAATCTTTTAAAACTAAGCCATCAGGGGATGTACAGTTAACTACGCCAGATGCAGTATCGATGCAAAGAATAATGGCCGAATTAGCAATGAATGGTACTAAGTCTGTTGCTTTAGAGGCCTCATCACATAGTTTGGTGCAGTATCGCTTGCAGTCTATTGAGATAGATATTGCGGTATTCACTAATTTAAGCCGAGATCACTTAGATTATCATTCTGATTTAAAAAGTTATGCAGCCGCTAAGGCTCGTCTTTTTGAATTACCTACGGTGAAAACCGCAATTATTAATTTAGATGATCCTGTGGGCGTAGAAATTGCAGCTAATTTACGACCAGAAATGCAGCTGATTACCTTCAGTCTTGATAATCAGGTGGCTGATATTCACTGTCGCCAGATTGATTTAGATAGTTCGGGTATTCGTGCTCTACTGGTGACACCTTGGGGCGAGGGTGAAATAACCTCTAGTTTGATTGGGAGCTTTAATCTCAGTAATTTACTTGCAGTGATTGCGGCAGCCTGTGCCCGAGGAGTAACCCTAGTCAATTGCTTACAGCTATTGCCCGAATTGCAAGCAGCACCAGGCCGAATGCAGTCAATGTCTGCGAATGCAGAGCCTCAGGTAATAATCGACTACGCACATACACCAGATGCGCTAGAAAAAGCACTTCAAGCAATTAAGCCCTTCTGCTTAGGACAGTTATGGTTGGTGTTTGGCTGTGGCGGAAATCGCGACAAGGGAAAGCGACTTGAAATGGGAAAAATTGCTGATCAATTCGCAGATAGAATTATTGTTACCAATGATAATCCGCGTTTTGAGAAGCCAGAGCAGATTGCTGAGCAAATTCTTCAGGGGATTGATGGTGATGTTACCATTGAATTAGATCGTAGACGTGCTATTTCAACCAGTATCATTCAGGCAGCAAGCCAAGATATAGTCCTGATCGCCGGCAAGGGTCATGAAGACTATCAGATTGTCGGCGATACTAGATTGCCGTTTAGCGATCAGCAAGAGGCACTAATTGCTCTAGAGGCTGTACAGGCCTCCCGTGAGCATCACAACAAAGGTGGTGTCTCATGATGACTGAGTTGCGCCTAACTGATGCCGCATTAGCTTTTGGTGGCACTCTGTTAAATCCAGATTGTGAGTTTTCTCAGGTCTCGATTGATAGCCGGAAAATTTCTGAGGGTCAGTTATTTGTCGCCCTAGAGGGTGAGCGTTTTGATGCCCATGAATTCCTCGAGGAAGTAACTACCCTTGCCTGCGGGCTCGTGGTATCTAAACCTAATAAAAAATTGCCAATTCCCCAGTGGGTTGTTGAAGATACAACTGAAGCTTTGGGGCAGTTAGCCCATATGAACCGCGAGCTTCTTAGTGGACCTTTAATTGCAATTACCGGTAGCAGTGGAAAAACCTCTGTCAAAGAGATGATTGCCTCTATTTTAGGTCAGGAATCCAAAGTTCATGCTACCAAAGGTAATCTAAATAATCATATTGGTGTGCCATTAACGCTGCTGTCAATGCAGGCTGATACAGATTTTGCTGTCATTGAGATGGGTGCAAGCGCCAAAGGAGAAATTGCTTACCTTTGCGATATTGCCCGACCCGATATCACTCTGGTGAATAATATTCAGCATGCGCATATTGAAGGTTTCGGCTCGATTGAGGGCGTTGCCAATGCTAAATCAGAAATATACAGAGGTCTTAAGCCCTCAGGAACTGCAGTCATTAATTTAGATCTTGCTTGGTCCGATGCTTGGATGTCTGAATTAGCAGGCAAGCAATGTCTGACATTCTCTACGGAACACAATAATGCGGATGTTTTTGCTGAAAAAATCCGAGTTTTGGATACAGGTTGTTGTCAGTTTGATCTATGTAATGGCAAAGCTAGAAGATCAGTTGCCTTGCCAGTTCCAGGGGCTCATTCGGTTAAAAATGCCATGGCAGCAGCTGCCTGCTGTATAGCTACAGGTGTGTCTCTTGACCAAGTTGTGATGGGGCTAACTGCAGTAAAGCCTGTGGCGGGTCGATTAAATCTACAACAGTTAACCGATAATGTCGCACTATTCGATGATACCTACAATGCAAATCCAGATTCCTTTAAGGCAGCTATCGATGTGCTAGCCAACAAAGAGGGCTATCGACTATTGGTTATGGGGGATATGGCAGAGTTGGGCGATAAGGCTATGGAAATGCATCGTGAAATTGGTCGTTATGCCGCAGAAAAGGACATTGAAGCGCTTTATTCGGTAGGCGTTTTAAGTGCGGTCGCGAGCGATATGTTCGGTGGCAATCATTTTTCAGATAAGCAGGAATTAATGGCAGCTTTAGACGATGTTTGTGTCAATAAATCAAAGGTAACCCTGCTGGTAAAAGGGTCACGAAGTTCCGGTATGGAGGAAGTTGTGACAATGCTTTCTAACAAGGAGAAAAGCTAATGCTGTTATGGCTTGCTGAATATTTAAGTGACTTTTATAAACCATTTTCTGTGGTTCAGTATCTAACCCTGCGGGGCATTTTTGCCGTGTTAACCGCCTTGCTGATTAGTTTAATTGCAGGCCCTAAGGTGATTCGATTACTTAACCGATTACAGATGGGTCAGGCTATTCGTTCAGATGGGCCCAAAAGCCATTTAGAAAAAGCGGGTACACCAACTATGGGTGGGTCGCTGATTCTAATCGCTATATTTGTGAGTAGCTTGCTATGGTCAGATTTGAGTAACCCCTATGTCTGGGTGGTCATGGCGGTAACTTTTTTCTTTGGGCTTATTGGCTGGATTGATGATTATCGTAAGGTGGTTGAAAAAAATCCTCGTGGTTTGCCTGGACGGTGGAAATACTTCTGGCAGTCAGTGGTTGGTCTTGCGGCAGCTATGTTTCTATACAATATCGCACAGAGTCCCGCTGATTTGGAGTTAATTGTTCCATTCTTTAAAGATGTGGCTATTTACTTAGGGCCTTTATTTATTGTATTGACCTATTTCGTGATTGTGGGCACTAGTAATGCAGTAAATTTAACCGATGGCCTTGATGGTTTGGCTATTTTACCCACGGTTCTAGTTGCAGGTGCCTTAGGTGTTTTTGCATACCTAACCGGTAATTTTCAATTTGCGAGCTATTTACATATCCCTTACATTGCAGGGGCTGGTGAGTTATTGATTTTCACTGCGGCCATTTGCGGTGCTGGTCTGGGCTTCCTATGGTTTAACACCTATCCAGCTATGGTTTTTATGGGCGATGTAGGCTCACTGGCGTTGGGAGCGGCACTAGGCGTGATCGCAGTCATAGTCCGTCAAGAAATTGTCTTAATGATCATGGGCGGTGTTTTTGTGATTGAAACGCTGTCGGTGATTTTGCAGGTCGGCTCCTACAAATTAACTGGTAAGCGCATTTTTAGAATGGCGCCCCTGCATCATCATTATGAATTAAAAGGTTGGCCAGAGCCGCGGGTTATTGTGCGCTTCTGGATAATCACGGTGATGCTAGTCCTTATCGGGCTGGCAACTTTGAAGTTACGTTAAGATTTGGAGAAGTAAGTGGCCGAAATTATTGTAACTAATCGTAAAACTGCAATTCTTGGTATGGGGGCCACGGGTCTGTCCGTGGCTGCTTTTTTTGATGCCAGGGATATAGCATTTGATTTTGCGGATAGTCGTAATGAGCCACCTAATTTAAAAGCTGTTTCACAGCAGTACTCAAAAGCCGAGATTGTAACCGGTGCTTTTGATGCCGAATTTCTCTGTCGATACAATCGCTTAATTGTGAGTCCAGGTATTTCACTAAATGAACCCGCTTTGGTTGCCGCCAAAGAGAAGGGTGTTGAGTTGCTCGGTGATCTTGAATTATTTCTCGAACAGGTCGAGGCGCCGGTCATTCTTATTTCGGGCTCAAATGGGAAAAGTACAGTCACAGAACTTGTAGGGCAAATGGCTAAAGACAGTGGTTTGATAACCGCGGTGGGCGGCAATCTGGGTACGCCAATGTTAGAGCTTCTTGATCAGCGCAATGAACTTTATGTGATTGAAGCCTCAAGCTTTCAGCTAGAGTTATTGAATGATGGCCGTGGTGCTATTGCTGGATTGTTAAATATTAGCCCCGATCACCTTGATCGATATAAAAATCTTCAAGATTACCATACAGCTAAGCATCGAATATTCCGCGGTGCGAGTAAAGTGGTTATCAACCGTGAAGATGCTTTAACTAGACCATTAATTTCAGTACAAACGCCAATGATTAGTTTTGGTTTGAACCAATCAGATCTTGGAAGTTTTGGTGTACTCCAAGGACTTGAGCAGGGTTACTTGTCGTATGGTATTGAGCGTCTAATGCGAATCGATCAAATGGCATTAAAAGGCTCGCATAATGTTGCTAATGCACTTGCCGCCTTAGCTTTAGGTTTTAGTGTCGACCTGCCTATGCAGAGCATGCTTGATACTTTAAAAGTATTTAAAGGGCTGCCACATCGCTGCCAGTTAGTTGGCAATATAGATTCGGTAGATTATATCAATGATTCAAAAGCCACCAATGTGGGCGCTACAGTCGCCGCGCTCAAAGGATTTGGTGCGAAAAATCGTAAAAATATTATTCTTATTGCTGGCGGTCAGGCTAAGGGTCAAGATTTCTCTGGGCTACAGAAAGTCGTTAAAAATGTTGTTAAGCGAGTTATTTTAATCGGTGAAGATGCGGATAAATTAAAATCGGTGCTGAATGATAGCGTTGAAATTGAGATGGTTGATTCTATGCAATCAGCCCTATTTAGCAGTCATCAAGCTGCAGAATCTGGTGATACTGTTCTATTATCACCCGCCTGCGCAAGTTTTGATATGTTTGACGGTTTTGAACATCGCGGACATTGTTTTATTGAAGCAGTAGATGCAATGGCATCGGCTCGAGGAAGTGTCCAATGAGCCAATCAATACCGTTAAAAACAATGGCTCAGAGAAACGACAGTTGGCATGTTGACAACAAGCTATTGGTACCTGCATTAGCATTATTGTCTATCGGTTTGATTATGGTGGCATCCTCATCATTTAGTTATGCTGACCATAGGTTTGATGATCAGTTTTATTTTGTTAAGCGTCACTTTGCCTATCTACTGTTGAGTATCGGTGCCATTGCGGTTGGTTTTTACACATCACCAACAGTCTGGTCAAAATACAGTCTCGCCTGGATACTAATATCTGTTCTTCTGCTTATTGCAGTGCTTGTTCCCGGCGTTGGGCTTAATCTTAATGGTAGTCGCCGCTGGCTGGGTGTAGGTGGATTTACCCTACAGGTTTCAGAATTTGTGAAGGTGGCTACGGTTATTTTCTTAGCTGCTCAGCTTGAAAAATATCGCGATACTTTAAGTGACAGCTGGCCACAGTTTCTTAAATTAATGGCTGTAATCTTGATACTTTCGATACTTCTTATTCTAGAGCCTGATTTTGGGTCTGTTGGAGTTTTGGGCTGTACCTTTATGGTGATGTTGTTTTTGGGTGGCTCACATATTCGTCAATTTTTATCAGTATTAGTCTTAGCGGCATTGTCCTTTTGGGTGATGGCTACTGCAGCGCCGTACCGTATGGCGCGTTTAACCGCTTATTTGGATCCATGGTCAGATAAGTTTGATTCTGGTTACCAGCTAACGCAGTCTTTAATTGCCTTTGGTCGAGGTGAATTATTTGGTGTTGGCTTGGGTCAGTCAGTACAAAAAATGCTCTATTTACCTGATGCCCATACGGACTTCGTGTTTGCTATCTATGCTGAGGAGTTTGGTTTTGTTGGCGTCATATTCCTACTATTTTTATACAGCTTTTTTGTGGTGCGTATTATGCACTTGGCTAAAAAAGCTATTAGTCGTCAACATTGGTATGCCGCTTATGTATTAATAGGTTTTGGTCTAATCCTGAGTGGTCAGACATTTATTAATCTGGGTGTTAATGCAGGATTATTGCCGACCAAGGGCCTTACGCTGCCATTTATTAGTTATGGTGGCAGTAGCCTGTTAGTTTGCTGTGCGATGCTGGGCATGATGCTGCGACTAAGTCATGAATTAGAGCGCACAAAAACGGTATCGGGGAGGTCTGGCTATGAGCGATAAAACACAGCCCAATTATTCCCGAGTCATGATTATGGCCGGCGGAACTGGTGGCCATGTATTCCCTGCGCTTGCAGTGGCTGAAATATTAATGGCTAATAATATCGATGTTTCTTGGCTGGGAACGCGAAAAGGTATTGAATCTGAACTAATCCCTCAGCGTGGAATTGACTTAAATTATTTAAATATTGAAGGTCTAAGAGGTCGTGGATTACTTGCACTTGTAAGAGCGCCCTTTAAATTATTGTCTTCAGTAATACAGGCTTGTTCGGTTATTAATCAATTCAATCCCTCAGTAGTTTTAGGTATGGGTGGGTTCGCCTCAGGTCCTGGCGCAGTCGCTGCAAAATTAAAAGGCATACCGCTGGTTATTCATGAGCAAAATTCTGTGGCGGGAACCACCAACAAGCTCTCTGCTAAGTTGGCAACCAAAATAATGCAAGGCTTCCCGAATACCTTTAAACAGGCTGAGTGGTGTGGCAACCCAATTCGACCAGAAATAGCTGCTTTGCACCACGAGTCAGGCCGACTTGAAAATAGATCAGGTCCCTTGCGAGTACTTGTTTTAGGCGGTAGTCGTGGTGCCTTGGCTATTAATAAAATAGTACCGCAGGCACTGGCATCAATTGACAGCCAAAACAGGCCTGAAGTACTGCATCAGGTAGGTAGTCAGCACTTAGAGCTTACCCAAAAAATTTATCTAGAGCAGGGGCATGATATTAATTCATCAGGTCTTAGAGTTGTTCCGTTTATTGAGAAAATGAATGAAGCCTATGCATGGGCAGATTTTGTTATCTGTCGTTCAGGTGCGCTGACAGTGGCTGAGCTAACTGCGGTTGGATTGGGTGCTTTATTGATTCCTTTCCCATATGCCATAGATGATCACCAGACAATTAATGGTCAATGGTTAGTGAATTCTGGCGCAGCTGAAATGTTGCCTGAATCAAATTTAACTGCTCAAAAATTAGCTGACTTTATAAAGAAGATTGCCACGAATAGAGGTCAATGTATTGCTATGTCTCAATGTGCAAAAACGATTGCCAAACTAGGTGCGGCTGATCGTGTTGCTGAGGTTTGTATGGAGGTTGCTAATGGATAATAAAATAAGCTTTCAGCCCCCAGAGATGCGTCGTATTCGTCGCATTCACTTTGTCGGCATTGGTGGCAGTGGTATGAGTGGGATTGCCGAGGTACTGCTTAATCAGGGCTATCAAATTTCTGGTTCAGATATCAATATTAGCGCGACGATAAAGCGCCTTAAAACTAGTGGCATTACATTCTTCAAAGGTCATGATAAGAGCCATATTGAGGGGGCCGATGTGGTGGTTAAATCCTCAGCAGTCACCCTAGAAAACCCTGAAATAGTAGCTGCCTTTGAGTATGGAATACCGGTAGTAAGAAGAGCTGAAATGCTCGCAGAATTAATGCGCTATCGTCACGGTGTGGCGGTTGCAGGCACACATGGAAAAACAACGACAACAAGTTTAATTGCTGCTATTTATGCTGAAGACGGTCGCGACCCAACCTTTATCGTGGGGGGACGCGTTAATCGCACTGGTACCAACGCTAAATTAGGTGACAGTCGCTATTTAATTGCCGAAGCTGATGAAAGTGATGCGTCATTTTTACATCTTCAACCAATGGTTTCAGTGGTGACCAATATAGAGCAGGACCATATGGAAACCTATGGATTTGATTTTGAAAATTTAAAAACTACCTATATTGAATTTTTACACAACTTACCCTTCTATGGTTTAGCTGTGGTCTGTATTGATGATCCTGTGATTAGAGAATTGATTACGCGTATTGGCCGACCTACATTGACCTATGGTTTTAGTGAAGATGCGATGTACCGTATAGAACAGTTTTCTATGGTCGATGGGCTTGCAGGTTTTGTGATTAACCGGCCCGATAATCGCTCTGCATTGTCTATTCGCATGCAGATACCTGGACGTCACAATGCATTGAATGCCGCCGCCGCAATCGCTGTAGCTAGTGATGAGGGTATTGAAGATCAGGCCATTATTACGGGTCTGGAAAAATTCTGTGGTGTTGGTCGTCGTTTCGAAATAATTGGTGAATACCCCGTTGAGAATGATGCTGGCACAGGGACTGCAATATTAGTGGATGACTATGGTCACCATCCAACAGAGCTAAAGGCTACGATTGATGCAGTTCGCGACGGTTGGCCAGATAAACGACTCGTCATGATTTTCCAGCCTCATCGTTACAGTCGAACCAGAGACTTGTATGAAGACTTTGTACAGGTTTTGTCTGAAGTTGATTTATTAATGATTCTTGATGTCTATGCAGCTGGAGAAGAGCCGATTGTTGGTGCTGGCAGTAAAAATTTATGCAATAGCATTCGACAACGAGGCGAAATAGATCCCCTATATGTGGAGTCGATGGACGATATTCCTGGTCTGATTGCTAATCAGGTTATGGCTGATGATATTGTTTTGACACAGGGTGCCGGAAGCGTAACGACCTTAGTGTCTTTGTTAAAAGAAAGTCAATTAAAGCCAATAAAGGGGGGTAGCAAATGACTGCTAATCTCAATAAATTTGGCAGAGTAGGTGTGCTCTATGGTGGCACATCCTCAGAGCGTGAAATTTCAGTTCAAACGGGTGCGGCAATTTTTGATGCTTTAAATCTGTTAAAAATTGAAACAGTTGCTATAGACCTCAGAGAAAATACCATTGACGCTATAGCAAAAGCTAATTTGGATCGTGCCTTTATTGCATTACATGGTCCTGGTGGTGAAGATGGAACCCTACAGGGTGCCTTGGAATACTTACAAATACCCTATACCGGCAGCGGTGTCATGGCATCAGCTTTGGCTATGGATAAGTTACGTTGCAAGCAATTATGGAAGGGTATTGGTTTAGCCACTAGCGATTTTGCGGCACTCAATAAGGATACCGACTGGCAGGAAATAATGGATCAGTTAGGCAGTTCGGTTGTAGTCAAGCCAGCCTGTGAGGGATCAAGTGTTGGAATGAGTGTTGCTAAATCGGCTCAGCAATTAGAACAAGCGTGGCAGCTAGCATCACAATATGACGCTAAGGTTCTCGCTGAGCCACAGCTAACAGGTAATGAATACACTGTGGCTATTTTGGGTGGAAAAGCACTGCCTTCAATCAGAATTCAAGCTAACGCGACATTTTACGACTATGAGGCGAAATATCATTCGGATAAAACTCAATACTTCTGCCCATCAGGTCTGGACGTTGAACGCGAGAAAGAATTAGCACAATTAAGTATTGACGCATTTAACAGTATTGAAGGTCGTGGCTGGGGTCGTGTTGATGTAATGACTGACCAGCATGGAAGGTTTAACCTGTTGGAAGTTAATACAGTCCCTGGAATGACCAGCCATAGTCTTCTCCCCATGGCCGGCCTTGCGGCGGGGTTAAAGTTTGAAGACGTTGTTCGCGCTATATTGGAGGAATCACTCTAATGAATCGCTCAACACAGCAGAGTCATAAAACAGTAAGCAGAGATTCGGGCCACTTTATTGATAGTCTGCTCGATAATCTAAGCACCCTAATAACGGTGATGTTGTTTTGCGCTATTGCTTATGGTGCGGTTCTGGCAATAAATCATCTAGATAAACCCATTGCTAAGGTGAGCATAGAGGGTAAATTTAAATATATTAAGCAAAAACAATTTATTGAATTGGTTAATGGTCAAATTAGTGGTGGGTTCATAACCATTGATCTCAAAGCACTTCAGAATATTTTGCATCAGCATCCCTGGGTAGCAGAAGTAAGTATTCAAAGACAGTGGCCAGATAATTTACAAATCAATGTCGTTGAAGAGGTGCCTATTGCTCGCTGGAGTGATGACTCTTTTCTTAATCGAACAGGTGATAAATTAACTATTCAGGACAACAGTCATCTCTCAAATCTACCATTGATGTCAGCTCAATTTGGTAGTTCGTCCGAAGTAATGAAACAGTATCAGCGTCTAGCAGACTTATTGATACCCACTGGACTTAAACTTGCCCAGCTCAAGTTAGACCACCTAGGTGCATGGCAAGTTGAAACCAGTAATGGCATTAAGCTAATACTGGGTAGAAATCACATAGGTGAAAAAATTAGGCGTTTGGTTATGGTTTGGCGATCTGATCTTCATCAGCAATCGGAAAATATAAAAACTATCGATCTGCGCTACCCAAATGGCCTAGCAGTAGCTTGGCGAAATTCAATGGCAGTTGTGACTGCAAAAAAAGACCCATTAAGGAAGACAACTATCATCCGTGGATGATGGTTGGCTAATGAGGAAATAAAATGGCTAATACCAATGAACAAAATATGATTGTAGCTTTAGACATAGGAACTTCCAAAGTGGTTGCTATTGTCGGGGCGATTAGTCCAAATGGTGAAATAGAAATTATTGGCACTGGCATGCACGCATCGGGCGGTCTCAAAAAAGGGGTTGTAGTTAATATTGAGGCAACTGTTAATTCCATTGAGCGGGCCATCGAAGAAGCTGAATTAATGTCTGGTTGTTCCATTCATTCTGTGTATGCGGGAATTGCTGGAAGTCACATTAGAAGCCTTAATTCACATGGAATTGTGGCAATTCGCGATAAAGAGGTTCAGCTGGTTGATGTGGATCGTGTGATTGATGCCGCTCGTGCTGTAGCCATACCCGCTGATCAAGAAATTCTGCATGTATTACCACAAGAATTCATTATTGATGATCAAGAGGGTGTTCATAAGCCCGTTGGTATGTCAGGTGTTCGGCTAGAGGCCAAAGTGCACCTAGTTACCTGTGCTGCTAATGCCTCACAAAATGTCAAAAAATGTATTCGTCGCTGTGATTTAGAAGTTGATAATGTTGCCTTAGAGCAATTGGCGTCAAGCTATGCGGTGCTTACAGAGGATGAGAAGCAACTGGGTGTCGCCCTTGTTGATATAGGAGGTGGAACCACTGATATCGCAATCTTTACGGAGGGTGCGATTCGTCATACGGGCGTAATTCCCATTGCAGGCGATCAGGTTACTAATGATATAGCTATGGCGCTACGAACGCCTACTGCTCAAGCGGAAGAACTTAAAATTAAGTATGCCTGTGCCTTGGCCAAGCTAGCACGTCCAGAAGAAACAGTTAAAGTTCCTAGTGTAGGTGAGCGTGCAGCAAGAGATATGTCGAGACAGCTACTAGCAGAGGTTGTCGAGCCAAGATATGACGAGCTATTCACATTGGTTCAAGCAGAGTTGCGACGCAGCGGTTTCGAGGAGCTTATTGCAGCCGGAATTGTTCTAACGGGTGGTACGTCAAAAATGGAAGGAGTTACAGAATTAGCAGAAGAAATTTTTCATATGCCAGTAAGAATTGGAACACCAACTGGTGTCAAAGGGCTTACTGATGTAGTCAATAATCCCATTTACTCAACGGGTGTTGGGCTTTTGCACTTTGGTGTGCAAGAGCAAGCAAGACATGGAATTAAGGAAGTGGTGAGCCAAGAGGGTAAAGGTATGTTAGAGAGATTTAAGAATTTTTTACAGGGCGGTGTATAGGTCCGCAAGGAATAGATTTTAATTTAATTTTTTTGAGGCGCAAAAAAGGGGAAGTATATGTTTGAGTTAGTGGATAGCATTCCAAAAAATGCAGAAATAAAAGTATTAGGTATTGGCGGTGGCGGTTGCAACGCAGTACGTCATATGATGGCTAGTAATATCGATGGCGTTGATTTTATATGTGCTAATACAGATGCTCAGTCACTGAATGATATGGGGCAGGCGACTGTTCTTCAGATAGGTGGTGGCTTAACTAAGGGACTTGGTGCTGGAGCAAACCCTGAAGTAGGTCGTCAGGCTGCACTAGAGGATAAAGACAGAATTGCCCAGGCTCTTGACGGTGCAGATATGGTCTTTATCACTGCTGGCATGGGTGGCGGCACTGGAACCGGGGGGGCACCTGTAGTGGCTGAAGTTGCCAAGCAAATGGGAATTCTGACCGTAGGTGTTGTTACTAGACCTTTTGGGTTCGAAGGACGCAAGCGTATGGATCTTGCTAATGAAGGTATTTCACAGCTAAAAGAAAGAGTTGATTCACTCATTATTGTACCTAATGAAAAACTATTGCAGGTTTTGGGTAAAGATATGACAGTACTCAATGCTTTCAAGCAGGCCAATGATGTACTTTTTGGTGCAGTTCAGGGCATCACCGATTTGATTTTACTTGATGGCTTAATCAATGTTGATTTTGCTGATGTACGTACAGTTATGTCTGAAATGGGTATGGCAATGATGGGTACTGGTGAAGCAAGCGGTGCAGACAGAGCTGTAGTGGCTGCCGAAGCGGCAGTGCGATGTCCACTCCTAGAAGATATCAATCTACATGGCGCTAAGGGTATTTTGGTTAATATTACCAGTGGCTATGACTTAACATTGGGTGAATTTGAAGAAGTAGGAAATACAGTGCGCGAATTTGCGGATGAAGATGCAACTATTATTGTAGGCAGTGTATTTGATTCAGAGCTTGAAGATCAGTTGCGCGTCACTGTGGTAGCAACAGGCTTGCGCTCTCCCGCTGAACAGTCTGGTCCAAGACCCGTTGTCTTTGATAATCAGCCACCTAGAAAAGTGGGTGGTGATATTGATTACGGCCGTTTGGATCAACCAACAGTTAATCGAAGAAGTGTCACAGCACCTAGTAGTGGTGAGGCAACAGCTCGTCAACTTGATACCCAGATTGATTCAGAGGCTGATTATTTAGATGTACCCGCTTTTCTACGTAGACAGGCGGACTGAGACGGTAAAAGGCTTCTACCACCGCGCCTCGGATTATATCCTTGGTGGTAGGAGCCTTGTCTGTTAGAATGCACCGCTTATAAACAGAGTTGTGCATTATAATGGTTAGGCAACGAACACTTAAAAATTCGATTCAAGCCAATGGTGTTGGACTACACACTGGCGAGAAAGTGTACCTAACACTTCATCCTTCAGCACCAGATACTGGTGTCGTCTTTCGTCGTATAGACCTTGACCCCGTTGTTGAAATTCCAGCCAAAGCTGAAAATGTGGGTGATACTATGTTATCTACCACATTAATTAAAGACGATGTTCGAGTATCGACCGTTGAGCACTTACTTTCAGCCCTTGCAGGCATGGGTATAGACAATCTAATTATTGATGTCTCTGCGCCAGAAATTCCGATAATGGATGGTAGCGCAGCCCCATTTGTATTCCTTTTGCAATCTGCTGGTATTGAGGAGCAGAATGCACCCAAAAAATTTATCAGAGTCAAGCGCTCTGTCACTGTTGAACAGGATGGAAAACAGGCAACGTTCAAGCCTTTCGATGGCTTTAAGATTAACTTTGCCATCGACTTTGATCATCCTGTATTTGAAAATCAAACACTTAATGCCAGTATCGATTTTTCCAGTACTTCCTTTGTAAAAGAGGTGAGTAGAGCGAGAACCTTTGGCTTTATGCATGAATTTGAATTCCTCAGAGCCAAAGGGCTTGCTCGAGGTGGTAGTTTAGAAAATGCCATTGTGGTTGATGACTCACAGATAGTGAATGAGGACGGCTTGCGCTTTGAAGATGAATTCGTAAAACATAAAATTCTTGATGCTATTGGCGATCTCTATTTGATGGGAAACAGTATTATCGGTGAATTTGATGCCCATAAGTCCGGCCATAGTCTTAATAATGCATCATTATTAGCGCTTATCGCTGAAAAAGATGCTTGGGAAATGGTTACCTTTGTCGGCGATGCAGAAGAAGCACCTATATCCTATAATTCTTAAATTAGCGGTTAAAACGTCAAAGGCCAATAATTCCAGTGAAACTAATTTTTATCAGCAAACGCTCAGACAGAGTTAGAACCCTCAGCCTAAATAGTTGGGCGAGGATTCTGTTGTCGACTGCTGTGCTTGGTATTCCGGTAGCTGCAGGCACACTTTTGGGTTTAAAAATTGCTGATGGTCGCTGGCAACTGTTGTTTGAAGACCATATAGCCGAAATGCAGGATGAGCTAAATTCTAGCCGCGAAAAATTACAATCTGATCGAGAAAAGGTCGCTAATAATTTATCAATGATGACCGCTAAATTAGCACAGATGCGTGCCAGCGTTGTTCGTCTTGATGCTCTGGGTGAGCAGCTAACCGAAATTTCAGGTATTGATGGCGCTGAGTTTGATTTCTCAAGTACACCAGGCTTGGGTGGCCCCTTGGGTCAAAGTCATACCTTTTCACAGACCCCCAAAGGAAAGCAAACTGACATTAGTACCTTGATGTCTAATATGGATAACTCAATTTCCCGTCGTGAAGTTCAATTAAAATTACTACGTTTAACGCTGGCAGATAAAAACCTTATAAACGATCGTCGACTCGCGGGCAGACCCATTGCCAAAGGCTGGATGTCTTCCTCCTATGGAATGCGAACAGACCCTTTTAATGGTGAGCAAAGATGGCACGGCGGAGTAGATTTTGCAGGTAAGTTTGGCTCTGACATTATCGCAGTAGCTGCAGGTGTTATTACCTGGTCTGGCGAAAAAAGTGGTTATGGCAAGATGGTCGAAATTAACCATAGTGATGGCTATGTCACTCGGTACGCACACAACCAAGAAAATATCGCTCAACTGGGCTCTGTGGTCAAAAAAGGTGATGTGATTGCTAAAATGGGCAGTTCAGGTCGCTCTACGGGCCCCCACGTTCACTTTGAAGTCTTCAAAAATGGTCGGGTGGTTGATCCGGCTACCTATATACGTCGCACCAGTCGATAATCCTCCCCTTTTAGTAAAACTAGATAAGCGTAAGGTGAATGCCTTACTATATTTGTAATGGGTAGGTGAACAGAAATGTTAAGTAAGTTAGTAAAAAGTATCTTTGGTAGTAGCAATGATCGCGAATTGCGAAAAATGCAAAAAACCGTTGACCGTATCAATCAATTAGAACCTGATTTTCAGGTGCTAAGTGATCAGCAGCTGCAGAAAAAAACTGCTGAATATAAATCTAGAATTGATCAGGGTGAGACCCTTGATGAAATACTACCCGAAGCTTTTGCTACGGTTAGAGAGACTGCTAAACGCGTCTTAGGTATGCGTCATTTTGACGTTCAGATGATTGGTGGCATTGTTCTGCATCAGGGTAAAATTACTGAAATGCGCACCGGTGAAGGTAAAACCCTAGTGGCCACACTAGCCGCTTATCTAAATGCCTTGGGTGGTGGCAGCGTTCATGTAATTACCGTCAATGATTATCTCGCCAAGCGTGATGCTGAATGGATGGCACCTTTATTTTCCGCCTTGGGGATGTCTGTGGGTATTATTCAATCCTACCAAGGCGCCGATAACCCAAGTTCTTTTTTTATTGCTCAGTCTGAAAAGAGTAAATCTCAAGCATGTAGTCGCAAAGACGCCTATGCCGCCGATATAGTTTATGGTACTAACAATGAATTTGGTTTTGATTATCTTAGAGATAATATGGTGTTATCTCTACAAGAAAAATCTCAGCGCGGCCTTTCATTTGCGATTATTGATGAGGTGGATTCCATCCTGATTGACGAGGCGCGAACCCCATTGATTATTTCGGGTGCCGCACAGGACAGTTCAAAGCTATACAAATCAATCAACAGATTGGTTTTAAACCTTAAGCCTCAGCCTGAAATTGAAGGTGATGATCAAGAGATCACCGGTGACTTTATTCTGGATGAAAAAACTCGGGGTGCTGAACTGACTGAGATCGGACATCAGAAAATCGAAGAAATTTTAATCAAAGAAGGACTTCTGGCTGCAGATGAAAGCCTTTATCAGGCGACCAATTTGGGTTTATTGCATCATGTGCACTCAGCACTTCGAGCGCAGCATCTTTTCCAAAATGATGTTGAATATATTATTCAAAATGGTGAGGCGGTGCTCATTGATGAGCACACAGGGCGAACCATGCCAGGTAGACGACTATCTGAAGGTCTGCATCAGGCCATCGAAGCAAAAGAAGGATTAAATATTCAGCAGGAAAGTCAGACCCTAGCATCGACGACCTTCCAAAATTACTTCCGCTTATATTCAAAACTTTCAGGTATGACCGGTACAGCAGACACAGAAGCCTTTGAGTTTCAGCAAATTTATGGTCTAGAAGTGACGGTTATTCCAACCAATGTGCCGGTTCGACGTGTTGATCACAATGATTTAATTTTCCTTTCGCAACAGGAAAAATTTGAAGCTGTTATTGAGGATATTAAAGAGCTAGTTGAAAAAGGTGCGCCTATTTTAGTGGGTACCGCCTCCGTTGAATCATCCGAATTGCTATCAAGTTTGTTAAAGAAAGCCAAAATTGAACACAATGTATTGAATGCCAAACAGCATGAACGTGAAGCTAATATTATTGTTAATGCGGGACGACCAGGGGCTGTGACCATTGCCACCAATATGGCGGGTCGTGGAACCGATATTGTATTGGGGGGTAACCTTGAAGCCGAACTAAAAGAGTTGGCCGAGAAATCACCCACAGAGGATCAAATAGCGGTAGTTAAAGCAGACTGGCAGGCGCGTCAGACAAAAGTACTTGAGGCGGGGGGGTTACATATTGTGGGCACCGAACGTCATGAGTCACGTCGTATTGATAACCAGTTGCGTGGTCGTGCCGGTCGTCAGGGCGATCCCGGCTGGTCGAGATTTTATTTATCACTAGAAGACCCGCTAATGCGCCTATTTGCCTCTGACCGTGTCAAAAATATGATGCGCGCTATGGGAATGGAGCATGGAGAATCCATTGAGCACCGCATGGTGACCAATGCGATTGTTAAAGCGCAACGCAAAGTTGAGGGTCGTAACTTTGATATGCGTAAACATCTTTTGGAATACGACGATGTTGCCAATGATCAACGTCAGGTGGTCTATCAGCAGAGAAATGATTTACTGTCAGATGACGATATATCAGAGGTCATTACTAATATACGCGATGACGTTGTGAATTCAACCATTAGTGCCTATTTACCACCGGGTAGTCTTGAGGAGCAGTGGGATGTGGCCGGTCTTGAGCAGGCTTTAAAAACTGACTTTGCCACCGAGTTGCCAATACAGCAGTGGCTTGATGATGATCAGCGATTTCATGAAGAACAATTGCGCGACAAGGTTGTGATTGAAGTTCAGGCAAATTATGAAGCCAATTATGCCCATGTGGGTGATGCAATGCGTGAGGTTGAGCGTCAAATTATGTTACAGCTGTTAGATAATCTTTGGAAAGATCATCTAACTAATATGGATCAGTTGCGTCAAGGTATTGGGCTTAGAGCCTATGCGCAAAAAAATCCAAAGCAAGAATATAAGCGCGAATCATTTGAGTTGTTTGAACAGCTACTTGAAAATATTAAGCACGAAACAATTCGCTATTTAAGTCATGTTCAGGTGTCCTCACAAGAGGATGCAGATCGCATGGAGCAACAGCGAAAAAATCAGGCGATCAACCATCAGTATGAGCATGCACAGCTAAATGAGTTAAATGAATTAGATACTGATACTGATCAGAAAACACCAGATACAGCCAAACCCGTGATAAGATCAACACCAAAAGTTGGGCGCAATAGCCCATGTCCCTGTGGATCGGGTAAGAAGTACAAACAATGTTGCGGTAAAATTTAACTATACTAGTTGGATAAAAGGATTAAACCCAATTTTCAAGGAGAAAATTAATAATGGCGACAGGTAAAAATACATTTCCAATCATGCATCCAGTTGAAGGATTTCAACTGGGGACTACCTGTGCCGGTATCAAAATGGCAGGTCGTAAAGATCTGGTACTTATGCAAGTCGCTGAAGGCAGTACTGCGGCAGCGGTTTTCACTCAGAATAAATTTTGTGCAGCACCGGTTACTATCGCCAAACAACATCTAGGGCAGATAAGCCCTAGCTACCTACTGGTCAATACGGGTAATGCAAATGCGGGCACTGGAGAGCAGGGCATCGCCGATAGTTTAAGTTGTTGCCAAGCAGTTGCTGATGCAACAGGGGCAGATCTACAGCAAATATTGCCTTTTTCTACAGGTGTTATTGGTGAGCCATTACCGGTTGATACTATCTGTGGTGCCGTTGCTGATGCTAAGCAAAATCTTTCAGTTGATGGCTGGGAAGATGCGGCTGAGGGTATTTTGACGACTGATACCCGTCCTAAGGGCGCATCAATTCAATTTGATATTGATGGCTCCACGGTGACCATAACCGGTATCTGTAAGGGTTCTGGCATGATCAAACCCAATATGGCCACCATGTTGGGTTATGTGGCTACTGATGCGGCCATTGATGAAGAGCTTTTACATGCCGCATTGCAAAAGGCCAATGGCAAATCCTTTAATCGAATCACTGTAGATGGCGATACCTCAACCAATGATGCCGTAATGCTAGTAGCGACGGGTGCTAGTGGTGTACAAATAGATGAAACAAATTTTGAGCAATTTTTGACAGCGTTAACCGCTATTTTTGAAGAATTAGCACAATCTATTATTCGCGATGGCGAGGGTGCCAAAAAATTTGTTACCGTTACAGTGGATGGGGCTAACAATAGTCAAGAAGCATTAGCAGTTGCCTACACCGTAGCAGAGTCGCCATTGGTTAAGACAGCGCTTACTGCGTCAGATCCTAACTGGGGAAGAATTTTAGCCGCCGTTGGGCGAGCCGATATTGATGACTTGGATGTATCAGCGATTCAAATTAGCCTAAACTCGGTGTTAATCGCAGAAAATGGCGGTAGAGCCTCAAGTTATACCGAGGCGCAGGGTCAGAAAGCCATGCAGGCTGAGGATATAGAAATAGTAATAAAGTTAAATCGTGGGCAGGTTTCTGAAACAGTATGGACCACCGATTTAAGTTATGAATATGTCCGAATTAATGCCGAATACAGAACCTAAAGGACAACAAAATATCCCCGCTGATGCTGTTCATGTAGCAGTGGGTGTGATTTTAAATTCTCAACAAAACCAAATCCTAATTGCCAAGCGTCCCGATCACCTCCATCAGGGTGGTTTATGGGAATTTCCCGGTGGTAAGGTCAGTTTAGGTGAAACCATTGAGCAGGCACTTGCTCGCGAACTATTTGAAGAAATAGGCATTTCTAATATTAAGGCGAAGCCACTCATGCATATCTTGCATAATTATCCCGATAAAAAGGTCTTCCTGGATATCTGGTTAATTGATCAGTTTAGTGGGCAGGCTCAGGGTAAAGAGGGGCAGCAGTGTCAGTGGGTGAGTTTACAAGACTTAGTGGCGGGACAAAGTGATTATCAATTTCCTGAAGCTAATAAGGCTATTTTAGAAAAGTTAAAAAGCCTATAGTGCTATTCTTTATCCGCTAATTTATCAGGATCCAAGCAGGGTTCGCCAGCAATACTAAACCGTTCAGTGGCCCAGTCGCCAAAATCAATTTGTTTGCAACGCTCTGAGCAGAAAGGGCGCTGAGGGAAGGCATCGCTCCATTGAACCTTCTTTTGACAGGTTGGGCAGTTGACCGTGACAGGTTTATTCATGGGTTAATCTCTTTATGTTAAAAAGACTCAGCGAGGAATAAGAATTGTTGGTGTAAACTTATTACTCGTGAATCAATAGTATCTTTCTCTTGGCTATTATCAAAAATATACGCAGCTCTGTTAAGTTTATCCTCTCGACACATTTGACTATCGATAATGGCCTGGATTTGAACCGCAGTATTTCCATCCCTTTGCATCGCGCGTTGAATCTGTAATTCAGCCGGTATGTCCACTACAAGCGAGGTATGAACTTTTTTATGCTGTTCAGTTTCAAACAGTAGAGGCGACTCCAAAATAATATAGGGACTCTCTGTGGGTTGGTTTATTTGTTCGTCAATCCACTGACTAATTAATGGGTGCAGTAGTGCTTCAAGCCAGTTTTTTTTATCGGCATCCTTAAACACTATATCCCGTAAAGCCGATCGATTGAGTTTGTTATCAACAATAATCTGCTCACTCGTAAGCGGTTGGAAATAGGCCTCGATACTCTTGAGTGCTGCCGATCCCGGTTCTACTACAGCGCGCGCTGCATTATCCGCATCAATGATTTTAATGCCTAGCGCTTTAAAGCTCTTGGCGATGGTGCTTTTGCCACTACCAATACCACCCGTTAATCCGACAAGATATTTTTTATCTTTCATAAATAAAGTCATGCCAAAGGTTATAACGAAAGATAACTAAATAAATACGCCAATTGATCGCCCCATTCCATTGAAACCCACCCAGCGATGCACAGAAAAGGGCCGAAGGCAAAAGGACTGCGCCGATCATGACCATAAAAGCCTATAGCCAAAAGCCCTATAACAGCACCGGCAAAAGAAGAAATCAGAATAACCGTGGGTATTAGTTGCCAACCAAGCCATGCGCCGATAGCTGCATTTAATTTAAAGTCGCCGTAGCCCATGCCCTCTTTACCAGTGATTAATTTAAAAAGGTACATCACTGACCAGAGTGAAAGATAACCCAACGCTGCACCCAAAATACTTTCCTCAGGAGTTGCCCAAAAATCAAAACATAAGCTCACGCCTAAGCCAATCCAGAGTAATGGTAAGGTAATTTGGTCGGGAAGTATTTGCTCACGCATATCAATGGTGGCTAAAACAATTAAACAGTAGCTAAATATCAGGCTAAGTAGAGTTTTTTCACTCATACCATAAACCGAAAAAAAATAGGCAGTCACAAAGGCGGTCAGTAATTCAATAATGGGGTATTGAAGCGAGATCAGGCTACCACAATGGGCGCATCGGCCGCGTAAAAAACAATAACTCAGTAGAGGGATATTATGTAGGGCTTTAATAGGGGTGCCGCAGTCTGGGCACTGTGATCTTGGGCTGACAATATTAATAGATTTATCTTCATTGGACTCGATACCTAAAAACAGCTTAGCTTCTTGGGACCATTCAGCTTTTAGCATGATGGGTAAACGGATAATCACTACATTAAGAAAACTACCAATAATGGCGCCAAAAAGAATGCCCAGTAGTGCTATTGCTGTCGCTGAAAGACCCAGATCAAATACCATGCTTATGGTTTTCCTTTACCAATATTAATATTGTTATGTCAATTTATCATAAATTAATTCAAAAAATTTGGCCAAGCTCGAATACCGGTAAGTACATTGCCACCAAAAGAAGGCCAACCAGTATACCTAAGATTAGCATCATAACAGGCTCGATTAGGGGAATTATAGTATCTAATGCCTGTTCCACTTCTTGTTCGAACAATTGGCCTGCCTTCTCCAGAATAGATGCTAGGGATCCAGATTCCTCACCGACATTAACCATCTGTTTTAAGGTGATTGGGAAAATCGATTGTTTGCCTAGCGCTCTTTTTAGAGAAAGCCCAGATGTTACATCATCGGTAATCTGTGATATCGCAGTTTGGTAGCAACTGTTATTAATTGCAGATGCTGAGGATTTAAGTGCTGCAACCATAGGTAAACCGGCATTAATGGTCGTAGCCAGTGTGCTTGTAAAGCGACCAAGTATTATTTTGTTTAATAAGGGTCCAATTAATGGCAGTTTGATGAAAAGTTTATCAATGAAAAATACTGCCTGTTGTGAGTATTTCAAGGTTATTTTTCCTAGGCAAAATAAAGACATAAGACAAATCATTATATAGGGTGCAGCTTGGATAAAATTTTCAGATAAATTGATTACAAATTGAGTGATGTAAGGCAAATCATCACTTAATTTAGAATAAGTTTTCGCAAAATTGGGTATCACATTAGTTAGCATTATGGCTGAAACAGTCAATGCCACAATTAAAACAATAAGAGGATATGTTAGAGCTTTTCTAATTTTTTTTTTATAGATTGATTTTGATACCGATATTTGGTCAGCCGGCTTAAAAGTTGGATCAAAGTACCTGAAATTTCGCCTACCTCGACCATGTCGCAAAAAATTTTATTAAAAATGCGCGGGTGATTTTGTAGTGCTCTGGAAAGGCTATCGCCTAAATAGATGTCATTGTTAATATCTAGAATGACCTGTTTGAGAGCGGTTTTTTTTATATTGTGGGCAAGAATGGTAAAACATTTTCTTATGGGGATTCCTGCTTTTAGTAATTCAGTGAGCTGCTGGGTGAATAATGTAATTTCATCGGCTGTTATGGTTTGCTTTCCAGAAAAAGGGAGGTTCCAACATTTTTTGAGTGACTGTAGCTTAATTCCTTTTCTTCTGAGTTGATGGCGTGCCCATTGAATATTAGCTGCCCTTATCTTACCTTGAATAAATTTTCCCGAGCTACTTTTTCCAATATACACGTAAAGTACTTTATTTGAGTTGGCCATCACACCCTATCCTTGTCTTAACATTGCTAATGTTTTTTGCAAATTAAAAGCAGTTTATGCTTCCTTTTTAAGTATTTCAGTGAACTAGATCACAAATCAGTAACAATAAATCTATAGAGTCAAAAAAATGATCTAGACTTGAATAAGTTACTTAGATTTGTGCATTAACTATCTTATAAAGAATAATTGGAGGGGTCTGTGGAGAAAATTTTTGGAAAAGGATTTTCATTGGTTGAGCTAATGGTGGTGATTGGCATCATTAGTTTATTAGCCTTGGTGGCATTGCCCAGTTATAGAAATTTTATTTTACGAGCAGAATTTATTGAAACTAAGATGGCTGTGGGTGCTGTGAAAGTGAGTTTTGAAGTCTGTTCGCAAATGATGGGTTTATCGAAAGCAAAGGTATGCAGTCATAACAGTCATGGTATTCCCAATAAAAAAGAGGTAGCAGATGGTGTGGTAGGTGTGGAACTCAAGGGCCGAATTTTTGAGGCTGAATCGACAGCGGACAATAACAATGAGGTCAAAATTGTTGCTACAGCACCTACAGATTCAAAAAATGCGGGTTCTACCTATACTTTAACGGGCAAAATAAACGCGAATGGCAAGGTGCTTTGGGATAAGGGTCAATGTTCTAAGCCTGAGTTATGCTAAAAGCATGGTTATAGAGATAGACGCATGGATAGGTCAATAGCTTTTACATGTTTTGTCAGGCTACCAGAGGATATAAAATCAATGGGGGTATCTAAGTATAGCGCCATCGAATGATCAGTAATATTTCCGGAAACTTCTATTTTTGTAGCGCCTAAATCAATTTCCTTAATCGCCAAAATCTGTTCACGAGTAAAGTTATCCAACATCACACGATCTACCCTAGCTGATACTGCCTGTTGTAATTCATCCAGAGATTCAACTTCAACCTCAATTTCTTTATCCGGTGCAATCTGATTGGCTCTTTGTACAGCTTTAGCAATACCTCCGCAGGCAATAATATGATTTTCTTTAATTAAAAAAGCATCATAGAGTCCGATTCGATGGTTTATGCAACCACCAACAGAAATAGCATATTTTTGGGCTAAACGCAGACCAGGAACGGTTTTACGGGTATCCAAAATGCGTATCTGAGAATTTGTTGCTAGCTGCGCATAGTGCCTTGCCGTAGTTGCTGTCCCCGATAGTGTTTGTAAAAAATTGAGTGCACAGCGCTCACCGCTTAATAGAACACGAGCATTGCCCGAAACGGTAAATATGGGTTGATCTTCTGAGACCCAGTCGCCTTCAGATACATGCCATTCAATAGCAACGTCGCTATCTAATTGTTTGAAAACTTCATCCACCCAGGCACGTCCACAGATAACCGCTTTTTCTCTTGAAATAACGGTTCCCTGCGCATTCTTTTCAGCATCAATTAATTGGGCGCTAATATCGCCTGAGCCAATATCTTCATTTAATGCACGGGCGACGGATTCAGCAATATCATTGAGCGTATTTTGAGGGATCTGGTTCATTTAAAATAAGCCTGTTAGGCAATTAAATTGGAAGTAAGATTATAGCATTTTGCTTTATGCAATCATCTCGTAATCAATGAATTAAATAGATAGTATAAAGGTCTATCACATGCCAATATAGGCTTTTGGGTGAAAGGAGAGATAATGCAAATCGTTGAGGGCTGGTTAGATCAGGCCAAAAGGGTGGTTTCGCCCAATGTGGATGCAAGAACCGATATCAATGATATTAGTCTATTGGTCATTCACAATATTAGTTTACCTCCTGAGCAATTTGGTGGGCCCTATATTGCTCAACTCTTTTCAAACTGTTTAGATCCTGATGAGCATGCTTATTTTAGGGATATTTACCAATTAAAGGTGTCTTCACATCTACTGATAGACCGAGAGGGTCAAATAACCCAGTTTGTTCCTTTTCATAAACGAGCATGGCATGCAGGGGTGTCGAAATTTGAAGGTCGAGAGGGTTGCAATGATTTTTCAATTGGCATTGAACTTGAGGGTGCTGACCATATTCCTTTTTCTGAGGAGCAATATAAGGTGTTAGCTGCTGTGACTCGTCAAATTATTGCTTTATATCCAAAGATTAAAGCCGACAGGATAGTGGGTCACAGTGATATAGCGCCAGGTCGTAAAACTGATCCGGGTCCTGCATTTGATTGGCAAAAATACAGGCAACTGCTAATAGACTAATGCGATTCTTTTTTCATTATGCGGTTGATCCACGCAATCAATAATAAAACCGGTAGACCGATCACTGCAGTGATTAGAAAGAATGCTTCATAGCCAATTCCCTCGACAATAGAGCCAGAATAGCCGCCAAGAATTTTTGGGAAAAGGGTCATTATTGAACTAAAAATTGCATATTGCATCGCGGTAAATGAAATATTTGTGAGGCTAGATAAAAAACCTACAAAGGCGGCGCTAGCAATGCCTGCAGAAAGATTATCCGCTGCAATTACCCAGTAAAGTAAGTTGATATCCTGTCCAGCCTTAGCTAGAGCGACAAACAATAAATTGGTTAAAGCAGATAGCAGTGCACCCACAAAAAGCGTGCGAATAATCCCGTAACGAAGAGATAAAATGCCACCTAAAAATCCACCCAACACTGTCATTCCCAGACCAAAGGTTTTTACGACACCGGCAATGGTTGTTTTGCTAAACCCTAAATCTTGATAGAAAACATTGGAGATCACACCCAGCACAATATCAGAGACACGGTAAAGGCCTATAAGTGCGAGTAATGCCCATGCTAGCGTAAGACCATAGCGATTAAAAAAATCCTGAACAGGCGCAATATAGGCTTGGTGGACTTGGCTTTTCTCTACGACACCTATTTTGATCAGGAAATTGGCGATTAAAAATGCTACGTAGGCAGCTAACCCGAGGCGAAGAATTTCTACTAGAGTAGAGGCTAAAATTTGATTGAATAAAACCTTAGCTAAGTAAGCTTTTATCACCAGAGTGATTTCAGAGCTAGCGATATAGCAGGCAATAAAGCCCAAAACAGCGGCAATAAATAAAATAAAGAACCTTAGGCTATGCCCAGTGTCGGGCATTGTGCCGCCTCTTTCTTCAATATTTGGTTCAGAGATACAGAGGGTGGTGATAACCCCAACCAACATCGCCACAGCCATTAGTAGATAGGTCGACTGCCATGCTGTGTAGCTGTAAGTTTGTGAACTTGAACCAAAGAAGCTAGCCAGATAAAGGGCCCCAGCCCCAGCGACTAGCATGCCAATTCTGTAACCCGCAATATAGCCTGAGGACATTAGCGCCTGATATTTTTCTTCGGCGGATTCAATACGATAGGCATCAATTACAATATCCTGAGTAGCGGCTGAAAAGCCTAATAACACAGCAGCTAATGCCATGGCCCTCAGTTGATCGGTGGCCGGATCAATAAATGCCATTGAGATAATTGCTACCATAATTAGTAGCTGTGAGAGGAATAGCCAGCCACGTCGCTGACCTAATAGACGAGTCAGCCCCGGAATATTAAGGTGATTGACTAAGGGGGCCCAAACAAATTTAAAGGAATAACCCAATGCCGCCCAGCTAAAATAGGTGACTGCTGAGCGACTTACGCCTGCCTCGCGCAACCACAGACTAAGCGACGAAAAAATAAGTAATAGCGGGATGCCGGCAGAAATTCCCAGAAATAGCATGGTAAGCACTCTGGGGTGGCTGACGGCAACTAAGCTGGCTTTCCAGCTTAGTTGCGTTTTACTTAGATTATTGTTCAGACTCATATAATAGTCTCATTGAATGCAGTGATAACTTTACACTAGCTAAAAAAAGATAACATTGAAAAAACCTAAAACTACCCCAATATAGTTTATAGGTTAAAAATTGGTGAATATAATGCGTTTTGCTCTACTGTTATTTATTGTGATGCCTATTTTAGAAATGTGGCTACTTATTACTGTGGGTGGTCATATTGGGGCACTCAATACCATCTTTCTCGTGATGCTGACGGCCTTAATTGGTGTGGGTCTATTAAAAAGACAGGGCTTTGCGACACTCTGGCGGGGACAGGAAAAACTTCAACAGGGAAAAGTGCCCGCCCAGGAAATAATTGAAGGTATTGTTTTGGCGGTCTCTGGCGCGCTTTTATTAACTCCAGGCTTTGTGACTGATGTTATTGGCTTCTTGGGGCTTTTACCCCTTACGCGAATTCTAGCGGTTAAGGCGATGCTCAGTAAATTTAAACTGGTAAGTGCTTCTGCGGCAAATTTTTCGCAATCATTCCAATCTGGGGCGAATAATGCTGGTGATACCATTGATGGTGAAGCTTGGGAATCTGAAGAAAGTATAAAAAAACCAAAATAAACTAAAATTTTTTGTTTTCAACCCTTGAAAAAATTAAGCAGAGACACCATATATTAAAAAGGCGTGGATATTGATGGTCCGCATCCCGATGCTAAAAATGTAGACACATAATTGGAGATATAAAGTATGAAAATTCGCCCATTACATGATCGTGTGATCGTGCGTCGCGAGGAAGAGGAGCAAAAAACAGCCGGTGGAATTCTTTTACCTGGCTCAGCTCAAGAAAAACCTAACCGTGGAGAAGTGGTTGCTGTTGGTAGTGGCCGTATTCTAGACAATGGTGATGTTCGTGCAGTGGATGTTAACGTTGGCGATGTTGTTGTGTTCGGCCAGTATGCCGGCAATGACAAAATTGATGTCGATGGTGAGGAATTAATTATCCTCAGCGAAAGTGATATTAAAGCCGTAGTTGAAGGCTAATTATTTGGATTTTTGTATTAGATTTTTGTAAAGGATAAGAATCATGGCAGCAAAAGATGTGAAGTTCGGCGACAACGCTCGCCAAGGCATGCTAGAGGGTGTAAACACCTTAGCTAATGCAGTAAAGGTAACTCTTGGGCCTAAGGGTCGCAATGTAGTTTTAGATAAATCATTTGGTGCACCTACGGTTACCAAAGATGGTGTTTCGGTGGCCAAGGAAATTGAACTAAAAGATAAGTTCGAGAATATGGGTGCTCAAATGGTTAAAGAAGTTGCATCGAAAGCATCGGATGATGCAGGTGATGGAACTACAACAGCCACAGTTTTGGCACAGACGATTGTTAATGAGGGTCTTAAATCAGTGGCTGCTGGTATGAATCCAATGGATCTAAAGCGTGGAATCGATAAAGCGGTGGCTGCTGCTGTTGAAGAAATCGCTAAGCTTGCAAAACCCTGCTCGGATAATAAAGAAATTGCTCAGGTGGGTACTATTTCGGCGAACAGTGATGAAAGTATTGGTGCGATTATCGCTGAAGCTATGGCTAAAGTGGGTAAAGAGGGTGTTATCACTGTTGAAGAAGGTTCAGGTCTTGAGAATGAACTCGATATTGTGGAAGGTATGCAGTTTGATCGCGGCTATCTTTCTCCTTACTTTATCAACAATCAAGAAAGCATGAGTGTTGATCAAGAAAGCCCGCTGATCCTTTTAGCGGATAAAAAGATTTCTAATATTCGTGAACTACTGCCTCTACTAGAGGAAGTGGCAAAAGCGGGTAAACCATTGCTTATTATTGCTGAAGATGTCGAGGGTGAGGCGCTTGCAACCCTAGTGGTTAATAACTTACGTGGCATTGTTAAGGTTGCTGCTTGTAAGGCACCTGGGTTTGGTGATCGTCGTAAGGCTATGCTTGAAGATATTGCAATCCTTACGGGTGGTACGGTTATTTCTGAAGAAGTTGGCCTTGAACTTGAAGCTGCAACCCTTGAACACTTGGGAACCGCCAAGCGTGTTAGCATGACTAAAGAAGCTACTACACTGGTTGACGGTGCAGGTCAGGTTGCCAATATTGAAGCGCGAGTTAAGCAAATTCGTGCTCAAATTGAAGAAACTAGCTCAGATTATGATCGTGAAAAACTTCAGGAGCGCGTTGCTAAGCTAGCTGGTGGAGTTGCCGTGATTAAAGTAGGTGCAACCACTGAAATTGAAATGAAAGAGAAGAAAGCGCGTGTTGAAGATGCGCTACATGCGACTCGAGCTGCCGTTGAAGAAGGTGTGGTTCCTGGCGGTGGTGTGGCTCTGGTTCGTGCTTGTGCAAAAATCGAATCGTTAACAGGCGCCAATGATGATCAAACGGTCGGTGTTGGTATTGCGCGTCGCGCCATGGAAGCGCCACTGCGTCAAATCGTTGAAAATGCTGGCGAAGAAGGCTCTGTGGTTGTAGACAAGGTTAGAAATGGTAAGGGTAACTTTGGTTACAATGCGGGTGCAGGTGATTACGGCGATATGATTGAGATGGGTATCCTTGATCCAGCTAAAGTGACAAGAACAGCACTTCAGGCTGCAGCTTCTATTGCTGGTCTAATGATTACCACAGAGGCAATGGTGACTGATATTGCTGATGAAGGTGCGGTACCAGCTGCTCCAGATATGGGCGGCATGGGCGGTATGGGCGGCATGGGCGGTATGATGTAAAAAACCGTTAAGGTTGACCCAAGTTCGATAAAAACCCCGCTTTAAAATGCGGGGTTTTTTGTTTTTTGATTAAATTAAACTATAAAACCCACTTTTTATTCCCTGAGCTATTGATATTTGCTTGCCTATGCAGAACAATTGCTTAGTCAGAATTTAATGCCTATCTTGGGCTATTTATCAAAGGGGACAACTATGACAATGGAATTTATTAACTTTCTTGCACGTTGGGGCCATGGACTATTCGGTATTACTTGGATAGGTATGCTCTATTATTTTAATTTTATTCAAGGTGCCTACTTCAAAGAAGCTACACCAGAAGGATTAGCTGACGCTAAGGCAAAGCTAGCACCAAGAGCCTTGTGGTGGTTCCGTTGGGGCGCAATGTTCACCTTTATTACCGGTATTATTTTATTTGCAGGTGTTTATCATAATGCGCAAATGAACAACTATATTATCATTGGCGTGGTTATGGGTACGCTAATGGCTGCCAATGTATGGATGGTTATCTGGCCGGCACAGAAAGTTGCATTGGGTTTAGTTGAGGGTGGTGATAAAGCGGCTGCAGCTGGCAAAGCTCTATTGGCTTCTCGTACCAATACATTGTTCTCAGCGCCTATGTTGTGGGGTATGTTTGCCGGACCACATTATTCAGGTTACGGTTACGGAACTGCGGTAGGTGGTACTGGTTTGATTTTAGCTTTGGTTATCATTGCTGCTCTTGAGATCAATGGTCTCAAAGGCAAGATGGGTCCAATTACAACAGTCAGTGGTGTAATTAAATCAAGTCTTGTTTTAACTGCAGTATTGGCATTAATAATCAATCTGCTTTAAGCAAGTTTTGACAATAAGAAACCGGCGTTTAAAGCGCCGGTTTTTTTATGTATAAAATTCAACGCACTGGTCTGGTTATGCTTATGGATCAGAGTATAATCATTGCGTATTAACCCGATGTTTAGGTGTAAATTTTAAGAATGGATAAACAGCAGAAAAACCCAATAGTTGCCGAGCGCGATGGCCCAATTAGCAACGCCTCTGATGGCGTAAAGAAAGAATCCTATAAGGCTAAAAAGTTCCAAAATGAAAGTCAGGGTTTATCCTCAATATGGAAAGTGATCGCCCTTTTGTCCTTATTAGGGCTGCTAGCTGTTTCTTGGATTGGCTGGCAACAATATCAGGCATTTACATTACTGCAGGAACGTTTTGAAACTTTAGACTCTAGACTTAATAATACCGATGAGTCGGTTAATCAGTCGGGTGCTGCTATGCAGATAAATATAAGTAAGCAGAGTGAACAGCTTAAAAAGCACTGGAGTGAAATAAGAAAACTCTGGGGTGTTGCCAATGACAAAAATAAGTCAAAAATTGCTACCAATGCAAAGGATATTGCTTTTCTTTCGGCAAAACGCAAAGAAGTGAATGTTTCGCTGAATAATTTGAAAGCTCAGCTGGATAAGGACCGGGCTTCAGCAGAGGCAGTGGGTGAGAATTTCTTTGGTTTATCGGCTGATATGGATAAGTTAAGTACAAGCTTAAATCATTATTTTAAAACGCTTGAGAAAATTGAGTTATCTCTTGCCCAGCAAAATAAAAAGATACAGTTAAGCCTTGAATCTATAGCCTCGATAGACGCATTTCGGCGTCAGGTTAACCAGAAAATTCTTAAACTTGAGCAAGCAGTTGCTAAGCAACAAAAAGAAGAGGTCAGACAGCCTCAGACTATAGGCGAACTAGCGCCACAGTAATTTAATAGGGTTAAAATTTATGACTGTAATTCGTCAACAAGATGTCACTAAAAGTATTGCTGATGCATTGCAGTATATTTCTTACTATCATCCCGTGGATTTTATCCAAGCTGTTAAAAATGCCTATGATCGCGAAGAATCAAAATCTGCGAAGGATGCTATGGCTCAGATCCTGATTAATTCAAGACTTTGCGCCACAGGAAAACGTCCTATTTGTCAGGACACTGGCATAGTAACTATCTTTGTGAAAGTGGGTATGCAAGTTCAGTGGGATGCAGAAGATAGCCTAACAGATATAATCAATGAGGGCGTAAGGCAAGCCTATATGCACCCAGATAATATTCTGCGTGCTTCTATACTTTCTGATCCTGATGGTGAGCGAAAAAATACCGGTGATAACACACCTGCAGTTATTCATTATGAGGTTGTTCCTGGTGATAAGGTTCAGATTGATGTAGCCGCAAAAGGTGGTGGCTCTGAGGCTAAGTCAAAATTTGCTATGCTAAATCCATCAGACTCCGTAGTCGATTGGGTTTTAAAAATGGTGCCCACTATGGGCGCTGGTTGGTGTCCTCCAGGGGTGTTAGGTATAGGTCTTGGTGGTACGGCAGAAAAAGCGATGTTAATGGCTAAAGAGTCGCTTTTAGATCATATTGATATTCAGCAACTACAGAAAAAAGGTGCCGAAAACCGCAATGAAGAGTTGCGTTTGGAATTGTTTGAAAAAGTGAATGCCTTGGGTATTGGCGCGCAGGGTTTGGGTGGGTTAACCACTGTTTTGGATGTCAAAATAAAAGATTATCCATCCCATGCTGCCAATAAGGCCATTGCAATTATTCCAAATTGTGCTGCTACAAGGCATTTGCATTTTGTGCTTGATGGGTCAGGTCCCGCATCATTTGACCCGCCTGATCTAGACGATTGGCCCGAGATTTCATGGGAAGCGGATGACAGTGTTAGGCGTGTCAATTTGGATTCTGTGTCCCAGTCGGATATTGAGCAATGGAAGCCAGGTGATACCTTGCTGTTATCAGGAAAAATGCTTACAGGACGGGATGCAGCCCATAAAAAGATGACTGATATGCTGGCTAATGATGAGCAGTTACCTGTGGATTTAACAGGTCGCTTTATTTATTACGTGGGTCCAGTAGATCCGGTAAGAGATGAAGTGGTCGGTCCTGCAGGACCAACTACAGCAACCCGAATGGATAAATTTACCCGCACAATGTTAGAGCAGACGGGTCTTATGGGTATGATTGGCAAAGCTGAGCGCGGGCAACAGGGCATTGAGGCGATTCGAGATAATAAATCTGTCTACCTAATCGCGGTGGGGGGTGCGGCCTACTTAGTTTCCAAGGCAATCACCAATGCTAAGGTAGTGGCCTTCCCTGAGCTGGGTATGGAGGCGATCTATGAGTTTGAAGTGTCAAATATGCCAGTTACAGTTGCAGTGGATACAGAAGGCCAATCGGTGCATCAAAGCGGCCCAGCCTTATGGCAGTCTAAAATTCAAGAAATGCCAATCAATTTAAAAAAATAGTTCAACGGATGTTTGATTTTAAAAAGGCAGGCTACAGAGAAATCGTCAAAAAAGTAAAGCAATTTCAGGTTGAAAATAACAGCGCCATAGGCGCTGTTTTTGTATCTGATGAAAATCAACTACACTCAAAGGATTATTATTTCCTTTGTGGAAAATTAGGTTATGAAAGACAGTTTTTATTGGCATGATTATGAAACCTTTGGTGCACGACCATCAATGGATAGACCGAGTCAGTTTGCTGGGTTAAGAACTGATTTTGAGTTAAATATCATTGGTGAGCCTTTAGTCGTTTTTTGTAAGCCGCAGATGGATATTTTACCCAGTCCACAGGCCTGCCTCATTACTGGTATTACCCCACAGCATGCCCTAGAAAATGGTCTGGATGAGCCTGAATTTATTGCTCAAATTCATCACCAACTCGCTACACCAAGAACCTGTGGTGTGGGTTATAACAGCATTCGTTTTGACGATGAGGTGACGCGTTATAGCCTGTATAGAAATTTTTATGATCCCTATCAGCGGGAGTGGCAAAATGGCAATTCACGTTGGGACTTAATTGATCTTATGCGTGTCACTCGTGCTTTGCGCCCACAGGGTATTGAATGGCCTGATCACGAAGAGGGTTCGCCCAGTTTTAAGCTAGAGCATCTTACTCAGATGAATGGTATCTCTCATGAGGATGCTCATGATGCGCTGTCTGATGTGACTGCCACCATTGCTATCGCCAAATTAGTTAAAAACAAACAGCCCAAGCTATTTGATTATTTTTTGCAGGGGCGGGGTAAAATTGCTGCGGCAAAATTGGTGGATCTGAAGACTCAGAAACCCTTTTTTCACTGCTCGGGGATGTTGCCAAAAGCCCGTCTTTATAGCGCCATTATGATGCCCCTTGCAGCGCATCCTGAAAATAAAAATTCTGTAATCTGTATTGATTTAATGGCAGACCCAGAAAAACTAATAAATCTTGACCAGGAAGAAATTAAACGCCTGGTATTTAGCTCAGCTGAAGATTTATCAGACAATGAAGAGCGAATTCCTCTAAAGGAAGTCCATTTAAATAAGGCGCCAATACTTGCCACACCGAAGGTAGTTGATGCCAGTTTGGCAAGTCGCTTAGCTATTGATATTGCGCGTTGCGAGCAAAACTGGCAGCGGTTAAAGCAAGTGGATTTGCAACAAAAACTTCAGGCTGTGTATACCAAGCCAGACTACCTAACTGCTCCTGAGGCGGAGCAACAACTCTATGCGGGTTTTTTGTCGAATCAGGATAAATCGATGCTTGATCAGATTAGACGCGCAACTGTTGCAGATTTTCAGCAGCACAATTTTTATTTTTCTGATGATCGCTACAATCGTTTATTACTGAGTTATAAAGCAAGATATTTCTCTGATAGTTTAAACGATAATGAAAAAAGTCAGTGGGCAGATATGTGCCGTTGGCGGCTGACAAATACTGACTCTGGTTATATCACCTTGGATCAGCAAAAAAATGAAATATCCGATTTATTATCCCAGGCTGACTTAGGATCAGAAAAAAGGGAAATCTTGGTTGCTTTACAGGATTGGAGTGTTCAGGTATCCGAACAATTTGGCCTAGATAGCTAGGCTTTATATTCTAAATTATCCCTTATTCAGTTTTTGATTCGTTAACAATTGATATTCGCACTAGAGTCGAGTCATTAAACAGGCTAAAATCCACCCATTGAAATTATCCATCGAGGCAATGATTTGAATTTTCAAGGCGCTCATATACTCTCAATCAATCAATTTGAGAAGCAGGATGTGACCCGTATCTTTGATGTTGCTGATCAGATGCAGCCCTATGCGCTTCGAAAGAAAGTAACCCGTGTATTAGAGGGTGCCATTCTTGGTAATATGTTTTTTGAGGCCAGTACTCGAACCCGTGTAAGCTTTGGCTCTGCCTTTAATTTATTGGGTGGTGAAGTAAGGGAGACTGCGGGGTTTGAAAGTTCAGCGCTCGTAAAAGGGGAGTCTCTACAGGATACTGCTCGCGTACTCTCTGGATTTAGTGATGTTATCTGTATGCGTCACCCTGATGAGGGCTCAGTGGCAGACTTTGCCTCAGCTAGCCGAGTACCCGTTATGAATGGTGGTGATGGTGCCAATGAGCATCCAACCCAAGCCTTGTTGGATCTCTATACCATCCGCAAAGAAATGGCGGCTAAGGGACGAGATATTGATGGCTTAACCATTGCGATGGTAGGTGACCTAAGGTACGGGCGAACCGTTCATTCCCTATGTAAGCTGCTCTGTTTGTATGACAATGTTAAGGTGTTGCTGGTATCACCTAAAGAGCTATTGTTGCCCGCTGCATTAATCGAAGCAATGCGTTCTTCAGGAATTTCTGTTCAGACCTCGGAAGATTTACTACCCAGTATTGCCGATGTGGATATTGTTTACTCAACCAGAATTCAAGAAGAACGCTTTGGTAGCAAACAGGAAGCTGACCTTTATCGCGGCCGATTTAGATTAAACCAAGCGATCTACACTGAGTTTTGTCAGCCGAATACGGTGATTATGCATCCATTGCCTCGCGATTCGAGATCAGATGCTAATGAATTGGATAATGACCTAAATAATAACCCCAATTTGGCGATATTTAGACAAACAGATAATGGTGTTTTAGTGCGCATGGCACTGTTTGCACTGGTACTTGATGTGGTTGATAGTGTAGATAAGTATTCCCATGATGTTCGTTGGTATAACGCCCGCGCATAGTTCAATAATATTAATAAAAAAATATGGGGCATTAATGCATGGCCCTAATATGAGTCAGTTTTAAATTTTAGGCAATACAATGAATCAGTTTGATGATATCCGTCCCTATCGGGATTCAGAAGTTCCAGAAGTACTTGCGCGATTAATTGCCGATTCTGAGTTTATCGATTTACTTTTATCGCGTCGTACACCGTTATTGATGCGCTTTTTTTCTTGGGCGATTAAACCATTTGCGCGGCCGTTGCTAAGACGGCATTTAAAGGGCTTAACGCGTCGCGTGGAAACTGTCGCCGATTTTCAAGAGCATATTAAGGTGGGTTTACAGAATGTATTAGATAAAACCACTGATGGCTATAGTTTTGGTGGTCTGGATCAGCTCGATCCTCAAAAGGCCTATCTATTTATTAGCAATCATCGAGATATAGCCCTTGACCCCGCTATGGTTAATTTGGCTCTTCATACAGTGAATCTGGATACCGTGCGAATCGCTATTGGCGATAATTTATTGAGTAAGCCCTTTGCTAGCGATCTTATGCGAGTAAATCGTAGCTTTATTGTAAAGCGCTCCGTTGAGGGACGTAAGGAAAAACTTGAAGCACTAAAAAACCTATCGGCCTATATTCGCTACAGTATTGTTGAAGATAATGCGTCTTGTTGGATTGCGCAGGCAGAAGGGCGCGCTAAGGATGGTCACGATCGCACTGAAACAGCGCTATTAAAAATGCTGACATTGTCAAAGTCAAAACAGCAGACGTTTGGTGAAGCCATTGCTCAGCTGCAACTTATGCCCGTGTCCTTATCCTACGAATATGATCCCTGCATTATTGAAAAATCTAGGGAACTCTATGCAGCGGGTCAGGGAGAAAGCTATATAAAATCGGAATTTGAGGATTTAGATAGTATTCAAAAAGGCTTTTTGGGTTATAAGGGTCGAGTGCAGGTAAATTTTGGTGATCCTATTGGCGGAAATTTTGATACTGCAGAGGATCTTGCTGTTGAAGTTGATCGTCAAATACACTCGTTATATCAAATTTTTCCAACCAATATTATTGCTTGGCAAACACAGGCTGAAAGGGATGAGTCTGTGGTGGAGCAGCTAAAACAGCAGTGGCCGGATGAGGATTGGTCTATTGCTGAAGCCAAGTTTCAGGCGCATTTGCAAACGGTTCCTGCTGAACAAAGATTATTGGTTATTGATGCGTACGCCAAACCCGTTGAAAATCAACTAGACTATCATCAGTCATCGTCCGATGCGGACAGTTTAGTTAATGAGGATGCAATTGTTTGTTAGATCAATCAATCAAGGAAACCATTCAGCAGGGTTATCGCCAATTTCTAAAATCTCGTGATTTAAAACCAAGGCTCGGGCAGAAGCAGATGATTGCTGCTATTGCCAATAGTCTAGGGCATAGCGATGCAGATAAACGTCTGGCGGTAATTGAGGCGGGTACTGGAACCGGTAAAACGGTGGGTTATCTTTTATCCGCACTGCCCATAGCACGCGCTAAAGACAAAACAGTGGTGGTGGCAACAGGTACCATTGCACTTCAAGAACAGTTAATTCTTAAAGATATTCCCGATTTATTAGAATCTTGCGATTGGGACTATCAGGTTACCTTGGTCAAAGGGCGTGGACGTTATATTTGTAATATGCGGCTACAGCAGTGTTTGGATGCAATTAAGTCCAAAGAAGCCGGATTATTTCTATTTGAAGATGAGATGCCCTTTAATCCCAATGCGCAAAGTGAGGCGCTTTACCAAGAGCTGTCTGAATCCCTTGAGGATAATAGCTGGGATGGTGATCGCGATGCCTGGGATTCCCGCATACCAGATACTGACTGGCAAACACTGACCGTTGATCATCGACAGTGTACCGGACGACGTTGTCAATTTGTCGATCAATGCCCATTTTTTAGGGCTCGCGCTGAGCTTGAAGAAGCCGACTGTATTGTCGCCAATCACGATTTAGTCATGGCGGATTTAGCCTTAGGTGGGGGTGCTATATTGCCACCCCCTGAAGACTGTATTTATATTTTTGATGAAGGGCATCGTCTGGGTGAAACAGCAGTAAAGCATTTTGGCGCCCAGTGTCGAATTAATACCACCTTAAATTGGCTCGAGCGTGTTCCCAAGCAGCTGAAGGGCCAGACCCCCGTATTTGAAAAAGACAAAACCATTATTGAAATGCTGCCAAGGATTGAAAGCGGTGCCAGTGAGATTATGGCGCTATTGGCTACCTGTTACCCGCAGTTTCAAGCTTACTTGGATAATCTTGAGGACGATCGTCAACTGTACCGTTTCCCTCAGGGTGATGTGGGTGAGGGTACGCGTGAATTAGCGCAAAATATAAGTGCGCTAACCAGTCGCTGGATAGGGCGAGTCGAGGTGCTTAAGGATACGTTAAATGAAGCGTTAACGGATAAAGACTATGCGGTGCCTATACCAGATATAGAATTGTTTTATCAACAGGTGGGGAGCTGGCTCACCAAAGGCGAAAATTTGTTGGCACTCTGGGATCGTTTAAAGCAACAGCTGACCAGTCATGCGGTTCCACTGGCCTGTTGGTTGCGGTTAGATGATTCCAGCTCTGGTAATCTTGATATCGCTATTAATGCCAGCCCTATACAGGCGACAGAGATTTTGCGTGAACAGCTCTGGGGCTCTTGTTATGGCGCCGTGATAACCTCGGCAACACTGCGTTCCTTGGGTAACTTTAATACCTTAAAACGTGAAACAGGTATTCCCGAATCGTCACAATTTTTATCAGTGTCGGGTGCATTTAATTATGCTGAGGCTGCCACTCTGGCTGTACCCAAAGACTGTATTGAGGGCAATGCTATACATGAACACACAGACTATATAGCGGATAATTTGGCTGATATGGTGGAGAATAAGGTAGGCACTCTGGTGTTATTTTCCTCAAGGCGCCAAATGGACGAGGTCTATGATCAACTGGATACTGATCTGCAAAGTATTTGCTTAGTGCAGGGTAAGTATTCCAATCGTGAAATGGTGCGCCTACACAAAGAGCGAGTTGATCAGGGAAAAACCAGTGTTCTAGTGGGTCTCGCGAGCTTTGCTGAGGGCGTTGATTTACCCGGTAATTACTGCAAGCATGTGATAATCGCGAAATTACCCTTTATGGTTCCCGATGATCCATTGCACGAAGCGCTGTCTGAATGGATTGAAGATAAGGGTGGTAATTCGTTCTTTGATATAGCCTTGCCTATTGCATCCTTACGACTTATTCAGGCCTGTGGCCGCTTACTGCGAACAGAAAGTGATACGGGAACAGTGTCTATTTTAGATAAGCGTTTGATTACCAAGCGTTATGGTAGTCAGTTAATCGACGCGCTGCCGCCCTTTAAGCGACAGCTGTAGATTACTTTTTCTTATCTTTTTTAGTGTAAGTCTTTTTCTTCTTTTTTAATGGTGCCGTACCATCTGATTTAGCACTTTTGCGTTTTGATACTCTATCACGATCACCTGACTTTACCTTTTTAGGGCCTTTTTTCGGTCTTGGAGAACGATTTGAAGGTGTAGCATTATCACCGCCTTTATCAATACTGATATTCAGTGCTTTTGAGCGCACTCGAGCCTTTTTAAGGGTTTTGAATATATCATCAGGCATGCCATCTGGAAGATCGACCGTACTGTATTCGTCATGCAAGATAATTTGACCGATATACTGACTACTAATATCCGCTTCGTTAGCAATTGCACCAACAATATTAGAGGGCTCAACGCTGTCATTTTTACCGACCTCAAGACGATAAGTCAGCATAGGAACTACATTGCCATCTTCATCGCGAATAATGCGTTCAGATTTGGCTCGGGTGCTTTTAGAGTGACTGTCTTTGTTATTTCTATCTCTATTTTTGCTGTCTCTATCCCTATCTCGGTTTTTATCTCTGTTTTTATCAGAGCTATCCTGTCGAGGCGCAACAATATTATCGAGTTTCGGGAATAGTGGGCGCTCTTTTTGATTTTCATAGGTTAAAGCAGCAGCTACATCGGCCATATCTAAGTCGTTTTCTTCAACATACTTAACAATCATTTCACGGAATTTATCCAAACGCGGTGTTTCCAGCGTCTTCGAGAGTTGCTCGGTGAATTGTTGTATACGCTGATCACTAACCTGCGCATTAGACGGCATAGTCAATGGTGCAATGGTACTTTTAGTAGTTTTTTCAATGGAACGCAAAAGGCGCGTTTCTTTTGGGGTAATAAATAAAATCGCTTTACCCTCTCGGCCTGCTCGACCGGTTCGACCAATACGATGAACATAGGATTCATTGTCGTAGGGGATATCAAAATTAATTACATGACTAATGCGTTCAACATCTAGACCACGTGCAGCAACATCGGTGGCAACGACCACATCAATTTGACCGCGCTTTAATTTACCAATGGTACGTTCTCTTAATGCCTGAGTTAAGTCACCATTTAATGCGGCCGATGAAAAACCTCGGGCTTCAAGTCGCTCGGCGATATTCAAAGTGGATGATTTGGTGCGCACAAAAATAATCATGCCATCAAATTGTTCTACTTCTAGTACTCTAGTTAAGGCATCCATTTTTTGATGTGCCTTAACAGTGACATACTGCTGTTGAATTCTTTCAACGGTTTGGGTTTTACTTTTGATACGAACTTGTTCGGCATCGCCAAGATATTTGTCTGCTACGCGTTTAATTGGCGCAGGCATGGTGGCCGAAAATAAGGCACGCTGACTTTCATCGGGGGTTTTTGAAAGAATGGTTTCTACATCATCAATAAAACCCATACGCAGCATTTCATCCGCTTCATCCAATACCAAGGATTTCACTTGGCTTAGATTAAGGCTTTTGCGCTTAAGATGATCAAGCATTCGACCTGGAGTACCCACAACCACCTGGGCGCCTCGTTTTAAACCGCGAAGTTGACCGCCAATATCAGCACCCCCATAAATGGGCAATACATTGAAGCCTTTAATATGTTTGGCATAACTTTGGAATGCTTCAGCCACCTGAATGGCAAGCTCACGTGTCGGAGTAAGCACTAAGATCTGTGGGGTTTTTTGCTGAGGATCAATATTGCTAAGTAAAGGCAGTGCGAAGGCAGCTGTTTTACCTGTTCCGGTTTGAGCCGTACCTAAAAGGTTTTTTCCACCGAGAAGAATAGGGATGCTTTGTGCTTGAATAGGTGAGGGCTGTTCGTAACCTAAATTTTGGACAGCTTTAAGCACCGGTGCACTAATTCCCAGTGTTTGAAATTCGTTAGAAGACATGAAATTACCTTTGGTTATGGTCTCAAGAGCGAGAGGTCGCGGAGTATACGCCTGTAGTGACCATTTTTATAGTTTAATCCTTGTTTTTATTGGGATTTAACCAAAAATAGCCCCATTTTTTGGGTGTTTAGCCGCCATTTGCAACAATTTTGCTATTTTTTGCACTTAAGTAAGGAAGCCAAAGTCATGGGGCTAAAAGATAAATTTCTGCGTAGATAAATAAAATTACCCCATAACAGCCGCCCAGCGGTCGATAACTGTGGTAAATTAGATCCTAATAAAACCCTATATAGTTACCTGTGGAGTGGCCATGAGCCTTGAAGATAACCGTCGCGAATATGATTACGGTCGCTTGAGTAGTGACTCGCTGCTTGATGACCCCTATGCACAATTTGAGCTATGGATGAAGCAGGCGCTCGAAGCTAATATTCAAGACCCCACTGCTATGAGTGTGGCTACTGTGGATAGCAATAATCAGCCGTCACAGCGTATGGTGTTGCTTAAACAATTTGATCAGCGCGGGTTTGTCTTCTATACCAATTTAGAAAGTCGCAAGGCAATGGATATCGAGCAAAATGCTCGCGTTAGTCTTCATTTTCCTTGGTTACAGTTAGATCGACAGGTGATTGTTGGCGGCCGCGCTGAGCCTTTGCCACGAGCTGAGGTGTTAAAGTATTTTTTGAGTCGTCCGCTAGAGAGTCAGATAGCTGCATGGGCATCTAAACAAAGTAGAAAAATTAGTTCAAGGCAGGTACTTGAGCAGCAATATCATGAAATCAAAGAAAAATACGCCACAGGTGAGGTGCCTCTTCCGGATTTTTGGGGTGGCTATCGCGTGGTGCCTGAAGAGGTTGAGTTTTGGCAGGGCGGTGAAAAACGCTTGCATGATCGGTTTAGATTTGTTCGCAAGCCTAAAGGTTGGGTTATTAATCGACTATCGCCCTAATACTTTATATCGTTAATTAAAAAATAGCGCTCACCCTTGGGTGTTTTAACTTCGATTTCATCATCAATAGATTTACCAATTAATGCACGCGCCATGGGCGAATCAATACTAATCCAATTTTGTTCGGCATTAATTTCATCAGAACCCACAATGCGAAGTTGTTGCGCGGGTGCTGTAGGATCCTCTGTGTCTTCCAATGTAACCCAAGCCGCAAAAAACACCTTGGAAGTATCTTTGGGTTTTTCCTCGACAATGGTGGCCTCTTCAAGGCGTTTACTCAGGTAGCGCACCCGGCGATCAATTTCTCGCAAACGGCGCTTACCATAAATATAGTCACCATTTTCCGAACGATCACCATTTTTAGCCGCTTCATGCACCACTTGAGTGACCTGAGGGCGCTCAACCTTCCACAGTTGGCGGACTTCAGCGCGCAATTTAGCCGCACCATCAGCAGTAATGTAGGGCGAACTTTTAGGTGCGGGTGGTCTATACCGAGACATGGTTTATTCGCCTTGCTTTAAGTTAAAAATATCAGCGTAAAAATTCAGTTCGGCTTGCATCGCACGGATAATATTTTCCGATTTTCTAAAGCCATGTCCCTCATCGGGAAACTCCACATACACCACATCAATACCTTTTTGTTTTAAGCTCTCCACCATCATTTTTGCCTGATTAGGTGGCACCACCTTATCTTCTAATCCCTGAAGAAAAATCACCGGACAGTTCAGTTGATCTATATGATTTATAGGCGATCGCTGTTGATAAATTTGTTGTTGCTCAGGGTAGGGGCCAACCAATTTATCCAAATAGCGAGATTCAAATTTGTGGGTATCGCTCACTAGAGTTTCAAGGTTACCAATACCATAGAGACTAGCGCCCGCCTTAAAGGTATCGGTAAAGGTAAGGGCGGATAATACGGTGTAGCCACCGGCGCTACTGCCGCGAATAATACAGCGATCCGCATCTATCTTTTGTTGCGCTGCTAAATATTTGATGGCGTATTGGGTGTCCTCAATATCGGCAATACCCCATTGGCCATTTAATGCATGGCGATAATCTCGTCCAAAACCGGTGCTGCCACGGTAATTGATATCCACAACCGCAAAACCGCGATTAGTCCAATACTGAATTTTTAGATTTAATCCAGAATCCGTAGCCCCTGTTGGGCCGCCATGACAGATTGCTATCACAGGAGGCAGTTCCTGATCCATACCGCTGTATTGGCTGTGGGTTGGACTATAGAAAAATGCCTGTACCTGTTGATTATTTGCAGTGGGAAAGGAAATAGACTCAGGGATCGCCAGATTATCTAATTCTACCGCTAGGCTAGCCGGTGAATAAACAGATTCCACAGCATCCTGTTGTGAAATAGCAATAATCTCATCGGCAATATTGGGTGCGCCCGCGACCATATAAAATTTGCCGCTGTGATAGCAGGCAGCTTGCATCGACTTGTAGGGGCAAAGGATAGTATTAAGTGTTTGACTATCAATCTCTAAAAAGCCGCAGTGCCAAAAACCCTGTTGTGACCACAGGCAGCCAATAGTATTGGCATCAATAAAATCATAGGTCGACATGCCAAACTGCCACAGGGGCGTAGCAAATTCGGCCGGCATATCCAGCACAATACCCTTATCGGCAGAGTAGATATTCCACCAGTTATTGCGATCGGAAACATAAAATAATTGATTATCTGGTGACCATTGCGGTTGAAATATAGCCTCATTGCCATCAGCTCCAGCCACCAATCGTTGGTTAGATAGACTGTTACCTTGAATATCTGCCTGCCATAGCTGGGTGCTATCCCATGGCATATTAGGGTGATTCCATTCTAACCAGCAGAGTTTTTTTTCATTGGGACTTATTCGTGGGTAAGCATAAAAATCAGCCCCTGAGGCAAGGCATTGTATCTCAGGGTTGTTATTAATAAGTGAAATGCCTGCGAGAAAATTTTCTGGTTCACCTTGGTTATTATGCTGTTCGCATACGGCTATAAGTTGGTTATTGGTAGAGTCTACAATCAAGTCGGCAAAACGCAGTCCTAGCTGAGTAATAGCTTTCGGTGAAGAGTTGTGGCTAGTATCTATACAATAAATACACTGATCAGCGGCATTGACAAAATATAGGCTATCATCGCAAACGGCATAAGCCATGCCGCCATATTCATGGACACGACTGGAATGACTAAAAGGTGCAGGCAGAAGATCCTTAATAATACCTTCTTTGTCCTGTCCCATTATCACATTGCGCCCCGATTCTTGTGGGCGACTCTCTACCCAAAATAGTCGGTCTTTATAGGATTGGATACAGCTAATTTTAGGCGCCCCGCTGGAAACCATTTCTGGGCTAATGGAAGAGGGCCAGGTGCCAAAGGCTTGTTTAGTTTTCATAGGGCTAACCACCCGCCAATTTTACAGTATGACCCATTTTTTCAAGCTGATTTTTAAGTACTTCACGATGATCACCCTGAATTTCAATAATGCCATCTTTTGTTGTGCCGCCTGTTGAGCAACTCTTCTTTAACTTTTTTGCGAGGGCTTTTAAGTCACTTGGATTTAAGTTAAAACCGGATATTAGGGTGACACCCTTACCTTTGCGCCCTTTTGTTTCGCGACTAATGCGAATAATGCCATCAGAAATAATGGTTGGCTTTGACTCGCTTGGCGTTTTAATGCGGCCTGTTTCAGTAGAATAAACTAGCCGTGATTCTTTGTTGGGCATTCGTTGAACTCGATGATTATTAAGGCTGATTTAGATTATCCATAATTTTAATGATTTAATCACCAATAACTATTCCGCCTTACTCAATCAGGCGGCCTTGAAGTGATTTCTGTAGGATAGAGCTTCCTGATATTCTGGTATATCGGGGAATTCTTTTCCCGCTAGATCAGCGATACTTCGGGCTACCTTAAGCAATCTATGGAAGCTTCGAGTTGAGAGGTTATAGCTACTAATCGCGCGATCTAAAAAGTCCTGTTGTTGTTGATTTAATGGGCAGACCTTTTTAGTTGTTGGTTATCAAGGCGTGCATTGATGGAGCCCTGCCTTGCCATTTGTAGATCTCTGGCATCAGAGACACGTTGCCTAATTTGTTGGTTTAACTCACCCTCAGGTTTTTTCTTTGTTTCGAATAGCTGTTTATTTTCGATATTGTTCACGGGTATATGCAAATCGATACGATCTAAGATAGGGCCGGAAATTTTACCTTGATAACGTGCTATTTTTTCCGCACTGCAATGGCAGCGTTGGCTCCCTAAATAACCGCAGGGGCAGGGGTTCATTGCCGCGATTAGTTGAAATTGTGCCGGAAACGAGAGTTGTGCTGAGACGCGATAAATATGAATCTCTCCAGATTCCATAGGTTCGCGTAGCATTTCCAAAACCGATCGTTGAAATTCTGGTAACTCGTCAAGAAATAAAACACCCTGATGAGCCAGAGATATTTCTCCCGGCTGAGGCGTGCTGCCACCGCCCACGATAGCAATAGCAGAGGCACTATGGTGCGGTGAGCGGAAGGGTCGCTGTAAGAAATTTTTATGTGTATTTTTTTGTGCAATAGAATGCACACAGGCTACCTGCATTGCTTCCTGATTGGTCATGCAGGGTAAAATACCGGGTAATCGGGCCGCTAGCATGGATTTACCTGTCCCTGGCGGCCCATACAGCAACAAATGATGACCGCCGCAAGCGGCTATCTCCAAGGCGCGCTTGGCGTGTTTTTGGCCAATAACCTCGTTTATTTCAGGTTGTGAAGTCTGTTGATTTGAATAATTTGCTGTCCAAGGATTCAATGGCTGTGATTGATGGAGATGTGCTGATATATCGAGCAGATGATTGGCGGCAAGTACACTAACAGATTCGACCAAACAGGCTTCATCGGCATTTTGCTGACTGATAACTAGTTGTTTATTGTCCGAAGCGCAAGCCATGGCTGAGGGCAAAATGGCTTCAACACCACGCATTTCACCTGAAAGTGCTAATTCACCAATAAATTCATAGTCTTTAAGCGGTTCTTTGGGAATCTGATCAGAGGCGGCCAAAATGCCTACAGCGATGGCGAGATCAAAGCGACTGCCACCCTTGGGTAGTTCTGCCGGTGCTAAATTGACCGTAATGCGGCGATTTGGAAACTCAAATTTTGAGTTAATAATCGCGCTGCGAACTCGATCCTTGCTTTCTTTAACAGCTGTTTCAGGTAGGCCGACAATATTAAATGCTGGTAATCCATTGGAGAGATGCACTTCTACTGAAACAAGCGGTGAAGATAGTCCCAATTTGGCGCGAGAATTGACGATAGAAAGCGACATCCAATGTCCTTAGAGCTAGTTTGTATAATTTAAATAGCACCTAAGAACGCACTAGTGTAGGTGTTTAATAAATTGTAGCTCTAAAAATTCACTCTATCTGTAATAATTAAATGAATAGGACTATTTTGCGCTATCTATTAGCTGTTTCATTTGTTCCAGTTGCTGTTCTAGCTGATCGATTTTTTCTCTTGAGCGAGATAGAACCGCTTTTTGTGCTTCAAACTCTTCCTTAGAAACAATATCTAGTTTTTTGAATAGGTTGCTGGTAGCGGTGCGAAGGTAAACCTTGGCTTCTTGGCTTATATTATCGGAGCCGGCGGTAGCCTGATTAAGTTGATCCGTTAGTTGCTGGTAAAATTCTTCAAATTTCATAGTAAATATTCCTCGTACAACTACTCTATCAAATTTAATGAGAGTTAACATGACCATTTTAAGCTAACCAAATAGGTGCTTATTGATTATAAAAATGAACCAAATTAGTGCATAAACATCGTTTTGGGTCACTTTAGGGTATTTTAAATACTAAATAAGAGTGAATATTGATTGAAATAACGTTGAGTCGGAAAGTTGGCATGCAAAATGCATAATGGTAATTGCTTGTTAATACATTACACGCAGGCAATTAAATCTTGGGAGATTTAAGCAAAGAAAATTTGGTTAGTTGAAATAAGTGAGTGTTTTAACGCTCACTTGATCAGTCAACCAAGGATTTTTCGTTTTATATTATAAATAATGGGTGGTTAGTTACATCCAGTGGAGAAATACAATGAAAATGGTTACGGCAATTATTAAGCCTTTCAAACTTGATGAAGTGAGAGAGTCTTTAGGTGAGCTTGGTGTAACAGGGGTTACTGTTACTGAAGTTAAAGGGTTCGGTCGTCAAAAAGGGCATACAGAGCTCTACCGAGGCGCTGAGTACGTGGTAGATTTTTTACCTAAAGTTAAGGTTGAAGTGGCCCTTGCGGACGAGTTAGTTGACCGCGCTGTAGAAGCAATTACAGCAGCTGCCCAAACTGGAAAAATCGGTGATGGCAAAATCTTTATTACTAATACTGAAGAAGTAATCAGAATCCGTACCGGCGAAACCGGTGCCGAAGCAATTTAAACTAGAGGAATCAACAAAATGACTGAAATATTTCAATTACAATACGCACTAGACACCTTTTATTTCTTGGTGTGCGGTGCACTGGTTATGTGGATGGCTGCTGGCTTTTCTATGCTAGAAGCTGGTTTAGTTCGTTCTAAGAACACCACAGAAATTTTAACTAAAAACGTTGCTCTGTTTGCCGTTGCCTGTACTATGTATTTAGTATGTGGTTACGCAATTATGTACGGCGGTGACACTTTCCTTAGCGGTATTGCTGGTGACGGCGTTGCTGACGATTGGACCTACGCTCCTGCTGCTGACTTCTACTTCCAGGTAGTATTCGTTGCAACTGCAATGTCTATCGTTTCTGGTTCTGTTGCTGAGCGTATGAAGCTATGGTCTTTCCTATTATTCGCAGTTGTAATGACTGGTTACATCTACCCAATGGAAGGTTCTTGGACTTGGGGTGGCGCTTCTGTATTCGGCATGTACACACTAGGCGATTTAGGATTTTCTGACTTTGCTGGTTCTGGTATCGTACACATGGCAGGTGCTTCCGCAGCATTAGCTGGTGTAATTCTACTGGGTGCTCGTAAAGGTAAATATGGCGCCAATGGCGAAGTTAACGCTATCCCAGGAGCTAACCTACCAATGGCTACACTAGGTACATTCATTCTATGGATGGGTTGGTTCGGCTTTAATGGTGGTTCTGTTCTTGCTACTGCTTCAGTAGAAAGCGCCAACGCTGTTGCAATGGTATTCTTGAATACTAACGCTGCTGCTTCTGGTGGTCTTATTGCTGCTCTAATCGTAGCTAAACTTCTATTTGGTAAGGCTGATCTTACTATGGCTCTTAACGGTGCACTAGCAGGTCTAGTTGCAATCACTGCTGAGCCTTCAACTCCATCTGCGCTTCAAGCAACTCTATTTGGTGCATTGGGTGGTGTATTAGTAGTATTCAGTATCCTTACTCTTGATAAATTAAAACTAGATGATCCTGTTGGCGCAATCTCTGTGCACGGTGTTGTTGGTCTATTAGGTCTACTACTAGTGCCTGTAACAAACGACGGATCTTCTTTCTCAGGTCAGCTAATTGGTGCTGCAACCATCTTTGTATGGGTATTCGTAACAAGCTTTATCGCTTGGTATGTAATTAAAGCGCTAATTGGTCTAAGAGTATCTGAAGAAGACGAAGCTAACGGCATTGATATTGCTGAATGTGGTATGGAAGCATACCCAGAGTTCACTAGCTCAAAAAGCTAAGTTAACAGCTTTGTATAAAAACCGGGGCCTATGCCCCGGTTTTTTTTGTCTAAAAATTATGCGACATAAAAGATTATTACTTTTGTGATGATATTTTTTTACTAAAGATGCAATATAATGAATAAAAGGGTATCTTTAACCCATACTAATTATAAATTTAAGACAAATAGGAGTTATTTATGTTTTTGGTGTCAGCAACAATTAAGCCGTTTAAGTTAGACGATGTCCGAGAAGCTTTATCAGAAGTTGGTGTGCAGGGCATAACAGTAACAGAGGTTAAAGGCTTTGGTCGTCAAAAAGGTCATACAGAATTATATCGTGGTGCAGAATATGTGGTTGATTTTTTGCCAAAAGTTAAGCTAGAAGTTGTGGTTTCCGATGAAATTCTTGATGCGGTTATCGAAGCGATCGAGAAAGCTGCGAAGACGGGTAAAATTGGTGACGGAAAAGTTTTTGTATATAAAGTTGAACAAGCACTTCGTATTCGTACTGGTGAGACTGGCGACGAAGCATTATAAGCAGCTAAATACTACAAACAGCCAATCTTTGGCTATACTCAAGTTGTAAAGGCAATCCATTATTGGATTGCCCTCTTTTATATATTTTTTAGGAGATCCCTTTGGTCTTAACTACTAAGTCAGGTTCCTTGCTGTTTGTATTAGCGCTCTGCCTTTTTTTTGGTGCAATAAAATTTGTAAGTAATAAAGAGATGGCAGTGATTGCTCAGCCACAAGCACCATCTTCCAGTTCTAGTGAGAAAAATATAGCTGTTGAAGCCCCTGAACCACAGCTTAACACTCCTAAAGATGTCGATAATCCAAATAATTCTATAGAACAGTCAGTGTTATCTATGCTCAAGACGGCAAGGCCCGATATTCAGTTTACCTTTCTTGGCGAGTCGCCAATGCCTGGTATCTATGAAGTACAGGTAACTAACGGTCCGTTGTTATTTGTTCATGAGCAGGGTGAGTTTTTATTTCAAGGCGGGCTCCTTCAGGTTAAAGAGACTGGTATTGTTGATACCATGGAGGCAAGGCAAGTTGTAAAACGCTCTGAAATATTTGCTACGCGCTCTACTGAAGACATGATTATTTATTCACCTGAAGGTGAATCTAAAGCTATTATGAACGTATTTACCGATGTTGATTGTGGCTACTGTAGAAAATTTCACCAAGAGGTACCCGAACTCAATGCAATGGGTATAGAGGTAAGATATCTAGCATTTCCACGAGCGGGTATACCGTCCAGTTCTTACGACAAGATTGCTAAGGCTTGGTGTGCCGAAGATCAGCAAGACGCTTTGACTAAGGTAAAATCTGGGCGCAAGGTGGATTCGGAGGTCTGTGAGGATAACCCAGTTGCCGAGCAGTATGCCTTTGGAAGTCAGTTGGGTGTTACTGGCACCCCAGCGATAATTTTCATGGATGGCACCTTGATTCCCGGTTATCAGCCAGCAAAAAAATTTGCTGAAGCTCTAGGCTTATCAGTTAACTAAAATAATTATCAAAAATAACCCGATAATTCATCAAGATAGTATAAAATTGCGGCATTGACAGCGATCGGCGAGATGTTTACTGTTGCCGCCGTTTTTTCATAAATAAAATCTAAAGAATTAATACAAATTGGAGTGTTAACGTGCGATCTGTGCAAGTGGGTATCTGCGGTCTAGGAACTGTTGGATCTGGTGTTTACAATGTAATTTCACGCAATTCTGACTGTATCAATGAGCGTGCAAACTGCAACATTATTATACAGCAAATCGGTGCTCGCCGTGATAACCCCAATTGTGATACCTCAGATGTTGACGTGGTTCGCGATATCTTCGAAGTGGCTCAAAATCCTGAAATTGATATTGTGGTTGAGTTAATTGGCGGCACTACGGTTGCCTATGATTTAGTGATGACGGCTTTAAAAAATGGTAAGCATGTGGTCACTGCTAATAAGGCACTTATTGCAGAGCATGGTATGGAAATTTTCGCCTTTGCTGCCGATCAGGGTCTTGAAGTAGCCTATGAAGCCGCAGTTGCGGGTGGTATTCCTATTATTAAGGGACTGCGTGAAGGTCTTTCAGCCAACAAAGTGAATTGGGTTGCGGGCATTATCAACGGCACCACAAACTTTATTCTTACCGAGATGGATACCAAAGGTCGTGATTTTAACGATGTGCTTGTTGAAGCTCAGGAAAAAGGCTATGCCGAAGCAGATCCTACCTTTGATGTAGAAGGTATTGATGCGGCGCATAAATTAGTGATTCTCGCCTCAATTGCCTTTGAAATGCCTCTTACCCTTGAGGGTCTTTATACTGATGGTATTACCCAATTAGAGCCGCAGGATGTTGCCTATGCCAAAGAGTTGGGTTATGCGATCAAACATCTGGGTATTGCTCGACAAACAGAGCAGGGCGTTGAGCTTCGTGTTCATCCTACCTTAGTACCTCATAAAAGCATGATTGCCGGTGTTAACGATGTGGCGAATGCGGTGATGGTTAATGCCGACGCTGTGGGGACAACGTTATTTTGTGGTCCGGGCGCAGGGGCAGAGCCAACCGCATCTTCAGTGATTGCTGATATTGTGGATGTGGCCAGAACAATGGATATGCCGTCTAGCGCCAAAGTGAATGCCTTGGGTTGTTCAATCGCAGAATTAGAACAGTCTAATATTGTTGCTATTGAAGAAATTAAAACCAGCTTTTACATGCGCTTTTCAGCTCTTGATAAGCCGGGTGTGTTGTCTGATATTACCAAGATTATGGCTGACTCAGGGATAAGTATTGAAGCGATTGTTCAAAAAGAGCAACCGGCAGGCGAGGATTACGTCAATGTTATTATTATCACAGATGTAACCCAAGAAAAGCTACTAAGTACCGCGGTTGAGCGTATTGAAAACCTTGAAACGGTGCGTGATACTATTAAATTTATTCGCGTTGAACATTTGGATCAGTAAATGAGATATATAAGTACCCGAGGCGGCGTTGAGCCCAAAAGTTTCGAAGAAGTCGTTTTAACTGGCTTAGCCGAAGACGGTGGCCTTTTTGTACCAGAAGAAATGCCCAAGTCTAGCGTTGAAGAGATCGCTTCTTGGGGTGATCTCTCTTATGAAGAATTAGCTCTTAAAGTGATTACGCCATTTGTGGGTGGATCCATTCCTGAGCAGGATTTACGCGGACTAATTGAAAAATCCTATGCGGGCTTTCGCCATGAGGCTATAGCCCCGTTAATACAAGCCGGTCACAATCAATGGATTTTAGAGTTATTCCAAGGTCCGACGCTCGCCTTTAAAGACTTCGCACTGCAATTTTTGGGTAATTTACTGGATTATATTCTTGCTAAGCGCAACCAAAAAGTAGTGATTATGGGAGCGACTTCCGGTGATACAGGTTCTGCGGCTATCGAGGGCTGTCGGCATTGTAAAAATCTAGATATCTTTATTCTTCATCCTTACCAACGTGTCTCTGAAGTCCAGCGTCGTCAGATGACTACGGTTATGACTGATAATATTCACAATATTGCGCTGCATGGTAATTTTGATGACTGCCAGAATATGGTGAAAGCCAGTTTCTCTGACCAATCCTTCCTGCCTGAAGGCAGACAGCTCGCTGCGGTTAACTCGATTAACTGGGCGCGAATTATGGCGCAGATTGTTTATTACT
>JAYOSY010000005.1:0-52589 GCA_038139495.1 Porticoccaceae bacterium
TTCGCAAGTGCCCACACGCATTGCTTGATTACTTTTTTAAAGAACATTCGCTCATTTGAGCGGGATGCGTATTCTATAGATAGCCACCCCATTGTCAACAGTAAAAAGTGAAATAATTTGTATTATTTTCTAACGAGGTTTTTGGTGGAAAATTTCCGTCTCAACCTCTCTGTTGGGAGCGCGCATTCTACAGACCAGCACGGGACTGTCAACAAGAATTTGTAAATATTTTGAATTATTTTTCAGTTGGCTATTTTTTAGGCATTAAAGCTCAAAAAGATGGTATTTTTTCTTGCCTAATCTGACTAAAAAGAATCTGCCATATAAGGCATTACTCTTACTAAATAGTTGCTCAGCACTCATATTGTCTTCACTGCCCTTGGCATTTCCATTAATAAAGACAGAATTTCGACCCAATGCATCCTTTACTTCTCGCCCTGCTTTTACCATTCCGGCTTCGGCAAATAATTGGGTCAGTGGCGTTTGGGATAATTTCTCGCCCTCTAAAGTAGAAGAAGGGAGACCATCTTGGCGCAACTGTTCCAAATCATTTTCAGAGAGGTCTGCTGAATTACCACTAAATAAAGCATCGGTAATTCTTAACGCTGCATCTAGCCCCTGTTTACCGTGAACAAGCTCAGTGGCCTCTTTAGCCAAGACACCCTGTGCCTGAGGTCGCCCTTGAGCACTTGCATCTTCAGCTTCAATTTCTTCTATTCTTTCAATAGTAAGAAAAGTGAAATATTTTAAAAACTTATAGACATCAGCATCCGCTACATTGAGCCAAAACTGATAAAAGCTGTAGGGTGATGTTTTTTTCGGATCTAGCCAAACAGCTCCAGCTTCAGTTTTACCAAACTTGGTACCATCTGACTTGGTAATTAGCGGGACTGTTAAGCCATAACATTGTGCTTGATTTCGTCGTCGCGATAAATCAATACCCCCTACTATATTACCCCACTGATCGCTGCCACCCACTTGCAATGTACAGTTATACTGTTTATTAAGCTCAGCAAAGTCTAAACCCTGTAGTAAAGAGTAGGCAAACTCGGTAAAGGAAATACCTGAGCCCTCACGGTCAATGCGTTGCTTTACCGATTCTTTAGCAATCATATTGTTAACAGAAAAGTGCTTTCCAACATCACGTAAAAAATCAAGGGCACTTAAATTTGAAGTCCAATCGAGATTGTTAACCACAATGGCGGAATTTTCGCCGCAATCAAAATCTATAAACTGACTGACTTGAGCTTTGATCTTATCAGCCCAACCGGCGATTACATCTGGGGAATTTAATTTTCGCTCATCCGCCTTAAAGCTTGGATCACCAATCATACCTGTTGCACCACCTACTAAGGCAATAGGCCTATGCCCAGCTTGCTGTAAACGCTTAAGTACAAGTAATGGCACTAAGTGCCCAAGATGCAAACTGTCAGCTGTGGGGTCAAAGCCACAGTAAACTGTTCGCGACTGCTGGAGGTGCGACTCTAATTCCTGATCACCAGAAATTTGTGCGATTAAATCGCGGGCTTGTAATGCTTCTAAGGGCTGTTGGTTTTTATCGCTCATTAATCTTTAATCTAACTACAAATTTTGAAATACTTTTACTTTGCGGGCTTAATGGCCCAAAGCATAAATACTAATCTATTTGCTGTATATATTACAGTGAGTTGGTTCAAAGTTAGCATTTAATTAATAATTAACCGTCAGGCCAACATTAAAACCAGTAGTGGACTCTTCACTTTTGGGGAAAGAAGCGAAGGAGTTAAGCTTATTACCATTCCTGAAAAGTGATTGTTTTTTTGATCTTGGTGAGAGTGCTTTTTCATGATCAAGCTCAATAATTAGACTGATTTTTTTATTTAATCTTTTTGAATAACCCAAGGAAAAATTAATTATCGAACCATTAGGGGTTCTAGATTCAAAGCCATCATAGTTTTCTGACAAAAAATTAACACTTGCGGTGGCGTTATAAGATTTTCTCGCAATAAAACTTACTTCAAGCATGGTGTTCTTATTATGAGGGTAAAAAGCCTCAATACCTAGGGCAATATTTCTTGCATTGTAACTTTCATCAAGACCGAAATAGTCACCCGCTGATTGAATTAGACGATGCTTTTTTTTATCGCCTAAATATGAAATCAAATAGTATTTTAACTGTGCTTGATCAGGGGAAAGCATAAAGCTCGTCTGAATACCATACTCATATTGAGATATTATAGATTTTGAAAGTGCAATTTCTGACCAATAACTAAGATCACCAGATAGTTTTTTGTAGCTAAACTCTGCCTTTAACTTTTGGCTTTCTATCCCGAAAAGCAAGGATCCACCTGTTAAAGTTCCAAAGTCTGAATTAAAAACCTTGCCCTCTTCTGTGTATTCCCTAAAGTCGACATCTGCAACTGTAAGTGTTGGCCTAAAATATAAATCTGGATATGCTTTTAGTGGAAAAAAAATAAAGAATATACAAAAAACTACTCTGGCAGCCGTGTTATGAGTAATCACCAGTTAACGCGAACTTTGACTGGATCGGGATAACCATTGCCATCGCCATCTCTAGCATTATCCGTCTGGTTGTCGCCATCACCATCAAGCCATGTTTCGCAATAGTCTGGGTCGTTATTACGCGAGTAATAAATATCAATAGTTTTATCGCCAGTCACACTTCCGTCTATCGATTCAATAGAAAAATCAGTTAACTTAATAACCATAAATTCATCATAAAAGCCATCAAGCTTAAAGCCAGAAATATCAATTGATCCATAATCTGGGCTGACATATCGCCCCTTTGAACTGCTTGTATACCCGTAGTAATCATATGAAATATTTTGGGTAAAGTTTACATAACGATGGCGCTTGTTATCTACAACGTATACCGCATTTATAAAACAATCCATATCTTCAAGGTTTTCACTTACGTCGCATCTAAAATTTCCATCCATGACGTAATCATCGCTAATTCCATTGCCGTAAGTATTGATCCCCATATTTTCAAGCTCCATGATAAAAGGAGCATCATAGTAATAATTTTCATCGAATGATGTTTCAATATCTAATGCGCCATTTAGAGTCATTTGAAGCCCATCCATGGTAATCAAACAGTCATCAAACTTTATATTCAGAAAAATATCGCCATCAAGGTCGTTTTGATTGCCCTTTAAAGAAACCGTGCCAATTTCACATGAATCTTGCATGGAGATTTCTACGCCAGGCAACACATCAGACAATCTATTAGTAATGTTTTCATTCCCTAGAAAAAAATCCACAACTTTGGCAGGATGAAGCGTCCCATTCATTGCGCCCAATCTATACTGCTCAACTTCTACACCTAAAAGATCACTGGTAACACTTGTAAGATCGTTAAAATTTCTGGTTCCTATTTGCTCTGCAATCTCAACCGCTGCGACTTCATTGAGCAATTGAACATTTTTAGGCTCGACATACTGAACTCCGCCTATTGAATTTGTATTACTCCCACCCCCACCACCACAGGAGACTAGAAAAGATGAAATAAGCATGATTCTTAATGTACTGTCTAATTTCACTATACACTCCATGATGCTATTTAAAATACTATTCAAAATAGAATATATCACTTTAAACAAGATTGAAAGTTACTCTTTATTCAAGCTAGAATCCTCGATCGCCCTATCATTGAGTAAAACAGCATGCGTGGTTGGCAGCAACAATACAGCGTCCTTCGAGCCTTGATGATCAAGCTGATATCAAAGCGATATCTTATGCTTATTGCTGTTGCTGCCTTTCTGCTAGCCATTGCTTGCGATCCCAGGCCTGAAAATTATTCTACCAATAAAACTCTTTCTGAAACTCTTGACCTAGGGAATCAAATTGGCACTGATACTTCTATTGACTCACCAACCATAGATCTTATCTGGAAAACTCAAACCGTCTCGTCAGGTGATAATTTATCCACGCTTTTTCAACGCGTCGGCTTAAGCGATCAAGAGGTATATCTTATCTCGAGATCTAAACAGGGCAAGTCGCTAAGAAGCCTCTTCCCTGGAGAAATCATACGTTTTGCTATTAATAGTAATAATGGTGATTTAGTTGAGATGCAGTATGAAAAGACACCCCTTGAAGTCTATTCATTTACTGCCCAAGACAATCGTTTTATCTCCAAAAAGATTATTCGCGAGCCCGAAATCATCACTAGCTTTAGAAAGGGACAAATTGATCAGTCACTGTACCTGGCTGGGAAAAAAGCTCAACTGCCGGATAAAACCGTGATGGAGCTCGCCAATATCTTTGGCTGGGATATTGATTTTGTATTTGATATACGAGAAGGCGATTCTTTTTCACTGTTATTTGAAGAGCAATATATTGACGGAAAGCATCTGGGTACGGGAAATATTTTGGCGGCATCCTTTACTAACCGCAACAAGACATATAATGCAGTGCGCTATACGGATAGCAAAGGACAGAGTAGCTACTATACGCCCGAGGGCTTAAGCATGCGTAAAGCCTTTCTTCGCACTCCCTTAGATATTTTCCGCATCAGCTCTGGCTTTAACTTACGTCGCAAGCACCCTATTCACAAAAAAATTAAAGCTCACCGTGGGGTTGATTACGCCGCGCCCACAGGTACTCCAGTATATGCAAGCGGCGATGGCAGAGTCGTGGATGCGGGATATACCAAGGCTAATGGTAACTATGTATTTATTCAGCATGGGCAAACCTATACTACTAAATATATTCATTTGCACCGTAAAAAAGTTCGCACAGGCCAAACAGTCAAACAGCGTCAAGTAATTGGTACCGTTGGAGCCACGGGGTATGCCACAGGGCCCCATTTACATTATGAGTTTTTGGTCAATGGTGTACATCGTAATCCACGAACAGTGGCTTTGCCGAAGGCCAACCCAATTCCAAAAGCAGAAAAAGAGCGATTTTTTGAGGTAGTGACCGTACTTTTAGATCAACTCGCTGAAAATCAGCAAGAAGGCAAACTAGCCATGCAAACTATGGGGACTCAATGAGTACTGATAATCTTTTCATTGGCCTAATGTCGGGCACAAGCATTGATGCAGTCGATGCCGTTGCTGTTGAAATTAATGACCATAGCTACAAAATAATTAGCTGCCATAGTGAACCAATGCCTGCTGATCTAAGGGCACACATATTAGATCTTTGTGAGCCTCAAAACGAAAGCATTCAGCTTTTAGCAGAAACTGATCACAGACTTGGTAAGCTTTACGCTAAAACAACAAACCAGTTGCTAGCAAAAGCTCACCTTAAACCGGCAGATATAAAAGCCATAGGCTGTCACGGGCAAACCATTCGCCATATACCGCCAGACATTCAAAATATTCCGTTTAGCCTTCAAATTGGCGATGCCAATATAGTGGCTACTGATACCAATATTGCAGTGGTATCTGATTTTAGACGCAAAGATATTGCGCTGGGTGGTCAGGGCGCGCCCTTAGCTCCGGGCTTTCACCAATTTGCCTTTGCAAAGGCTGGTGTCAATCGCGCTGTTATAAATATTGGCGGCATTAGCAATATCACTATTCTAGATGCCGAGGGTCATTGCTTGGGATTTGATACAGGCCCAGGCAATGTATTAATGGATCTATGGAGCCAAATTCATCTAGGCACTCAATATGATCACAATGGAAGCTGGGCGGCGCAGGGAAATTTAATTCCTTCACTATTAGAGCAGATGAAAGCTGATAATTTTTTTGCCCTGCCTGCACCCAAGAGTACAGGTAGAGAATTATTTAACAATAACTGGTTAGATGCTCAATTAACCAGCTTTTCACAAGAAGCGCCTCAGGATATTCAAGCTACTCTTTTAGCCCTTACGGTGGAAACCATTTATATGGCAATTCAAGACTTACCGCATTCTATTGATGAGATATTCATTTGCGGTGGAGGCGCCTTCAATGCTTCTTTGATAGATTCACTAACCTCAAAGCTTTCTCATGTTGCTTCTACCGAGGCATTGGGTATTTCGCCTAATTGGGTTGAGTGCTGCGCTTTTGCTTGGTTAGCGAAACAACGAATCACGTCTATGGCCGGTAACCTTACCTCGGTCACTGGGGCCGCCAGGCATGCCGTGCTTGGCGCACTTTATTTGCCTGACTAAATTAAATAGTAAAAGAGGCGCCGCAACCACAGGTTGTGGTTGCGTTAGGATTGGTGATAACGAATTTCGAACCCATTAAATTTTCTTCATAGTCCACAGTAGAACCAGCAAGATATTGATAACTTAAAGAATCAATCAATACAGTAACCCCATCTTTTAAGACCGGCGTATCGTCTTCAGCCATGCTGTCTTCAAAGGAAAAGCCATATTGAAAACCAGAACATCCCCCACCTGTTACATAGACCCGAAGCATAAGATCCGGATTTGATTCTTCATCTCTCAAGCTCTGTACCTTGGCAACAGCACCAGCGGTTACCTGAAGAACTGAGGGGGTAAATGTTTCAATGACTGACATACTAAAAACCTAACTCCAAATTGATTGGGTAATGACTACTGCAGTTGCTTATCAAGGGCTTGCTGATTGTTACTACGAATATCTTTAATTTTATCGTCTTCTCTAACCGCCTGTGACGCAATCTCTTTGGACGTTTTTACCTGCTGACAAATACAGGAACCAATCAACTGTGCACCAGGACGCATTTCCATATTGGTGTAATGTACGTTGCCATTCACCGTACAGCTTGCCTCAAGGGCCAAGTGATCTAGGGCGTAGATATTGCCCTCAACTGAACCATTTACTTCGATAATAGCTGATTTAATATCGCCTTTGACTACGCCACCACCTAGTATACGCACACTCGCATCCTTTTGCTCTGAAAGAACGTTGCCTACCACTGTGCCCAAAATTTCAAGAGTGCCGCTAAAAACGATATCACCCGTCAACTTTGTTCCCTCAGAAATCAACGTGGTCGTATCATTTGAGATGGTGGCAAGTCCTGCATTAATTTTCTTAAACAAAGTTTCCTACTCCTCTACTATCCATGGTAGCTTTTTATCAAATTGAGGTTTTTTTGTCCAAGGATAACGTAGTGTTACTCTAATCTGCTTAGGTACAAAACCCTCAGGCAATGTCATAATGCCCCGATTAATTAAAAAGTACTTCATCTTTAATTGTATAGGCAAATCATCAACTTCTGCATCTATTTCGTCCAATGACAACTCTATTGCTTTATTTTCTTGGCTCCCCAAGACCCAAATATTGGCATTTACCCGCAACGCTTTTGCTTCATCACTTTTCTGTTGTGCTACCCATTCATACTGAAACTGCCGATCACCTACTTTTACAATAAGCATATCGCTTACCTTTAGACCGATAGCCTTACCATTATCCTGAAGCATTTCTCTGTAGAGCTTTAGTTCTTGCTCTCGACGATAAATCTGTCTTTGCATATCCAACATTTGCTGACGAGAATGTTCAAGTGCCGCAGCATCCACTTGAGCGGTTAATTGAAGAGCTGCCAGAGCAGTTTGTTTTTGCGCTAAACCCTCAGACAGTTCATCGATACCTGTCTCGAGCTCAGCTATGTAGTTCTGATTGTTAGAATAAGTCTTGTTGCCATAAAAAAAGCCCCCCAGAGCAACCGCAAACAAAATTACAGCCACAGCAAGGACCAGCCATGCAATCTGTCGGGCTTTATAATGTATGATCAGCGGGGAGCGCTGGGGCATTAGGGCATCAGCGCCGGCAGAGTTAAGCCTGCATCTTCATGCAAACCAAACATAATGTTCATACATTGCAACGCTTGACCCGAGGCCCCTTTGGTAAGGTTATCCTCTACCACCAAGATAACAACTTTGTTACCGCTTCCTGGCCTATGGATAGCAATTCGACATTGGTTTGAACCACGCACTGTTCTGGTTTCAGGGTAACTATTCGGCTCAAGCACATCAACAAAGGGTTCATTTGCGTAATGCTCTTCAAATAAACTCTGAACATCTGTGCCCGGTTGCTTAAGATTAACGTAGAGAGTTGTATGAATACCTCTGATAATAGGTAGCAGATGCGGAACAAAGGTTAAGCCTACAGGCTCACCCGCCATATCGGCTAAAGCTTGCTCGATCTCTGGCTGATGTCTATGGCCAGAAGCGCCATAGGCTTTAAAGTTGTCGCCGGCTTCAGATAATAGGGTGGCTACATTAGCCTGCTTACCCGCGCCACTCACGCCTGAGGCCGCGTTGGCAATAATATCGGAAACATTAATAGCGCCAGCCTCTAGCAAGGGCTTTAAGCCCAACTGCACACTGGTTGGATAACAGCCCGGGCAAGCGACTAACTCGGCATCGGCAATTTCATGACGATTAAATTCAGGCAGACCGTAGACCGCTTGAGATACCAGCTGGGGTGCCGCATGTTTCTGGGCATACCATTTTTCCCAGATATCGATATCCCTAATTCTAAAGTCTGCCGACAGGTCCACAACACGGATACCTGCGGCGAGAATCTCAGGCACCAGATTTTGTGCTACACCATGAGGCGTTGCAAAAAACACTACATCGCAACCCTTGAGATTGCCAACAGTAGGTTCAGTAAACGCTAAATCAATAATCCCTCTGAGGTTAGGAAATAATGCAGACACGGGCTTGCCCTTCTCTGACCTTGAAGTGATTGCCACTAATTCTGTGCTTGGATGGCCCGCTAGTAGACGCAACAATTCTACGCCTGTGTAGCCTGTTCCCCCTACAATTCCGACTTTTATCACCACAACCTCGCTTTTTTAAATATCCAGATTAAACTTAGACCACTATAATAGCAGTAAAATAGCAGTAAAGTGGTCTAATCAGATAATTATAGCGATAGATACTAGTCATTTAATATTGGAAAGTTGGAGGAAAAGATGTATCAATGGGTACTAGCATTTCATTTAATGGCAGTCATCTGTTGGTTTGCTGCGCTTTTCTATTTGCCAAGACTTTTTGTATATCATGCCATGGCCGAGGATCAACCCAGTATTGAACGCTTTAAACTAATGGAGCGTAAACTATACCGCGGTATTGCCAACCCCTCAATGATAGCTACTGTTGGCTTGGGACTATGGTTGGTGGCTTTGGCACCTCAAGCTTACTTAAGCCAAGGTTGGTTTCACGTTAAAGCGCTGTTAGTTATTTTGCTGATTGGTTACCATCATATGTGTTTGGCGCATATGAAAAAACTGGCTGCTGACGGCAGTGATAAATCTCATGTTTACTTTAGGGTCTTCAATGAGGTGCCCGTTATCTTTATGGTAGCAATTGTTATTCTGGTTATTGTTAAGCCCTTTTAATCATAGCCCTTAATCTATAATACCTCAGAGCCCGTACTGCAAAGGCTTGCCTAAGTTAGCACACAAAAAAACATACTTTAGGAATTTTCATGACTCAGAAAAACATGCGCTCTCAAGATCTCTTTAAAGCCGCTCAAAAACATATCCCTGGTGGCGTTAATTCCCCGGTCAGAGCATTTCTGGCTGTTGGCGGCACACCCGTATTTTTTGAGCGTGCCAGTGGCGCCTACATGTACGATGCAGACAACAAAAGGTATGTGGACTACGTGCTTTCATGGGGCCCTATGCTGCTGGGCCACAGTCATCCCGAAGTTGTAGAAGCTATAAAAGTACAGCTAGATAAGGCTACATCTTTTGGCACCCCCACCGAATTAGAGATCAAGCTAGCAGATAAAATCTGCTCCATTGTTCCGGGGATGGAAATGGTGCGCATGGTTAACTCGGGCACTGAGGCAACCATGAGCGCCATTCGACTAGCGAGAGGCTACACAGGAAGAGATAAAATAGTAAAGTTTGAAGGCTGTTACCACGGTCACTCAGATTCTCTATTGGTAAAGGCCGGCTCTGGCGCCTTGACTTTGGGCGTGCCAAGTTCTCCCGGCGTGCCCGATGGTTTGGCCGATCACACGATTACCCTGTCATACAATAATATGGAACAGGTTAAGCAGGTATTTTCAGAAATAGGTGAGCAAATCGCCTGTGTTATTTTTGAACCTGTAGTCGGCAATATGAATTGTGTTCCTCCGGTTGAGGGCTTTCTTGAATGCCTGCGTGAATGCTGCACTAATAGTGGCGCTCTATTAATTGCCGATGAAGTAATGACCGGTTTTAGAATTAGCCAAACCGGCGCCGTGGGACATTACAATCTTGATGCAGACCTAATCTGTTTAGGCAAGGTGATCGGCGGCGGTATGCCTGTGGGCGCTTTTGGCGGCAAGCGTGAAATCATGGAGCATATTGCGCCCCTAGGTCCGGTTTATCAGGCCGGTACATTATCGGGCAACCCAGTGGCTATGGCCGCGGGTTTAAAAACCTTAGAGCTAGTGTCTGCGGATGGTTTTTTAGATCCTGTGATAGAGCGAACGGACAGACTAGTCAAAGGTTTAGTAGAAAGAGCTACTCAAGCGGGGATCCCCATGACCAGTAATCATGTGGGTACCATGTGGGGCTTTTTCTTTAGTGAAGAAAAGAAAATAACGCACTACCAGCAAGTGATGGACTGCGATACTGAGCGATTTGCGAAATTTTTCCACCATATGCTAGATGAGGGTGTGTATTTGGCACCGGCTTCCTATGAGGCTAGCTTTATGTCCGCTGCTCACACAGACGAGGATATTCAGTTTACGCTAGATGCTGCAGAAAGGTCCTTTAAAAAGATTTAAGTTAACCAGAAATCACAAAGAGACCAACAATGGAAAGCAGCCCAATTACCCAAACAATGGATCTAAGGGACGCCCAATTCATTAAATAACAAATCGAGTAAATCACTCTGGATACGATAAAGCTAACGGCTAAAAGGTCAGCTGTTGCCTGATCAGCGCCCGCCAAATGCGAGACAAAAACAGCCGCAATATAAGCGGGTAGAATTTCGAACCCATTCTGCTCTGCCCAATAGGCGCGCTGACTCATACCTTCAAGATTGGGCTGAATTTCTCTAGGTGCTCTATTGTTATATTTTCCTGTGGCTGCCAATGGGCTTTTCTTAAGCGCTGCCATCAACCAAGGTATGGCAATCGCAGCTAATATTGTCCAAAATGCTATCGTCATAGGTTCCTCCAGGTCCTTTTTTGCGTATGATACGCTTTCAGAAAGTACTTTAGACCAAATAGCCAAAACAAACGGAGTGTTTATGAGCTTAAAAACAAGCCGAGGGCCCTTCCCTTACACCCGCATGCGTCGCAATCGAAGCGAGGCATTCTCTCGCCGTTTAAATAGTGAAACACAATTAACTGCGAATGATCTTATTCTGCCGATGTTCGTTATTGAGGGAAGCAATAAATCTCAGGCCGTAGAATCAATGCCAGGCGTTCATCGACTTTCAATCGATTTATTGGCCAAAGAAGCCCAAGTGGTTTTCGATTTAGGAATTCCCGCAGTAGCCCTATTTCCAGTAGTGGGTGACAGCAAAAAATCTCTTCTCGCTGAAGAAGCCTATAATCCAGATGGCTTAGCTCAGCGCGCGGTTAAGGCCATCAAAGAAAAAGTACCCAACTTGGGCGTAATTACTGATGTAGCGTTGGACCCTTTTACCACTCATGGCCAGGACGGCATTATTGATGAAGACAGTGGCTATGTTTTAAATGATGTCAGTGTAGAGGTCATGGTTAAACAAGCCATATCCCATGCTCAAGCAGGTGCAGATATTGTCGCCCCATCCGATATGATGGACGGCAGAATTGGCGCTATTCGCGAAGCACTTGAAGACGAGGGCTTTATTAACACCCAAATTATGGCCTATTCGGCAAAATATGCCTCGAGTTTTTATGGCCCATTTCGCGATGCCGTAGGCTCAGCCTCAAATCTGGCTGGCGGGAACAAACAAACTTATCAAATGGATCCTGCCAACAGCGATGAGGCGATTCACGAATGCGCCCTCGATCTCGATGAGGGTGCAGATATGATTATGGTTAAACCGGGCATGCCCTACTTAGATGTTGTGCGTCGAGTAAAAGATGAGCTAAAAGCCCCTACTTTTGCCTATCAGGTAAGTGGCGAATACGCCATGATCTGTGCTGCAGTTGAAAAAGGCTGGCTGAATAGCGACCAGGTGGTTATGGAGTCTTTACTCGCATTTAAACGTGCGGGCGCAGATGGTATTTTGACCTACTTCGCAAAACAAGCCGCTCAATGCTTAAAGGGATAATAAGTTGCGCCTCGATAAGTACATAAGCAATGCGACTGACCTTTCCCGAACTGATGTAAAAAAATTAATTAAATCAGGGTTAGTGAGCATTGATGATGAGCTTGCAACAAGCGGCTCGCAGAAAGTCACCGATGAACAAGACATCGCTATTGAGGGCTCAACCATTCAGTTGATGACCACCCGCTACTTTATGATGAATAAACCAGCGGGGGTGGTTTCCGCCACCAAAGACCATACCAACCCAACCGCCTTGGATCTTATTTATGAGCATCGCAATGATCAGCTACAAATTGCGGGGCGACTGGATAGAGACACAACCGGTTTATTATTGATCACTGATGATGGGCAATGGAATCATATTGTGACTTCACCGCGAACCGACTGCAAAAAAGTCTATTTGGTTGAACTAGAAAATCCAGTGCACAAGGACTATCAAAGAAAACTCGAAACCGGCATTGCTTTAGAGGGGGAAAAGCGTCGCTGCCTACCTGCTAGTATGGAAGTGATTGATGATCACCATATTCGCCTCTGTATTAGCGAGGGCAAATATCACCAAGTAAAACGCATGATGACATCGTTGGGCAACCATGTTGTCAGTCTTCATCGCCTACAGATTGGCGGCATTGAGCTGGATCCAAACCTAGAACCTGGGGACTACAGGCCCCTGACCGAAGAAGAGATTGCATCTATTCAATGAGCAGAGTGTCTGACAAATCTGTTTCTCTTTTGCTGCAGCATTTTATGCAATGCACTGGGCACTGGTTAATTGTTGCCGATGAAAATTGGCAGACCAGTGACTGGCTCACCGCAGGCAGTCATGGCAAACGAACATCCACTGCCATAAGCAACCGCCTTGAGATCGCTCGCGGTGCAGAGGCAGCTGGCATTGATTGCCAATTTAACGATTTTGATTTCTCCGCCTACTCCAATAATAGTTTTGATGGTGTACTGTTTAGGGTTTCAAAAGAGCGCGCGAGCTCGCACCATATTATTAATCAGTCACTCAAATTACTTAAGCCCAATGGCAAGCTGGTGCTGAGTGGCGAAAAAAATGATGGCGTTAAAAGCTATGTTAAACAGGCGGGAAAACTGTTTGGAAACTCAGTTAATTCAGAAAAGCATGGCAGAGCCTATATTGCCTCTATTGAATTACACAGCAATGAGACGGCACCACTCAATGATAAAAATTATGCAGCACTTAGGCCGATTAAGTTAGCGGATAACTTTAGTCTGATATCAAAACCCGGAATTTTCGGCTGGGATAAAATTGATCGCGGCAGTGCTTTTTTAATGGACCACTTGCCAGCGTTTTTAAACGACTACAAAAGTGCACCCCAGACATTACTCGACCTAGGCTGTGGTTATGGCTATATCGCCTTAAGCGCCAGTGAATTTGGTTTTAATCGCATTATGGCAACCGATAACAATGCCGCTGCCCTATTAGCCGCTAAGGAAAATTTAAGACCCCTAAGTCATATTGAATGGGATGTACTAGCTACAGATTCCGGCGACAAGATCACAGAGACCTTTGATACTATTTTATCCAACCCACCCTTTCACAGTGGCTTTGCGGTAGATGATCAACTGGCCATTAAATTTCTGAGTCAAACCAAACGTTTGCTCAACCGATCTGGGCGGGCACTGTTTGTGGTTAATACCTTCATACCTTTAGAGCACAAGGCCAAGCCTTACTTCTCGCAGATTGATGTTATGGCCAATAATGGTGCTTTTAAGCTCATTGGCCTGAAGCACTAATTTCTTTTACTAATTTAGCCTTATCCCAAGCTTAGTTGCATTGCCGCCCAGCTCATCAACATTGTTAATAATTTGTATGCAGCCCGAAGGAACTAGTTCGCAGGCATTAAGTGATATTGAAACAGGTCGCGTATACTAGGGAAATAGTAAAATTCAGAGAGTTATAATCCCATAGCCTGCTTTATAAGCTTGTTTTTAATAACACCCAAGCCATTGATTGCAGATAATCCATAGTTGCGAATTAATCTTAGAGTAGAATTTTGCGCGCCAAATAAGCGTTTAAAACCTTCCATTGCCGCCATTGCGGCGAGATTTTCAGGCTTGCGGCGACGCTGATAGCGCTTTAAAACCGATAGATCACCCAAATCCAGTTGCCTTCCATAGGCGCTGGCGATCTCTTCCGCCAAAACCTGCGCATCTGAAAAACCTAGGTTAGCACCCTGCCCAGCTAGGGGGTGAATACTATGGGCGGCATCGCCCAGAAGTGCTACTCGTGGCATCACATAATCGACAGAATGAGATTGACGCAGTGGTATAAGATAACGTTTTTCTGTTTTTAAAATCTTACCCAAACAGTGCTCGCTAGCCTGAGAGAGGGCTTGGCAAAACTCTTCATCATCCAACGCCATCAAGCGCTCAGCTTCTTCAGTGTCCTGAGACCAAACAATGGAACAGCAGTGGGCGCCGTCAATATCATCCAGTGGTAAAAGTGCCAATGGGCCGGTAGGCATAAAGCGCTGCCATGCGGTTTGCTGGTTTGACTGTTCGGTGTAAATAGTCGTCACTATGGCCTTTTGCTGATAATCCCATTGCTTGGTGGCAAACTGAAAATGCTCTCTGACAGCAGAATTCGCACCGTCGGCGGCAATTAATAACTGGGTAGTAAGTGTATGACCACTATCAAGACTGATGCTTAGGGCATCATCATCAACCGAATAGTCTGTAATGGTTGATGGGCAAAATAATTCAATATTGGGCTGCTGCTCTATATGTTCTATTAGCGATGAGACCAATGCACTGTTTTCCACTATGTGCCCTAAGTTAGGCTGCTGTACCTGACGACAGTCAAAGGTAATTCTTCCGGTGCCCTCGGCATCCCAAACATTCATCGCCTGATAGGCCGCTGCTCGCTTGCTTTTAACCACATCCCAAATACCAAGTTGCTGAAAAATTGATCGGGTTTTTTCAGTAAGTGCGGCGACACGCGGATCGAATTTTTCGGCAGAAAATATCGGCGCAGGCTGTGATTCAATCAGTGCTATTTTTAATGGCGACTGCCCCTGATGACTTATCTGCGCTAACAGACAGGCCGCCGCTGAACCCACCGCACCAGCACCCACAATCACAATATCAAAATCGCAGTTTAGGCGGCTAGACATAATCTGCCCCTGACTGCTGAGTGCCCATTCCGAAATGCGCGAATTGATTGCGCAGCGATGGTACTAAATCCATCATTAATAAGCCCGAATTTCGGCCCAGTGCAAGCGCTGGGGAACTAAGACCGAATAGCTTACTGAGCCCATTAGTAAATAGCAGTGTATTGCGTTGATCCAGCGTGCGCTGGTCTTGATAGTCGAGTAATGGTTCAAGCGCCCCCATATCTGAGCCTATTGGTGTTTCTGCCAATCGGGAAACTAGGCAATCCATATCGCGCAACGATAGATTAAATCCTTGGCCCGCTACCGGATGCAGGCTATGGGCAGCATTACCGGCAATCACGAGGCGTCTACGCACCTGCTCTTCACTGAGAGTTTGGGTTAGGGTGTAACTAATTCGCTCGCCTACCTGACTAAATTGACCTAGGCGATCACCAAAGCGTGTCTGTAATTGGTTAATGAATTTACTATCGTCAGCCGCCATCAATTCTTCAGCCTGATGACTGGGCTGAGTCCAAACCAATGCGCTTCGCGCGGAATTTTTATAGTCTGCAAGAGGCAATAATGCCATAGGCCCCTGATCAGTGAATCGTTCATAGGCAACGGCCTGATGAGCGGTCTCTAAGCTAAGATTAGCAATAATGGCACTGTGGCCGTAATCCTTTTTCTGCGCTTGAATGCCTAACAATTTTGCGCTGGCTGAATCAGCGCCATCGGCAACCACTAGCAGCCGAGTATTAATCTCAACCTTTTGGTCTTTTAGGGTCGCGGTTAACTGCATTGAATCAGCTTTGGGCTGAATAGTCTGTATTTTGGCATCGCCAATCAACTCAACATCTGTCTGTGCCAGCTGCTGCATTAACACTGAACCCAGCCAACTATTTTCGACCACATAGCCGAGCGCTTCTACCCCTGCCTCTTGCGCCTGCAGTCGGGTTAATCCCATATGTCCGCGGTCACTGACATGAATGGTCGCAATGGACTGCGCATGCTGTTGAACTTTTTGCCAAACACTCAGTTTTTCAAAGATACAGCGACTGCTCCATGAGAGTGCCGTCGAGCGGGCATCAAAACTAGGGCTGTACTGAGGGATTTCTCCCTTATAAATGGACTGAGACTCAAGAACCAATACCTTCCAGCGTTTTTGCTGAGCCAGAAGCAATGCCAGACTAATGCCGACCATGCCGCCGCCAATAATGGCAATGTCATAGGGTTCTTTTAATGGGCTCATGCCATAAGCCTCTCTATTTGATCGCGCTGCTTAGGTACCCCAGCCGTTATAACCTCAAAGCCTTTTTTCGTCACGAGAATATCATCCTCGATGCGCACACCGATACCACGCCATTGCTTATCGACATTATTATTATCTGCCGCAATATAGATACCCGGCTCAATGGTTAATAACATACCTGGCTCATAGACTCGCCACTGATTATTTATTTTGTAATCGCCCACATCATGAACATCCATGCCCAACCAATGACTCACGCTATGCATATAAAAGTCGCGATAGGCACCCTCGGCTATAAGCTTATCAATATCACCGTTCAAAATACCCAAGTCCACCAAGCCCCGAGTAATTACTTCAATAGCGGCCTTGTTAGCTTGATCATAGGTTACGCCCGGCGCAATAGTGTTGATTGCCGCCTCCTGTGCCGCTAATACAATATCGTAGATGGCGGCCTGAGCTTTACTAAATTTTCCATTAACGGGAAAGGTTCGAGTGATATCCGCTGCATAATTTTGATATTCACAGCCCGCATCAATCAGCACCAAATCGCCCGCTTTTAAAGCGGATTGGTTTTCTATATAGTGCAGAATACAGGCATTTTCTCCGCTGCCTACAATACTGGTGTAAGCGGGACCGGTTGCGCCAGACATCATAAATTGATGCTCTATCTCTGCTTGCAACTGATACTCATATCCCCCTGGCTGACAAAAACGCATAGCACGACAATGTGCCTCTGCTGAAATTTCTGCCGCCTTTCGCATCAGTTTAATTTCAGTCGCTGATTTGATTAACCTTAACTCGGACAGCAGATGGTCTAAATCCACCAACTCTCCGCTGGTCGTCCCATCGGGCTCTCTATCTATAGTGACTTCATCAATCCATTGTATAAGCTGCTTATCAAACGCCTTATCCTTTCCTACGGAATAATAAATATGCCTTTTGCCCTCTAGCAAACCGGGCAAAATATCATCAATATCATCAATCGGAAATGCATCATCAATGGCTAATACCTCTTTAGCTTTCACAGGGCCCAAACGAAGACCATCCCAAGTTTCACGCAAAGGGTCTTTATCACGGCAAAAAAGCACACACTCTCCCTGTTTTCGATTAGGAATTAAGAGCATCACCCCATAGGGTTCAGAAAAACCACTTAAGTAACTAAAGTTAGTACTTTGTTTGTAGGGGTAAAGGGTATCTTTGGAGCGCACCCTTTCTGGAGCAGCAGCAATAACAGCAATACTATTTGCTGCCATCATCGACATCAAATCTTTGCGTCTAGCTGCATATTCCTTTTTAGAAATCATAATTAATTGAATTTGCTGAGCCTTAGTGCAGTGTAGGTTCTGGCTCGGCCTTTGCGGACGGGTCTAAATCGGTAAATATGACCTGAACAGCGATACGAATATATTCAACTAGCTCGAGATAATCTCTTTCTTCCTCTTCTTTATCTGTGCCCTCTTCAAAATCGGTAGAAACCTGACCAATAGCAGAAATATCTTGTAACGCTTCTTTTCCCTCTTCAGACACTTCAAACTCTGCACCCATACCCTCACCTATTCCCGAGAGATAATTTTTGCACCAGTCACTGACTGCAATTAGTCGCTCACCTAGCGGCAACTCATCATCGGGCAATAGCGGCTTAAATAAAAAGCTTATATCCTGTAGATCGCTGAGAGTCTCTTGGTAAAAGGTTTCAAATGCATTGAAAGCCCCTTTAGCCGCCTCATCTTCAAGACCCAACCATTGGCTGGAGCAATGAATTAAATCTTCCATGCCAACTGCCCCGCAACTTAATCTTCCGCAAAGAAAACCGTGAAACCCAGGTACGCTTGCCTGAATTTTTAGTTGATAAAAAAGATCTTCAAGTTGTTCAAATGTCACCCTATCACCTCATAAAAAATAATGGCACCAATGGCCATTATGAATAATTTCTATTTCTAGATTAGTTCTCTAGAATTGACCATGCTGGTCGCAATCCCTATAGTAAGCTATTCTACCAGAACTGCTATAAAATTAAGTTTGCTCTAATGACTGATACGCAAGAATTTGAACAAAAGCTCGACCAACTTATTGCCACATGCCAACAGTTGAAGCGAGAAAATGCTTCCTTACGAGAACGTGAGGCTGGGCTGGTGGGCGAACGAGGCGCGTTGTTGGAGCAAAATGAAATGGCACGCAAAAAAATCAAAAATATGATTGATCGACTGCGAACGCTGAGTGCGGAGTAACCTATTATGTCGACTGTTTCTCTCAAAATTCATATCTTAGGCAAAGAATATCAGGTTAACTGCAAACCGGAAGAGCGTGACGCACTGGAACGCTCAGCTGAGTTGCTCAATGAAAAAATGGAAGAAATTCGAAATGGCTCACAAATTATTGGCCTAGAACGAATTGCCGTTATGGCGGCACTAAATCTAGCTCATGATTTAATTCTTACCAAAAATTCTGCAAAAGAGAATTCATTAGCTTCAGATATACTGCAAACTATGAATTCAAAAATCGATTCAGCGCTTTTTGAGATCACCAGCTAAGATCACTGACCAGTAAGCCCTAAATTGTAATCAAAAAATAATGCTAGTCGCCCAAGCTTTGGTATAATAGTCATATTCCTGGAGTGTTTGCCAGTCAAGAAGTCCCTGAGCCGATACTATCCTTTTGGCAACTCTTTGTCAGCAATGTTGTGCTATGCCGCTGGTCGGACCGCCTGATTTGTTGCGAGGGTCGCCCCCTTGAACTTTTCGGTTCAAGGCCACGTTGACAGCGGCACTCTGGGCTACTTTTCCCATAAGAATAAATACTATGGATACGGCTAGAACCCGAAAACAATTACGCAATAAAAGACGTGAACTATCTACCCATCAGCAACTGATAATGGCCGATCAAATTGCCGCCAATCTCTGCTCACAGCCTTTTTTTCTTCGCGCCAAACGTGTTGGCATTTATTTAGCGAACGAGGGCGAAGTTAACCCTTCACTTATTTATGATATTTGCAGCGGGGCAGGTAAACGCTGTTATTTACCCGTAGTCCATCCTTTCAAGCAAAATCGGTTGCACTTTGTTCGCTACCTACCAGGTACTAAGCTAACAACTAATCGCTTTGGCATTCTTGAGCCCTGTCTTAAAAATTCAAAACTATCCCCATCTTGGAGCCTAAATCTTATTTTAATGCCATTAGTTGGCTTTGATTATCAGGGAAATCGACTTGGCATGGGAGGTGGATTTTATGATCGAACATTTCAATTTACGGCTAAAAAACAAAGCCCCTCACCAAAACTGATTGGTCTTGCCTACAGTTTTCAGGAACTTAACACTATAAAGCCTCAACCTTGGGATATCCCCGTGTCAGGCATTGTCACAGAAAAAAAATATTTTTCTGTTTAAGGCTTGGACTAATGCAGGTCTCTAGCCCAAGAAAAACTGGTAGGCTGGATTATCGGTTTCATCAGCATAGCGGTAACCCAACTTATCTAAAAATTCCTTAAGCTCTGAACGGTCATGCTTGGCCACCTGAAGACCCACAAGCACTCTGCCAAATGCAGAGCCATGATTGCGATAATGAAACATTGAGATATTAAAGCGACCACCGAGTTGAGCTAAGAAATTAAGCAATGCGCCCGGTCGCTCAGGAAATTCAAAGCGAAATACCTGCTCTTCTTCAATCTGCGCTGCACGGCCGCCCACCATATGGCGGATATGGAGTTTAGCCATTTCATTATCGGTTAAATCCGATAACTCATAGCCTTTTTTCTGCAAGTCAGCCACCAGCGCGTAACGATCATCATCTCCTGTTACCTGAACACCCACAAAAATATGCGCCTGAGTTTCATCACTGTATCTGTAATTAAATTCAGAGATACCATGTCTGCCCAATACGCCGCAAAAGGTTTGGAAACTCCCCGGTTTTTCATCAATGGTCACCGCAAGCACGGCTTCGCGCTTTTCACCTATTTGCGTGCGCTCGGAAATATAGCGCAAACGATCAAAATCAATATTGGCACCACATTGAACTGATAGAAGAGTCTGGTCTTTAACACCATGTGTTTCTACATATTTTTTTAAGCCTGCTGTACCCAAAGCCCCGGACGGTTCACAGATGGCACGAGTATCGTTATAAACATCTTTAATTGCCGCACAAATTTCATCCGTACTGACAGTAATCACCTCATCGACTAAGTCTTTTAATAGGCTAAATGTTTCCTTACCAATCTGTGCAACTGCTGTACCGTCTGCAAAAATACCCACCTGATCCAAAATGACTCGCTCACCCGCCTTTAGCGCTGCATCCAAACAGGCTGCATCATCAGATTCAACGGCAATAATTTTGATCTCTGGCCGCAACTGCTTAATATAGGCAGCCACACCAGCACAGAGCCCTCCCCCGCCAACGGCAATAAATACCGCATCCAGATGGTCAGGATGTTGGTTTAAAATCTCTTTTCCAATGGTTCCCTGACCGGCAATCACATCGGGATCATCAAATGGGTGAATGTAAGTAAGGCCCTGCTGTTTAACTAATTCGGTGGCATGTGCGGCCGCTTCATCATAACTATCACCAATAAGTACCACCTCAGCGCCACGAGAGCGCACCGCATCAACCTTAATTCTCGGCGTGGTGCGAGGCATAACAATGGTTGCCGCTATACCCATTTTATTTGCTGCCAAAGCCAGACCCTGAGCATGGTTTCCGGCCGAGGCCGCCACAACGCCCGTGGCGAGCTGTTGCTCAGATAGATTGAGTAATTTGTTGTAGGCGCCGCGTAACTTAAAAGAAAAAACCGGTTGCAAGTCTTCTCTTTTTAACAACACTCGGTTGCCCAAGCGCTGAGATAAAAGAGGTGCATTATCAATCGGTGTTTCAATTGCCAGATCGTAAATATTGGCATCTTGAATTTTTTGTACATAATTTTGCGGCATGCTGTTTCCGTTATGATTTAGCTAAGTCGTCATGTTAATATAAAAACAACAAAAATATCAGCTTATTGAGGTTATCCGTGGATCAAAATCAACTTAAGCAAGCCGTTGCGCAAGCTGCAGTGGAATACTGCCTAACAAAAATACAACCGGATAGCATCGTTGGTATTGGTACGGGCTCAACTGCCAACTGCTTTATCGATCAAATTGCCGAACATAAACATCTATTCGCAGGCACTGTCGCAAGCTCTGAAGGCTCGGCTGAACGCCTTCGTTCTCATGGCATTGAAGTATTTGATCTCAATCAGGTCGATGAGGTCAGTATTTATATTGATGGCGCCGATGAAACTAACCCAACGTTAGAGCTTATTAAAGGCGGCGGTGCAGCACTTACTCGAGAAAAAATCGTCACTGCGGTTGCCAAAGAATTTGTTTGTATTGCCGATGAAAGCAAGTGGGTGGATGCTCTGGGCACTTTCCCATTGCCAGTTGAAGTGATCCCCATGGCACGCAGTCATGTAGCCAGAGAATTAGTTAAATTGGGGGGTGATCCTGTCTGGAGAGAGGGGGTAATCACAGATAATGGCAATATTATCCTCGATGTTCACCATCTATACCCCATGACCTCAGCCTGTGACCTTGAAGAAAAAATAAACCATATTACCGGTGTGGTCACCAATGGCTTATTTGCGTTAAAGCCGGCTGATATTCTATTTTTAGCGACTCAAGACGGGATTGTGAGTCACCGCGCCTAACCGCGAGATAATAATTCCCTAAGATCGATAATTGCCGCATTGGCACGACTGATATAAGAAGCCATCACTAGCGAATGATTGGCAATCAGTCCAAATCCCTCGCCATTGGCAATAATAGGACTACGCACAGGCTGTTGGGTCATTTCAAGTTCTCGAATAATTTGCTGCACACTTGTCACTGCATTTTTTTTCGCTAATACATCAGCAAAGTCTATTTTGGCAGCTTGCAAAAAATGCAGTAAGGCCCATGCAGTCCCTCTTGCTTCATAAAATACATCATCAATTTTATACCAACTGGTTTTTACCCTTAATTCTGCGGGCGCAGCCGTGGATCTTGATGCTGCAACTGTATTGGCAAGATCCGTATTGATGCGTTTTTGCCCCACACTGGCAGATAGGCGTTGAGACAAACTACCCAAACGTGTTTCAACCGTACCCAGCCAATAGCGCAAATTATCAGCGCGAGCAAAAAACTGAGCATTGTAGTTATCTTCATCCATTAACCTTGTTTGGTAAGCCGTTAGAAACACAATACCATCAGAATATTCGCTTTCGGGCCAAGGCACCGCCCAGCTTTTATGATCTACATTAAATCTTGGCTCAGCCAATGCCAGGTCAGAATCCTCTGTGGACTGCGATTGTGAGCGACTAAATGCCTCTCGCAGAGCCTTGCTATGATCACGTACCTGGACCAAAACACCAAATTCCCAATTTGGGATATTATCTAGCCATACGCCGGGCGGAATAAAGTCATTAGCCAAAAAGCCTCCCGGCTTGTTAAGAAGGACATCTATCACCCTAATAAGGGTTTTCGTTGTCGCAACACCCTTTACTGGGGTTGAAGAAGCCTGTGCGTTAACATCAAAAATCTTTGGCTCTTGACTCCAATACCATCCAAGTAAAATTAACCCTAAAAAAGTAATTACAGCACCATAAATAGATAACTTTATTGAAAGTGAGCGCTCACTAACAATAGATAAACAACGTTTTATGGGCAATCCTAGACTGCTTAAAATTTTAGCTATTGTTGCCATTAATGATGCATTACCTTCGCTGGCGAGGATTTCATTGATCTAATGGGTGCGTCGAACGTCAGCTCGCCACAATGACTAGACACAAGGGTAATCTCTGCTGACTCTGCTGCGTCTGGCTTTACACCAAATAACATTAAATGTAGGCCGCCAGGTTTGAATGCTAATTGACTGTTTGCAGTCACTTCCACAGAGTCCACGGGTCTCATTTTCATCATACCATTACTATGCTGATGCGTATGAAATTCAATTTTTTCAGCAAATGCTGAGCTTGCACTGATCAGGGTACAGTTTTCTTTACTCCCATTAAAAATCGTTAAAAAAGCGGCTGTCATTGAGCTCCCAGGGATTGGAGCGCGAATGTAAGCCATATCGACTGAAAGGCTTTCTAACTTATGATGTCCCGCTACAGCAAACTGCATCATTCCCCCAAAAAAGGCAGCAATAATGGTTAGAGCACTTTTTTTCATGGTATTCCTCTTTAGATCTTATTTACTTTTAGTTTAGTTTATCACGCATGTGGTGCAAAAATGTTAAAGTTACGTATACAGTATGAAATTTTAGAAAGGCGCTATTGATGAAATTAATGCTTAAACTGCTTATCTTAACTACTTCGCTTATCGTAGTCCCAAGCCATGCAGATTCTATTTCTACGATAATATCACCTACAAGTATCAGCACCGCCTCAAAAAATAGTGAGCTTACTAGCAGTGGCCCAGCGTTTTTGCCCGTTCAGCAGGCCTTTCAACTTCAGACGGAATTAAGCGATGATCGGCTTATTCTTAATTGGAATATTGCCGATGATTACTACCTTTACCAAAAAAGCTTTAAGTTTAATGCTGCATCAGAGGAACTTATCCTAGGTCTTCCGCTATTTGATGAGGGCCTGACAAAGTGGGACGAATATTTTGAAGCAGACGTGGTCGTTTACTACGATACAACGACAGTCGAAGTTCCATTTGATAGTCAACAATCTGTCTTTTCTATTGAGATTGAGTCACAGGGCTGTGCTGATGCTGGCCTCTGTTATCCTCCGCGCAAGGAATTATTAACCGTTGATCTCACTAGCGGCACTTTGACCCTAAGCGAGCCCGCTAGTGCATCATCCACTCCTAAGCAAGCCTCTCAAACGGGATTTTCACTTGGCCTAATTTTAATCTTTGCTCTTGCCGGTGGCATAATTCTTAATTTGATGCCCTGTGTATTTCCTATTTTGTCAATTAAAGTGCTTAGCTTCACCCAACAGCATCAAACATTAACAGACAGAAGGCTTCATGGATTCATCTACACATTAGGTGTGGTACTAAGCTTTGTTGCTATTGCCGCTATTATGCTTTCTCTTCGGGCCGGCGGTGAAGCCATCGGCTGGGGGTTTCAATTACAGAAGCCCGAATTTGTTATCTTTTTAGTCTATTTATTTACCTTTTTAGGTCTCAGCCTGTCGGGCTATATGCAAATTTTCACTGGACTTATGTCTTTCGGACAAAATGTAAAAACTAACAATAGCCTTACTTCGTCCTTTATGACGGGGGTACTGGCTACAACGGTAGCTAGCCCCTGCACAGCACCCTTTATGGGACCCGCGTTGGGCTACGCTATTTCACAATCCAGCACGGTCGCGCTGTTAATTTTTGCTTGCTTGGGGCTGGGTATGGCGCTACCTTTTGTGGCTCTTACTCTGATTCCTACTCTAGCCGAAAAGTTGCCTAAACCTGGGCAATGGATGGATAACCTTAAACAATTTTTGGCATTCCCCATGTATTTGACCGCACTATGGCTATTATGGGTTGCAGGCAGACAAACTAATGTTGATGTTGTGATTGCTGTTGTCACTGGACTGGTTTTTATGGTGCTGGCAATTTGGTTATGGAAACTAGCTGTAAACGTTCATTCATCGGGCGCATCACGACTCAGTAAAACCCTTGCTGGATTGGCATTATTGGCCGCCATTGGTATCACCACACAAAAACTAAATCACAGTGAGGAAGTTGAACCTTGGCAAGCATACTCTGCCAAACGATTAGAGAATTTACGCAATAGCGGTACTGCAGTGTTTGTAAATCTATCAGCCGATTGGTGTATTACCTGCCTAGTTAACGAGCGGGTTGCCATGGGTGATAAATTTTACGCAAGCCTTAAATCAAATAATGTCATCTATTTAAAAGGAGACTGGACCTTTAAGGATCCGCAGATTACCCAGTTGCTAAATCAATATAATCGAAATGGCGTTCCTCTGTATTTGCTTTTCCCCAGCGGGTCAAAGGAAGCCGAAGTACTGCCTCAAATACTGACTGAAAGTCTACTCGTTAAAAGAATCAACCAAATTTAGAGACTTGTCGACTTTTTATCGAAAATAGCCACATATTAGTGAAAGTTCACGAACTTTGTAATATCTCTAATCACTTTGCTATATAAATTTATTCCCAAAAAATACCCAAATAGCTAAAAAATCAGGAAAATAGGCATAAAAATATCTTATATTTGCCTAACTTCTTTTAAACTATTAAAAAACTTTAATCTTATAGCTTTAAAAATATGCGAACTTAGCAACAAATTACAGCATTTTCGAAGATTTTCATTCAAATTACACGATATTGGCCCTAAAAGGCGGTTTTTTGCACTTAAATGCGTAAAAAACGACCTATAATCGCTGTTAGTATTTAAAAAGTATCTTCAAAATGCGAGAAAATACCCTAAATTTCTTCTATCTTCGCTTAAGTTCTAATTATTCCTTTAAAATATAGACAGCTTGCCATTTTTAGTGCAGACTATTACGAAATAACATTTCGCTTGGGGACTTAATGTCAAAAATACTTATTCTAAACGGCCCTAATCTCAACTTGCTGGGTACCCGCGAGCCTGAGAAATACGGCACTGACACCCTTGAGCAAATCAACCAACAGCTTACCGATACGGCCGAACAAACAGGGCATAGCTTGCTTTGCTTTCAAAGCAATGCTGAACATGACCTTATTCAGCGCATACACGATGCTAAACACGAAGCAGTTGATCATATAATTTTTAACCCAGGCGCATTTACGCATACTAGTGTTGCACTTCGTGATGCCCTGCTAGGTGTGGCTATACCCTTTGTAGAAGTTCACCTCTCAAACGTTCATGCCAGAGAGGAATTTAGGCGCCACTCTTATTTTTCAGATATAGCTGATGGTGTTGTTTGTGGCTTTGGTGCAGACAGTTACCACCTTGCTTTACAGGCAGTACTTACTAAGTTTTAAATTTAACTCCTAACTATTGAGAGCGCAGGATGGATATTCGTAAAGTAAAAAAATTAATCGAATTATTAGAACAATCAAACATTAATGAGCTGGAAATAAACGAGGGCGACGAATCTGTTCGAATTAGTCGCGGCGGAACAGCAGTAACCTATGCTGCTGCTCCAGCACCTGCACCAGTGGCAGCTGCACCAGCTGCAGCACCATCAGCGCCTGTAACGCCAGAAGCTGCTACACCAGCCGAGGATGAACTTGCCGGCCATGCTGTTAAGTCACCCATGGTTGGAACCTTTTATGCCTCACCCGCTCCGGGCTCACCCGCATTTGTTTCGGTAGGTCAGACAGTTGCCGTTGGCGATGTCATCTGCATTATCGAAGCCATGAAAATGATGAACCAAATTGAAGCGGACAAATCAGGAACCATTGGCGCCATTTTGGTGGAAGATGGAGAAGCTGTTGAGTTCGATCAACCTATAGTTACTATTGTTTAATCGCTGCTAGGAAACGCAATATGCTGGATAAAGTGCTTATCGCCAACCGTGGCGAAATTGCCCTGAGAATACTTCGCGCCTGTAAGGAGCTTGGTATTCAAACTGTGGCTGTTCACTCCAAAATCGACGCCGATCTAAAACATGTCAAACTGGCTGATCAGGCTGTCTGTATTGGACCCAATCCATCCCCACAAAGCTACCTTAATGTTCCGGCTATTATTAGTGCCATGGAAGTCACCGGCGCACAAGCGGTTCATCCAGGTTATGGCTTTTTGGCCGAAAATGCTGATTTTGCCGAACAGGTTGAAAACAGTGGCTTTACCTTTATTGGCCCCAAAGCGGACACTATTCGCACTATGGGCGATAAAGTTGCTGCGATTCAAGCAATGAAAAAAGCGAACGTTCCCACAGTCCCGGGTTCTGACGGCCCATTATCGGAAGACCCAGGTGAGTTGCGCGCTACAGCACAACGAATTGGTTATCCGGTGATTGTTAAAGCGGCGGCTGGTGGTGGTGGCCGCGGCATGCGCGTCGTCGAGGATGAAGAAAGTTTGATTAACTCTGTGGCAATCACAAAAACAGAAGCTGCAGCTGCCTTTGGTGATGGCACTGTGTATATGGAAAAATTCCTGCAAAATCCACGTCATGTTGAGGTTCAGGTTCTTTCCGATGGACAAGGCAATGCTATCCATCTTGGTGATCGCGACTGTTCACTGCAGCGCCGTCATCAAAAAGTTATTGAAGAAGCGCCGGCACCAGGTATCCCAGACGAAGCTAGACAGGCAGTTTTTGCAAGCTGTGTTGAGGCCTGTGTTCAAATGAACTACCGTGGCGCGGGCACCTTTGAATTCCTTTATGAAGATGGACGTTACTACTTTATTGAAATGAATACTCGAGTTCAGGTAGAGCACCCAGTATCTGAAATGATTACAGGCATCGACATTATCAAAGAGCAGTTAACCATTGCTAGCGGCAAGCCGCTGAGCACCAAACAGGAAGATATCGTTTTCCGTGGTCACTCATTCGAATGTCGAATTAACGCTGAGGACCCAGAAACTTTCTTGCCACAACCGGGTAAAATTAATACATACCATGCTCCCGGCGGAAATGGTGTACGAGTAGATTCACACATATACAATGGCTACAGCGTACCACCTAACTATGATTCAATGATTGGTAAAGTTATTACCTATGGTCGTGATAGAAATTCCGCACTTTCACGCATGCGCAACGCACTGGATGAAATGGTCATTGATGGCATTAAAACCAACATTGATCTTCATGCAGACTTGGTTCGCGATGAAGAATTCAAAAAAGGTGGCGTGAATATTCATTATCTAGAGAAAAAGCTGGGACTTTAACTAGCCTTTCCATAGAGCAACAATAATAAGTGAGTGCTTACTTTGGATTCTAGCCAGTGGATTCAACTAAGAATAGAAACAACGCCCCAGCAAACTGAACAGATAGAGGATTCTGTTCTGAATGCAGGGGCAGTTTCTGTGACATTGCAAGATGCCGCAGATCAACCCATCCTAGAACCCGGCATCGGCGAAACCCCACTTTGGGACAGTTGTATTCTCACCGCCCTTTTTTCTGCCTCAGCCAACACAGCTGCAATTTTAGAACAGATCAATGCTACGCTAGCTTTCCCAATTAAAGCCGAATGGCAGTTGGTGGAAGATAAAGATTGGTCGCAAGAATGGAAAAAATACTTTAAACCTATCCCCTGCAGTGAGGGTCGACTTTGGATATGCCCTAGCTGGCTTGAAGCACCTAAGCCTAATGCGGTTAATTTGCGTCTTGATCCAGGACTGGCTTTTGGCACCGGAAGTCACCCCACCACCATGCTTTGCCTCAACTGGCTGGAAAAACAATCTCTCAAAGGCAAAACAGTGATCGACTATGGCTGTGGCTCAGGAATATTGGGTATAGCTGCATTGTTATTAGGCGCTGAAAAAGTCTGGGCCATAGATAATGACCCCCAGGCATTATTGGCCAGTCGCGACAATGCTCAGCGCAATGGCATAGCCGATAAACGCTTGATCACACTTTTGCCAGAACAAATACCCACAGAGGCCAAAGCAGATATTATGGTGGCTAATATTTTGGCTAAGCCGCTGATTGATTTAGCGCAACAAATTAGCAATTTAACCTGTAATAATGGCCATCTTTGCCTATCCGGCATACTCAGTCATCAAATTGCTCAGGTTTCTGACGCCTATACTCATACGTTTAAATTTGAACCTGCTAATACTAAGGGTGATTGGGTCCAACTATCAGCGTTGAAATAGTCACAGCCATCTATTTTTTATAAAAACTGTTAATTTCCAGCTTTTTTTTGATTGATCACTTTTTAATCAATCTTTATAAGGGTATTATTGCAATTGAAAAAAATCAGAGCGCAAAATTTCTTTGTTTACTATTGGCCCCTATCAAATAATTGGCAAAACCGTTCTCGCCCCTATGGCTGGCGTTACAGACTTGCCTTTTCGTCAGCTTTGTCGAGAGATGGGCGCCGGGCTGGTTGTTTCCGAAATGGTAGCCTCTGATCCTAACACCTGGTCAACGCGCAAATCTCGTCTGCGTATTCAATTCGGTGACGAACCTTCACCAAAATCCGTTCAAATTGCGGGCTATGACCCACAGATGATGGCTGAGGCTGCGCAATTTAATGTGGCGCAGGGAGCTGAAATTATTGATATCAACATGGGCTGCCCCGCTAAAAAAGTCTGCAAGCGCGCTGCTGGCTCGGCACTGCTAAAAGACCCTCAACTGGTTGAACGCATTTTAACTGCCGTAGTCAATGCAGTGGATGTTCCGGTGACCCTAAAAATACGTACCGGCTGGGATCGTCAAAATCGCAATGCCACAGAAATTGCAACCATTGCTGAACAGGCTGGCATTCAGGCGTTGGCAATACATGGACGTACCAAGGCCTGTCGGTTTGTAGGCGAAGTAGAATATGACAGCATTGCTAAGGTGGTTGATGCTATCTCTATTCCGGTATTTGCTAATGGCGACATCACGACTGCGCACCAGGCAGAAGCTGTCCTTAAAAAAACTGGCGCCAGCGCAGTTATGATTGGTCGCGGAGCACAAGGGAATCCATGGATTTTTAATCAGATTAATCATTATCTTGAACATGCTGAACTTCTCCCCAAGCCGAGCATTGCAGAGGTAGGTGCCGTTATGACCAGACACCTAACAGACCTGCATGAATTTTATGGCGAAGTAGGTGGTGTACGTATCTCTAGAAAACATATTGGTTGGTATAGCCGCTGGCTGATCAATGGCAAAGCGTTTACCAAAATTTTCAATCAACTTGAAACTTGCGAGCAGCAGCAACAGCAGCTACGAGAGTTTTTTGACCATTATTCGCTTGAGGAGCGAGCGGCATGATCTCAGAAAATGATAATCCAACTATCGCAGATGATTTGATCGATGAATTACCTGCCATTACTGAACATAAGTCATTGAAAGGCTACGTTTCTGATGCCATGGAGCGCTACTTCAATGATCTTGATGGTCAAGACACTAAGGAGCTGTATGACATAGTGATGGCAGAGGTAGAGCCACCTTTACTTGAAGCGGCTATGAAATATACACGACAAAATCAGAGTAAAACAGCTGCACTTTTAGGCTTGAACCGCGGCACGTTGCGCAAAAAATTAAAACAGTACAACCTTCTTTAAAATCCGAGGATTAAATGAGCGAATTACGAAAAATCTCCCGAGCCCTTATTAGCGTGTCAGATAAAACTGGCATTGTTGATTTTGCCCAAACACTGAACCAGCAGGGTGTTGAAATATTATCCACTGGCGGAACCTTTAAACTACTAAAAGAAAACGGTATCCAAGTAGTTGAAGTGTCTGAGTATACGGGTTTTCCTGAAATGATGGACGGTCGTGTAAAAACCTTACACCCAAAAGTTCATGGCGGGATTTTAGGGCGGCGTGGTACGGACGAACAGGTAATGGAAGAGCATGGCATCCAGGCCATTGATATGGTGGTGGTTAACCTATACCCATTCGCTGCAACCGTAGCTGATCCAAACTGTGAACTGCCAACGGCTATTGAAAATATTGATATTGGCGGCCCTACCATGGTGCGCTCGGCAGCTAAAAATCATCGTGATGTTGCGATTGTTGTGAATGCCGGAGATTATCCTAAGATTTCAGAGGAACTGCAGTCTAATCAAGGTCAGCTAGACTATGAAACACGCTATAATTTAATGGTTAAAGCCTTTGAGCATACCGCAGCCTACGATGGAATGATTGCTAATCATTTTGGTGGCCGCAATACGCAAAATGAAGTGCGCGATTTTTCTAACACCTACAATGTTCAATATCTGAAAACTCAGGATATGCGCTACGGCGAAAACCCTCATCAGAAAGCAGCCTTTTATACAGAAGCTAATCCAAGCGATGCTAGCGTTTCCACGGCCACTCAAATTCAAGGAAAAGAACTTTCATTTAACAACATCGCTGATACAGATGCGGCACTTGAAACTGTTAAGCAGTTTGATGAGCCAGCCTGCGTCATTGTCAAGCATGCCAATCCCTGTGGCGTAGCTATAGCAGTAGACATTTCCACAGCCTATGAGCTTGCTTTTGCCACAGACCCAGAATCTGCCTTTGGCGGCATTATTGCGTTTAACCGTGAACTAGACGCAAAAACTGCAGCGGCTATCTGTGAAAAGCAGTTTGTGGAAGTCATTATTGCACCCTCGATAGCTGAAGACGCGAAAGTTGCAGTCAGCGCAAAGAAAAATGTGCGTTTACTTGAGTGTGGCGAGTGGAGCAATCAAAGACCGCAAGATTTTGACTATAAACGAGTGAATGGTGGACTGTTAATTCAGGATCGTGACAACGGCATGATTGCTGAAGAAGATTTAAAGGTAGTCAGCGATCGCGCGCCATCTATGCAAGAAATGAAGGATATGCTATTTGCCTGGAAAGTAGCCAAAATGGTTAAGTCGAATGCGATTATCTATGCTAAAAACAACCAAACAGTGGGCGTTGGTGCTGGCCAAATGAGCCGAATTAATAGTGCGCGTATCGCGGCCATCAAAGCTGAACATGCTGGCCTAGAGGTCAAAGGTGCAGTGATGGCTTCCGATGCGTTTTTCCCCTTCCGCGATGGTATTGATAATGCAGGCCAAGCAGGTATTAGCTGTATTATTCAGCCTGGAGGCTCAATGCGCGACGACGAAGTTATTGCTGCCGCCAATGAGCATGGCATGGCAATGGTATTTACCGGCATGCGTCATTTCAGACACTAAGCTGGAATTTTTATTCGCTTAAATTCCTCCAATGCCAATTCGCGAGACTGTTTTACGTCCACAATTGGCATTGGATAATTTTCTCCTAAGGTGACATTGGCTGCGGCTAAAATTTCTTCAGGCGCGAGCCAGGGTGCATGGATATACTTGGCTGGAATTTCGGCCAGTTCAGGGACATATTGACGAATATAGTCACCTTGCTTATCAAATTTTTCACTTTGCGTAATGGGGTTAAATACCCTAAAAAATGGTGCCGCATCTGCACCGCAGCCGGCAACCCACTGCCAGCTGGCACTATTGCTAGCCAAATCAGCATCTAATAGGCAATCCCAAAACCATCGCTCACCCTCTTGCCAATGGATTAAAAGGTTTTTAACCAAAAATGATCCTACCACCATGCGTACGCGATTATGCATATAGCCGGTGCTGTAGAGCTCCCGCATACCTGCATCAATCAGTGGATAACCTGTTTTACCGGTTTGCCATGCTAGTAAATTCTGATGATTATCTTTAGACCAGTTAAAACGATCAAATTTTGACTGCAAGTTTTTATCAGGCAACTGAGGAAAATGATATAGGAGATAATAAGAAAATTCGCGCCACCCCAATTCGCTAAGAAATAAAGCAATATTATCTTCATTGGCCGTTATGGGGCCCTGATTCTTAGCGCGATGCCAAGCGGTATTGGGTGATAAAAGGCCCAGATGCAGATAGGGCGATAACCTTGATACATGGGCTTTATTGGGAAAATTTCTACCCTCACGGTAGTCGGCTATGCCCTGCTCAAGAAAACTGTCTAAGTAACTATCAGCGGTTTGCTCATCGACCGTCCAAATTTCTTTTATTTTGCTATCCCAATTTACTTTAGGCATTAAATTCAAGTTATTAATTGTAAGTGAGCATTCACTTTTATTGAGTAAATTAATGTCTTCTGGGACCGGCAAAGGTGTTCTTGGCGATGTATAGCTCAAACAGCCACGCTTATAAAAAGGGGTAAATACCTTGTAAGGGGTTTGGTCTTGCTTAAGGATTTCCCAAGGCTCCCACAATAGCGACCCATTAAAGCTTCTTACCTCAAGACCCAAACCTTTTAAATCGACCTTAAGCTGCGTATCACGCTTTAATCGCCATGGCTCATAACAACGATTCCAATAAACCGCCTGAGCTTGATGTGTATCAACTAGATGATTAATAATTTCTAAGGGATTGCCTTTAAAAATATTAAGCTTTCCATCAAGTGAGCGATTTAAAGATTCAAGTGCACCGTGAAGAAACCATCGGCTAGCACCTCCCATAGCCCAATTACCTGCCGATTCATCATCCAGGATATACACTGGAATAATTTCACCATCCAAGCAGGCTTGGAATAACGCAGGATTGTCTGCCAATCTTAAGTCTTGGCGAAACCAAATAATGATAGGCGTTGCTTTAATTGCGGAAGCTTGCATATGTTTTGCCTTTATAAGTCTATCAGACCTACGTTACTGCTTTTGCGATTGGATTAATCATGGTTTTTTATCGCAATCATAGCTTACTCTGATACAATTCAATTTTTCTTACAACTCGATTATTTAAGCGTTTATACATGAATATATTGGTTATTGGCTCAGGCGGCCGCGAGCATGCATTAGCCTGGAAAGCATCTCAGTCTTCACTCGCACAAACCGTTTTTGTTGCGCCCGGCAATGCAGGCACGGCCATTGAGCCGGGGCTTGAAAACATAGCTATCGATGTTGGTGATTTCGCCGCCCTTGCAAAGTTTGCAATGGCCAATGATGTGGGACTTACCATTGTAGGGCCTGAGCAACCTCTAGTAGATGGCATTGTCGATTACTTTAAAGAGCAAAATTTACCTATCTTTGGTCCCTCATCCGGTGCTGCTCAATTAGAAGGTTCGAAATCTTTTACTAAGGATTTTCTAGCTCGCCATAATATCCCCACTGCTTTTTATGAGACCTTTACTGAGATTGAACCCGCTATTGAATACCTGAATAAAATTGGCGCCCCTATTGTTGTTAAGGCCGATGGTCTTGCTGCGGGTAAGGGCGTTATTGTGGCCATGGATCTCGCTGAAGCCGAAGCCGCTGTGCGCGATATGCTTGCTGGCAACGCTTTTGGTGAAGCGGGACACCGTGTGGTTATCGAAGAATTTCTTGATGGTGAAGAAGCCAGTTTTATCATAATGGCAGACGGCGCCAATGTATTGCCCATGGCTACTAGTCAGGATCATAAGCGCGTAGGTGTAGGTGACACAGGCCCAAATACTGGCGGAATGGGTGCCTACTCCCCAGCGCCTGTCGTTGACGATATTATTTATCAGCGCGTTATGGATGAAGTTATCTACCCTACCGTTCAGGGCATGGCAAAAGAAGGCAATAGTTATACTGGCTTTTTGTATGCTGGCCTAATGATTATGGCCGATGGCACGCCCAAGGTGATTGAGTACAACTGTCGCTTTGGCGATCCTGAAACTCAGCCAATTATGTTGCGCATGCAATCGGATTTAGTCGAGCACTGTCTAGCCGCTATTGATGGCACACTAAACAATCAAAAAACACGCTGGAATCAAAAACCCTCTGTGGGTGTCGTACTGGCAGCCGGCGGCTATCCGAATAGCTATAACAAAGGCGATGCAATCTCTGGCTTACCCAGGCTAGATGATAATAACGTCTCAGCTGATGTATCTACAAAAATCTTTCATGCAGGCACAACCGAAATTAACGGCAATATTTGCACCAACGGAGGTCGCGTTCTCTGTGTAACTGCATTGGGCGATAATGTATCTGATGCTCAATCTCAGGCCTACAAACTGACGTCCAAAATCAGCTGGAATGGGATGTTTTATCGCGATGATATTGCGTGGCGAGCAATAGAAAGAGAGCAAAAAAAATAATCAAATCGATACTTAATAAATGACTGATTTGGCTTTTTTTAAAAATGATATTCCATTTATTGCCTACGGTAATAGTCATTCAGCCGTTCTATTTTTCTCTGTACTTTTGTTAGTATTGATTTTAGTTGCTAGCAAGAAGTTAAGTTCTAGCCAAAACCTTGTAATTGGTCGCTTCTTAACGGTTATTTTGGCTCTTACAGTTATGATTTTCACCGTTTTTGAGCTTGCCCTTGGGCGCTTTACTATTGCCGATGACCTACCGCTTTCACTCTGTAATCTTTTCGCTTTGCTGGCGCCTTTTGTCCTCTGGAATCCTAAACATAAATACTTTGAGCCCATTTACTTTTTAGTCATGGCGGGAACCTTTCAAGCCATTGTGACACCTGATCTTTATTTCGACTATCCCGCCTACGAATTTTTTAAATACTGGATTACCCACGTGGGTCTGGTGCTGCTAGTGATTCATTATATGGTCTGCTTTGCGTTGTATCCCACAGCTATGGGCATTGTAAAAACCTTTGGCTGGCTTAATCTGTACGTTCTTGTGCTTTTACCTATTAACTATTTATTGGATGCCAACTACTTTTACCTGATAGCAAAACCAATAAATCCTTCGGTATTGGACTTTTTTGGGCCTTGGCCAGTATACATATTGGTGTCCGAAATACTGGTTATGGGATTTTTCGCAATCGCTATGATTCCTGTGTTTTTGGCAAAGAGATTTGTATCCGTTAGCAAGAGTTAAGTAGAATAGTAGTATGGGACAACGACAACTTTCATCCATTGATCGCCTCATTGGCCAGTTAGACGCTGCACTTAGAACATCGTTTAGCGGTGCTCCTGTGCCTCATCGTATTTCGCCTGCTACTGAGATTGATGAAACTGAATTAAGCGATAAGCAGCGTCAACATGCCATTGGATTAATGCGTGTAAATCATTCAGGGGAAGTCTGCGCTCAGGCACTTTATCAAGGTCAAGCTCTAACTGCAAAACTCCCAGAAGTTGGCAATCAAATGCGTGAAGCAGCTGATGAAGAAATAGATCATTTGGCTTGGTGTGAGCAGCGTATAGAACAGCTGGGAGGGAAAACCAGTGCGCTCAATCCACTCTGGTATGGTATGTCATTTGCACTAGGTGCTGGTGCTGGCCTAATTAGCGACAAGCTGAGCTTAGGTTTTGTTGCTGCTACAGAGGACCAAGTATGCCAGCACTTAGAAAAGCACCTTAACCAGCTCCCCCAAGAAGATAAGAAAAGTCGCTCAATTGTCGAGCAAATGCTTGAAGATGAAGCCAAGCATGCAGAATCCGCACTGGATGCCGGCGGACATCGGTTTCCAAAGCCTGTACTAAAGCTTATGACATTGGTTTCTTCAGCTATGACAAAAAGCAGCTACAAAATATAACACCTCAAATTCTTATTCAGATTGCAAAATACTCTCTCTATCTGCATCCAGATCTCGCTGCCAGCTGTTAATAAGGTCTACAATTTGATTGGCTACCCAGCTATGAATGGGTGAACTGGCGGTTCGACTATGCTGCAGCAAGACCATAGGAATAGTGCCCACATGAGGGAGGCCTGATGGGTAACGCTTTCGCACAATTCGATACATTTCACGATCCATAGCATTACCGTATTTTGCGGCGACCATTAGACAATCGGATCCGCAAACTGTCTCCATGGCAGTCATTAGCTGGTTGGTCACTAAGGCTTTCTTACGCTTTCTGCCCAGATCTCTAAGCGCCTTATCGAAACGCGCATCTGTTCGAGCACTGACTCGTTTATAGATAAGAAGGTAATACTGGACAAATGGGTATTCCAAAATTTCATCAAGGGTAACTTCAGAGTTATTAGCCAAGGGGTGGCCCTCTCTCATCCATATTGATGGGGTAAAAATTGCTAATCTTTTAGAAGAAATATCTTCACTAACTCCTCTTTCCACATCAATTGCAAAGTCTAAGACGCCCTCAGCTAACTCACCTTCCACAGAATTTGTCTCACTTGATATAGAGAGTATTAGTCCCGGCGCCTGTTCGGTAAATACTTTGGTTAATTCGGAAATAAGTGAAATGGCAACGAATTCTGGAACGGCAACAGTTATTTCACCCACAAAGGTAGAGGGGTCAAATTCACCCTCACTGACCATTTCTAAAATTGTGTCCAGTAAACTTGGCAGTCTTATTTCCAGCTCTCTCGCTCTGGGGGTAGGCACTAACTCATTGCCCGTTCGGGTAAATAAGGGATCATCTAATTGATCGCGCAAGCGCTGTAAAACCCGACTCATAGCGGGCTGGGTAATAAATAGCCGCTCAGCGGCTTTGGTAACACTTTTTTCTTCTAAAAGCGCCTGTAAGGAAACCAATAAATTTAAATCTAATCGAGATAGTCTTTGTAGGTTCACCTGTATTCTCCAAGTCATTACCCAGATGCATAATGTTAATGCAAACAATGCATTAGAAGTATGGCATGTTTCGCCTTATAGTATCAACCATAAAGCAATGAATGATTAGTTTTATAGATTTACACGTTTAGCGCTAGCTTTAGCGAGAAACTGACAAGCAGAATTTTAAAGCATGGCTTTAAGTTTGCTTAACCCGAACCCCTCTTAATCCTTGCTAAAGGATTTTTTTAGGACCCTCCCAGGGTCCTTTTTTTTATTTTCAATAAAGTCATAACAAAATGTAATGGCAAATATGCAATAAATGCATTGGATTAATAACAAGCAGATCACTAAAGTGCACGCCATAGAGAGTTAGCTGTCCCTCAGCAACTATCTACCCAAACCCCTCTTTGTGATCAATCCAAAGAATTTTATCGGGAGCCACCCCTTGGCTCCCTTTTTTTTCCCCTTTTTTAACGGCTAAACAATCTCATAACTATGAGTTACTTCAACACCCGCTGCACTCATCATAATTGAGGCTGAACAGTATTTATCTGCAGACAGGTCAACAGCACGCTTTACTTGGCTTTCTTTTAGATCAGTTCCAGTCACAACAAAATGAATATGTATTTTACTAAACACAGCTGGCACAGCATCAATCCGCTCGGCTTCAACCTCCGCCCTGCAGTCTATAATTTGTTGTCGCCCTTTTTTTAGCATAGCTATGACGTCATAGGACGCGCAACCACCTAAGCCTAAGAGAATCATTTCCATAGGGCGGACGCCCATATTCCTTCCGCCCTGTTCTGGCGCACCATCCATAACTACTGCATGGCCACTTCCAGACTCGCCCAAAAACATAACACCATCTACCCATTTGACTACTGCTTTCATTTGCTCAACCTCTTCAAAACAACTGGTTTTTTGTAGAAAGTTATTTTAGCATTTCCATCGCGCAATAAACCCTATTGTTTACTAGTATTTCAGTGTATCAAAGTCATTAATCTGGCTGTCATTCATACACTTTCGAAAAACACAGGCATTAGGGGTTTACTTTGACCAGAATACAATCGGATTTCTGCTTAAGGCACTTAGAAATATTTTTAGAGAACAGCCGAATTCGTAAATATAAGGCAAAAAAAACCATTATCCATTTAGGTGATTACAGTGAATCACTTTTCTATATTTTAAGTGGCTCAGTCGCGGTGGCGGCCGAAGACAGTGATGGCAAAGAAATCATCCTAGCCTATTTGAACCCTGGAGATTTTGTTGGGGAGATGGGCTTATTTGAAAACACCCCTAGAAGCGCACGTATTCGCGCCAAAACCAACTGTGAAATGGGTGAGCTAAGCTATAAAAAATTTCTTCGTCTCAGCGAGAAACACCCAGAGCTGCTGTTTGCCGTTGCAAGGCAGCTCGCAAAGCAATTGGCGAGCACATCGTCTAAAGTGCGGGACTTAGCATTTGTAGATGTGAGTGGTCGTGTTGCTGGCGCTCTAATGAATTTATGCCAACAACCCGATGCTCATGTTATGGCGAACTTCACTATAATTCATAGCACGCGACAGGAAATTGCCAAACTGATTGGTTGCTCAAGAGAAATGGTAGGGAGGATTCTTAAAGAGTTTGATGCCGCCAATTATATTTCGCTGCGCGGCAAAAAAATCATGATTTATAAGGGCGGTCTTGAGTCAATTAGAAAGGGAAAACCAATTTTCAGGGGACTAACTAAAAAATAACTTAAGCTGCTGACCCGGATTATTGCTGCGCATAAATGCCTCACCCACAAGAAACCCATGCACATCTTTTTCTTTCATAGCTTTAACATCTTGGCTGCTGTGTATGCCGCTTTCTGTAATCACAATCCGCTCTGCAGGAATGCGATCAATCAAATCAAAAGTATTGTTTAATGAGACTTCAAAAGTATGGAGGTTGCGGTTATTAATACCAATCATTGGATTCTCAATAGCCAGCGCGATATCTAATTCTCGCTGATCATGCACTTCAACCAACACATCCAAACCCATCGCTATCGCTGTCGCATGCAATGACGCTAATTCTGATTCCTGAAGCGCCGAAACAATTAATAGCACGCAGTCTGCTCCCATGGCACGCGCTTCATAAAGCTGGTATTCGTCGATAATAAAATCCTTTCTTATCACCGGCAAAGAACAGGCAGCACGAGCATCTACCAGATACTGATCTGCACCCTGAAAGAAATCCACATCAGTTAGAACAGAAAGACAGGCCGCACCGCCCAACTCATAACTCTGCGCAATAGAGACTGGATCAAAATCCTCTCTAATCACGCCCTTGCTTGGAGAAGCCTTTTTAATTTCTGCAATAACTGCAGATTCACCTGCTGCAATTTTCTGCTGCAACGCGTTTGCAAAGCCTCGCGGCGCTGAAGCCCCCTTTATAGCCTGCTTAAGCTGTTCAAGGCTTATTTTAGCCTTGCGCTCAGCAACCTCTTCCGCTTTTCGCGCTAAAATCTTTTTTAGTACTGTGGGGGTCTCAATTGTCATATTGCTCTCTTAAAATCTCTTAGCTGTCTGCTTGCGCTTGAGTAAATGCTGCAAAATCTTTAATTTTCGTACCTGCTAATCCAGACACAATTGCATCCTGCGCCATTGCCACACCCTGCTTTAAATTTTGTGCGCAACCGGCGACATAAAGCGCCGCACCTGCATTAATTGCAATCAAATCAGCTGCTTTTTGTGCATGCTCACCCTGCTGCTTACCCAGTGCATCAGCAATAATCGCCAGCGACTGCTTGGCATCATTGACTGAAAGCCCTTCAAGGCTCTGACGGCACTGAAAAAATTCCTCAGGTCGAATGCTATATTCTGTGATTTTTCCATTGTGAAATTCGGCTACAGAGGTTTCATCTGCAATGCTTATTTCGTCGAGACCATCAGCAGAGTTAACCACCATAATATGTTCAGCACCTAACCGTCCCAGCACTTCAGCCATAGGTCGGCAAAGGGCAGGATCATAGACCCCTATTAGCTGCTGTCCGACACCGGCAGGATTAGTCATTGGCCCCAGAATATTAAATATGGTGCGCAAACCAAGTTCTTTGCGAGGCCCTATGGCATGCTTCATAGCGCTGTGATGTGCTGGCGCAAACATAAAGCCCACTCCAAGCTGATCAACACAAAGTGCAACCTGCTCTGGCGTTAAGCTTAAATTAATGCCTGCAGCTTCTAACAGGTCTGCAGCGCCACTACTGCTACTCACTGAACGGTTGCCATGTTTAGCAACCCTTCCGCCAGAAGCGGCAACAACAAAGCTTGATGCCGTTGAAACATTGAACAAATTGGATTCGTCGCCACCAGTACCCACAATATCTACTAAGTGCTCACCACTCACCGCGACGCCGGTTGCGAGTTCACGCATCACTTCTACTGCACCGGCAATTTCATCGATACTTTCGCCTTTCATGCGCAGAGCCACAAGAAAGGCGCCAATCTGTGACTGGGTTGCGTTGCCAGTCATAATTTGTCGCATAACAGCTCGCATAGCTTCAGCTGACAAATTTTCACTGTTGACGACTTTTTCTAATGCTTGAGTAATATCCACAACTTAGCCCTTTAGAAAGTTATTTAGCAGGTCATGGCCGTGCTGAGTAAGAATAGATTCAGGGTGAAATTGCACCCCCTCCACGGCTAGCTCTTTATGACGAACACCCATAATTTCATCCAGCGTTCCATCATCATTTTGTGTCCAAGCTGTTACCTCTAGACAGGCTGGAAGCGTATTCTGATTAATCACCAACGAATGATAGCGGGTAGCCTCAAAAGGATTGGTTAAACCTGAAAAGACGCCGCTATTCTTATGCTGAATCAACGAGGTTTTCCCGTGCATTACCTGCTTGGCGCGAACAATCTCACCGCCAAAGGCCTGACCGATACTTTGATGACCCAAACAGATACCCAAAATAGGTATCTTGCCGGCAAAATGCTTAATTGCTTCAACCGAAATTCCTGCTTCATTGGGCGTACAGGGCCCTGGAGAGATTACAATTTTTTCAGGCGCTAATTTCTCAATTTCTGCAAGGGTTATTTGATCGTTGCGATGCACCTGAACATCGGCTTTTAGCTCGGCCAAATATTGCACCACGTTGTAAGTAAATGAATCATAGTTGTCGACCATTAAAATCATTTATCTTCTCCAGCACATACCATGGCCGCGGCTCGCATAATTGCGCGCGCTTTGTTCATAGTTTCTTTCCACTCCAGTTCAGGCTTTGAATCGGCAACAACTCCGGCTCCCGCTTGAACATGCAATATCCCATCTTTGATCACTGCCGTTCGAATAGCAATGGCAGTATCCATATTGCCATTCCAACCAATATAGCCAACGGCGCCGCCATAAACGCCACGCTTTACCGGCTCTACTTCATCAATAATTTCCATAGCGCGAATTTTTGGCGCGCCACTCAATGTGCCAGCGGGTAAGGTTGCCTTTAAGACATCAATAGGGGGCATCTTTTCTGTCACCTCACCCACCACATTCGAGGTTATATGCATAACGTGAGAATAGCGCTCAACCACCATTTTCTCTGTCACCTCTACCGTGCCTGGCTTGCTAATACGCCCAACATCATTGCGACCTAAATCAATCAACATCAGGTGCTCGGCAATTTCCTTAGGGTCATCTAGCATATTCTGCTCAAGGGCTAAATCTTCTTCCTCTGTTTTGCCGCGACGCCGAGTTCCCGCAATTGGGCGCACAGTGACCTGTCCATCTTCCAATCGAGCGAGCACTTCCGGTGATGAGCCCACAATATGGAAGTCACCTAAATTTAAAAAGTACATATAGGGCGATGGGTTAAGCCGGCGAAGCGCTCGATATAAGTTCAATGGCGCTGCATTAAACGGAGCAGATAGACGCTGTGATGGCACAACCTGCATAGCATCACCGGCCATAATATAGTCTTTAATTTTATCCACTGACTCTAAGAACTGTTCTTGCCCAAAACTGGATTTAAAGGCGTCTTCACTCAGCTCTTGCAGCTTTTGCTTGGATTCTTCTATTTTGGGGGCTGGCTCGGCTAATTTTTGCTGTAATTCATCAAGTCGTGCATTGGCCTTTGCAAGCCCGTCTGGCTCACCGGCATCCACGTGCACTACAAGCATTAGAGTACCCGATAAGTTATCAAAAATAGCCACCTCATCTGAGGCCATCAATAAAATATCTGGTGTACCCAACTCATCTTTGGGCTGAGATTTGGCTAACCTTGGCTCAACATAGCGCACTGTATCATAGCCAAAGTAGCCTACAAGACCACCGGTAAATCGAGGAAGGTCGGGAAGGTCGGGCATACTAAACAGCTGCCTAAAACGCTCAACCTCTGCCATAGGATCATCCGTATGACGATTGACCATGGGCTTGCCATCTTTAATGATTTCTAACTGCTGACCATAAACACGCAAAACCGTAGAAGTTTGCAGACCTATCAGCGAATAACGGCCCCATTTTTCACCGCCCTGAACTGACTCAAATAAATAAGAGTTGGCACCATAAGCGAGCTTAAGATAGACGCTAAGCGGCGTCTCAAAGTCTGCCAACACTTTTCGAGTGACGGGAATTCGGTTGAAATTTTGACTGGCCAGTTCGGCGAATTTTTCAGGAGTCATTTGGTTTTCCTAGTAATGTAAGAGGCTTTCGGGCGCAAATCGCCCTCGACGATACTATGAGTACCATCGCCACCGCGGGTGGCTTTTAACCTGCTTTACAAAACATGTGTTTTTCAAGACTCTGCCCTCTAAATAGAACATCAATTGTAGTCAATATTCTTGGTTGCGTAAATTAGCTTACCGCACTGAGTTCTAATCGCATCTTATCAATCACTTCTTTATAGCTTGGCTGACTGAAAATCGCAGAGCCTGCTACAAAGGTGTCTGCCCCTGCTGCTGCAATTTCTTGGATATTTGCCACTCCAACGCCACCATCAACCTCAAGCCTAATATCATAGCCGCTATCATCAATAATTTTGCGCGCCTGCCTGAGCTTGTCTAAAGTTGAAGGAATAAATTTTTGACCGCCAAATCCCGGGTTAACCGACATAAGCAGCAACATATCCATCCTATCCATAACCCAATTAACCGCATCTAAGCTAGTTGCTGGATTTAGCACTAAGCCTGCTTTACAGCCAAGATCTCGCACCAACTGTAACGAGCGATCAACATGCTGAGAGGCCTCGGGATGGAATGTAATGTAACTTGCGCCGGCATCAGCGAACATTCGAATGAGGTCATCCACAGGCTGAACCATTAGATGCACATCAATGGGCGCAGTGACGCCATAGTCTCTAAGCGCTTTACACACCATAGGACCAATCGTTAGATTGGGCACATAATGGTTATCCATGACGTCAAAATGCACTATATCGGCACCTGCCTCTAGTACGCTTTCAACCTCTTCACCCAAGCGGGCAAAATCGGCAGCTAGTATAGATGGAGCAATCAAATAATCTGTCATAAAACACCAATTTAAGCGGAAGACGTAATAATGCTAGAGAATGGTTTTAGGTGCAAATGATTTGAGGTCTTTATATACCAAATAGTCTTAATTGTGCAGCCTATCTATGTCACAATAAACTCTACTATTTAATTCGGCAGGCTTGGGATTATGGGAAAAACACTAGGGGTCGTCATGGACCCGATTCAGTCTATCAACTTCTATAAAGACACCACTCTAAGTATCTTGCTTGCAGCACAGGATCAGGGGTTTAAGCTTTTTTATATGGAGCAACAGGACTTATTTCTTGAAAATGGCGCGCCTTTTGCTGAGGTCCGTCCCCTGCGAGTCATCAATAACCCTAAGGGCTGGTATGAGCTAGACAAAGCCAGTGCGGTGCCTCTCAATGAGCTCGATGTAGTTATTATGCGCAAGGATCCACCCTTTGATAGCGAATTTATCTATTCCACTTATATTCTAGAAGCTGCTGAAAAACTCGGCACGCTGGTAGTAAACAGGCCCCAAAGCCTTCGTAACTGCAACGAAAAAGTTTTTGCAACTGAATTCCCACAGTGTACCCCACCACTTTTGGTCAGCCGCAGCATAAAACGCTTAACCCGTTTTTTAGAAGAGCATCAGGATGTCGTTTTCAAGCCCCTTGATGGCATGGGGGGCGCTTCAATTTTTCGGGTTAAAGCAGAGGATCAAAACCTTAATGTTATTCTGGAAACCCTCACCCAGTTTGGCAACCAAACCATTATGGCTCAAAAGTATTTACCTGAAATAACCGATGGTGACAAACGAGTATTAGTGGTGGATGGCGAAGTGATACCCTACTGCTTGGCAAGAATTCCCTCTGAAAAGGATTTTCGCGGCAATCTAGCGGCTGGCGGCCAAGGCGAGGTTCGCCCCCTGTCAGAAAGAGATCAGTGGATAGCGGAACAGGTAGCGCCCAGCCTAGTTGAACGCGGACTACTATTTGTTGGCCTAGATATTATTGGTGACTACCTCACCGAAATTAACGTCACCAGTCCAACCTGCGTACAGGAAATTGATCGCGCGCAAAATACCGCTATTGGTGAAAAATTAATTGCCGCAATTTGTCGCCGTATGGTCTGACATAGAGGGTAACTTTTTTCTTTCACTTGTTTTTGATGCATAGAGGCTTCATATTATAACTATGAGTAAGTCATCCAAAAAAACCATATCTAGTTTAAAAGATCATTTCTTGGTCGCTATGCCTGGCCTGCATGATGATAATTTTTCTGGCTCTGTGGTCTATATCTGTGAACATAATGTCGAAGGCGCCATGGGACTGATTATTAATCAGCAGTTGGATATACCTGCCAAGGCTGTTTTTGATCGCCTAGAGCTAAAATATAACAAACAGGAAGGCGACGAACTTATCTTTGACGGCGGGCCTGTTCAGCAGGATCGTGGCTTTATTTTGCATACTGCCAGTGACCAAAAGTGGGAATCCACCATCCATATAGGCGACGACATCAGCCTGACTACATCAAAAGACATTCTCGGTGACATTGCTATAGGCGCAGGCCCGAGGAATGCTCTAATTACACTGGGCTACTCAAGCTGGGGTGGCGGGCAACTAGAAGAAGAACTCAAAGACAATAGTTGGCTAGTTATACCGGCTGATTCAGAGGTTTTATTTGATACTGACTGCGCGGGACGCGCTCAGGCAGCGGCACTATCCATTGGCTTAAATTTAGATATGTTGGCGCTAGACTCTGGGCATGCATAATTTGAATGGGCATCAAACAATCTTGGCCTTTGATTATGGCTTGAAACAAGTGGGCGTGGCTACGGGTCAAACCCTAACGGGCTCTGCTAGAGGGCTATGTATTCTCAAGGCGCATGATGGGATTCCTAACTGGGACGAAGTTTCAAAATTACTCAATGAATGGACTCCTGACCTTGTCTTAGTAGGACTGCCTCTTAATATGGATGCCAGTGAAAGTGAGCTCAGTCGACTGGCTAGAAAGTTTGCTCGACGCTTGCAGGGGCGGTTCAGTGCGAATGTGCTGATGGTTGATGAACGACTAACCAGCCAAGACGCCAAAGCCTTGATTAGAGAAGAACATAATGAGGGCAAAAAGGGGCGAACGGATCTTACAAAAATTGATCATCTCGCTGCTGCATTAATTTTACAAAGTTGGCTTGATCAGCCAACCTTAGGCAAGGCGCCCTAGCCTATTAGCTAGGGCCTTTATAAAGACATGCCTTGGCGGGCAAACTAAATAAAAATTTTCTCTAAAATGTACGACGATAGTTTATGGCTTCCATTGAAAAAAACATTACTTTAGTCAAAAAGCGAGTTGAACAGGCTGCTACTCAGGCAGGCAGAGACCCACACAGTATTAAGCTTTTGGCTGTGAGTAAAACTCGTCCCATTGAGGATATTCAATCTGCTTATAACTGCGGGCTAAACGCCTTGGGCGAAAATTATTTGCAGGAGGCGACAGATAAAATAAGGGCGCTTGAAACCATGGGGTTAGAGTGGCATTTTATTGGCCCCCTTCAATCCAACAAAACCCGCCCTGTTAGCGAGCACTTTGACTGGGTTCACTCTGTGGACAGACTGAAAATCGCTAAGCGGTTAAGTGAACAACGACCAGTGCATCTGCCTCCGCTGAATATATGCCTGCAAATCAATATAGATGCTGAAACTAGCAAATCTGGCGTATTACCCGAGCAGGCCGTTGATCTTGCGCTATTGATCGGCCAACTTCCCAATATTCGACTACGCGGACTTATGGCTATTCCTAGGGCTAGCTCAACATTGGAAGCTCAGCGTCAGCCCTTCCGCGAAGTGCGGTTATTGCAGGAGCAAATTAATCAGCAACTGGACAATTCTCAAAAACTCGATACCCTCTCTATGGGAATGTCTGGTGATATTGAAGCAGCTATAATAGAGGGCTCGACTATACTTCGTGTTGGTACCGATATTTTCGGCCCGAGAAATTCAAAAAATTAATAACAATGGAAACAGAGCATTATGACTAAAGTGGTATTTATCGGCGGCGGTAATATGGCGTCATGCCTTATTGGCGGCATGCTAGCCAATGGTTTTTCAAAGGCAGATATCTTGGTCAGTGAGCCCAATCTAGACTCTCGCCAACGCATCGAAGCGACCCATGGAATTTGTACCACGGCCGACAATAACATAGCCGCTTCTGAAGCGGACATTATTGTATTAGCGGTAAAACCTCAGGTCATGGCGGCTGTTGCAGCCCCGCTGGCAAGCTCGGTTGCCCACAACCCTATTGTGGTCTCAATTGCTGCTGGCATTCCAGTATCTGCATTAGAAAATTGGATGGGAAGTCATCTAACCATTGTTAGAGCCATGCCCAATACTCCCGCCATGGTGCAGGCAGGCGCAACAGGCTTATTTGTTAGCAAAGCGCTTAATGACAACCAGCAAACAACGATTGAAAGTATCTTTAATGCGGTAGGCTATGCCTGCTGGGTCAGTAAAGAAGCTAACATTGACGCAGTTACCGCGGTTTCTGGCAGCGGGCCCGCTTATTTTTTCTTAATCTATGAAGCAATGCAAAAAGTTGGTCAGGAACTTGGGCTTGATGCGAAAACATCCGCTCAGCTTACGCTGAATACAGCGTTGGGTGCAGCGAAGCTAGCGTTGCGTTCTGACCAAAAGCCACAGGAACTCCGAAAGCAAGTAACCTCTCCTGGAGGAACAACGCAAGCGGCGATTGAATCCTTTCAGGCACAGGATCTTGAAGATGTTTTTCGTAGCGCAATGTCCAGCGCCCTCAAGCGCGCCGAAGAAATGTCGAAGGACTTTTCTTAAAAAAATGATTCCATTGAGCTAACCACCGTTAATTTTTGAGTGTTTATTTTATGAATGAGCCTTTAATTTATGTTTTAAGAACCATTACAGATATTGCCGCAATGCTTCTATTAATAAGATTTTTGCTGCAGTTAGTGAGCGCCGATTTTTATAATCCAGTTTCTCAGGGTATTCATAAAATATGCAGCCCAATTATTCGTCCGCTTGAAAAAATAATCCCCAGTTTCGGTCGCTTCAACCTATCCGCATTAGTAGCCGCCCTATTGATCAAATGGAGTTTTTTTGTGGTCATGGCGGCCGTCAAAGGTGTTCTTTCAGTGAGTATCTTTGCCTTTCTTGCTTGGGCTGGCTTTGAGTTACTAAGAACCTTGGTGGAAATTTATTTTTGGGGTATTTTTATTCTCGTTATCTTTAGCTGGGTTGGCACGCCGCCGCATCCTGCAGCTAGCCTAGTACATCAGGTGATTTCTCCCTTTATGGACCCCTTTAGACGCTTTATCCCGCCGCTGGGAATGATTGACTTATCGCCTATGGCCGCGATTTTTTCGCTGATGATTATTCGTGCTCAAATTCTGCCACTCATAGGCATGCAAATTACACCCTTTCTAATGTAATTAGCCGCTTAGGGTGCGGGGTCTGGATAACAATTATGTATATCTTCGATCTCTGCCATAACCTCTTCGCTAAGGGTCACCTCTACAGCATCAATATTTTCTTTGAGCTGCGCCATCGTGGTTGCACCAATTAAACAGCTGGCTACGAAATTTTGCTGGCATACAAACGCCAAAGACATTTGCGCAAGACTTAAATCATGACGATTAGCTAAATCAGCATATGCTTCTGTAGCAGCCAACGTTTGCGGGCTATCATAGCGAGTAAAACGATCAAATAGCGTTAATCTGGCGCCATCGGGCTTTTGGTTATTAAGGTATTTGCCACTCAATACGCCAAAGGCCATGGGCGAGTATGCTAGCAAGCCTATATTTTCTCTAAGGCATAACTCTGCCATACCCGTCTCATATTGACGATTCAACAAATTATAGACATTCTGCACGCTAATCACTGTGGGTAAATTATATTGCTTGGCTAGATTTAAATATTGCATAGCACCCCAAGGCGTTTCATTAGAAATGCCAATCTGCTTTACTAGCCCCTTATCAACTAATTCAGATAACACTGTCAACGTTTCTTCAATACTAATGCCATCCGCCTCAGGCTGATGTCGGTAACCTCTAGCGCCAAAGTAGTTGGTTGCGCGCTCTGGCCAGTGCACCTGATAAAGATCAATATAATCGGTTTGCAATCGCTCCAGCGAGCCCTCTATTGCTTGCCGAATATGGTCTCGACTTAGTCTTGTGCCACCTCTTATATGCGATAGACCTGAAGCCTTTTGTTCTGCTCGACCCGTGACCTTGGTCGCAAGTATCACCTCTTTTCGCTTGCCTGACTGAGCAAACCATTCGCCAATACAGCGCTCCGTGTCACCAACTGTTTCAGGCCGAGGTGGAACCGGATACATCTCCGCTGCATCAAATAAATTAACCCCTCTTTTTAATGCATAATCCATTTGCTCACAGGCCTGCTGTAAACTGTTTTGTTCACCCCAAGTCATGGTGCCCAAACCAATTAATGGCACTTGCAATCCCGATGTTCCCAGTGGCCTATATTGCATGATTATCCTCTCGCGTTTTAGTTACATGTTATTAAAGTCACCGACTTTGACCTTATCAGGTATAGTATTAAAAATCAGTGTCTATTTTAGATTTGTGAACAATAGTTTGTTCAGTGGCTATTGCTTATAAAGCTGTGCGCTCTTAGACTTGCAGCATACAATTTAAATAAATTAACTATGTCATCAAATTCGCAGAAAAATCAGAATAACCAAGACAGTTCAGCGGGTCTGGTTAAGCCACAGCAGGTCGTTATTGAGCAGCCACTCAAACTTGCCTGTGGTGTAATTCTGCCCAAGCATCGGCTAGTTTATGAAACCTATGGCACGCTCAACAAAGACCGCAGCAATGCCATTTTGATTTGTCATGCTTTAAGCGGCAATCATCATGCGGCGGGTTATCACGACAATGAAACAAAGCCTGGCTGGTGGGATCATTATATTGGCCCTGGCAAACCTATCGATAGTAATCGCTTCTATATTGTCTGTGTTAATAATATCGGAAGCTGCTTTGGCAGTACTGGGCCAGCATCGGAAAACCCTGAAACCGGCAAGCCCTATGGTGCTGATTTCCCGCCACTACGAGCAAGGGACTGGGTCGCCTCGCAGCGACTGTTAATGCAACATTTAAATATTGATTGCTGGGCCGCAGTGGTTGGTGGCAGTTTAGGTGGAATGCAGGCAATGCGTTGGTCATTGGAACACCCCGAGGAACTAAAACATGCCATTGTTATCGCTTCTTCAATGAAATTAACCGCACAAAATATTGCATTCAATGAAATCGCTCGCAAGGCGATTAAATCTGATGCTGATTTTTGCGATGGCAACTATTTGCAACAAAATAAAGTGCCCCATAAAGGTTTGGCATTGGCCAGAATGATCGGCCATGTAACCTATTTGTCAGATGAGCTGATGGGGCAAAAATTCGGTCGTGATTTGCGATCAGGTGATCTCCTTCAAGGCAAAACAGATCCCGTAGAATTTCAGATTGAAAGCTATCTAAATTATCAGGGCGATAAATTTTCTGACTTTTTTGACGCTAATAGCTATATCTTGATTACTAAGATGCTAGATTACTTTGATCTTGCACGAGAATATAACCATGATCCCGTGGCAGCATTTAATCATGCCAAATGTAAATTCTTAGTTATTTCATTTAGCAGTGATTGGCGCTTCTCCCCGAATAGATCGCAAGAAATTACCGATGCTTTGATTGCCGCAGGAAAAGACGTTTCCTATGTCGCCATAAACTCAGACCATGGCCATGATGCTTTCTTGCTGCCAAATGATCGCTATCAAAAAGCACTTGGCGACTACCTTAACAAGGTGGCTGACAAAATAGAGGGCAGATCATGAATCATAAGCTTGATTTAATTAAGCCATGGATTGAACCCCGCTCTCGTGTCTTAGATTTAGGCTGTGGCGAGGGGACATTGCTTGCAGACCTCAAAGAGCAACTGGATATTATTGGCTACGGATTAGAAATAGACCCTAAATCGATTAGCAGCTGCCTAGAAAAGGGCGTCAATGTTATCGAACAGGATCTTAATAAAGGCCTCAAAAACTTTTCAGATCAAAGTTTTGACACCGTTCTTATGACCCAGACACTTCAGGCCCTTCGCTATCCTCATCTGGTACTGGATGAAATATTAAGAATTGGCAGTAAGTGTATCGTTACCTTTCCAAATTTTGGCCATTGGCGCACCAGAGCCTATCTTAATTTTCGCGGTCGCATGCCCGTAACCAAACAGCTAGCCTATCAGTGGTATGACACCCCCAATATTCATTTTTTCACCTATGATGACTTTGAAGCCCTATGTAAAGAGCGCAATATCAATATTCTTAATCGCGAATTTATGGCGCAGGGCCTTATCGACAAGGCACTTAAAAATATTTTCCCTAATCTATTTACCGAGATTGCGGTGTATCACCTAAGTCGCTAACTAAAAAGAGAACTTTTATGAGGCAACTGGTACTTCTATTTTTGCTTTTTACCTCTGCTTTATTTGCAGAACCCTTACAACAGAGCTACGTAAAACAGCATGGTAAATTAAAAATTTTTTACAGCGCCTTTGATAGTTCTTTTTTAACTCCAGAAATTGCTGTGGCCAATAACTTTGTGCGCGGTAAAGATCGCGGCCTGGTTAATATTGCCGTCGTTGAAACGCTAGGCAAAGGCATTCCGGCCAAGGTGACTGGGCAGGTGAAAAATATTTTTCAGCAAACGCAAAAGCTTGAGTTTGTGGCTATCAAAGAACAGTCCACAGTTTACTATTTAGCCCCTTTTGAATTTGAAAATGAAGATCTTCTCACATTTAAAATTAACGTGACCGCCGGGGAAAGTCTGTTTCCTTATGACTTCAAATTTCAGAAGAAGATGTATCACAACCCCTAGCCACCTGATTGGAATCAGCTACTATGGAATTAAATGATTTAGTATTAGCCAGCAGTAATCAGGGCAAAATTAAAGAACTACAGCATATGCTTGGCGACTTAGGAATTAACATTATTCCGCAGCAATCGCTGGGTATCGAAGATGCCGATGAAACCGGCCTTACCTTTGTTGAAAACGCCATCTTGAAAGCACGTCATGCCGCAGAACAGTCGGGCCTTCCTGCGATAGCGGACGACTCAGGCCTTGAGGTTGACCATCTTAAGGGTGCCCCGGGGATATATTCGGCGCGTTATGCAGGCATAGGCGCCAGTGATCAAACCAACCTCGATAAGCTTATGTCTGCTATGAAATCTGTCCCCTCAGGTCAGCGATGGGCTCGATACCAAACCGTTATTGTGGTTATGCGTCACGCCGCCGACCCAACGCCTATTATCTGTCAGGGCACATGGGAAGGCGAAATCGCCCTTGAAGAAAAAGGCAATGGCGGGTTTGGCTATGACCCCGTCTTCAAACCTCTTGATGCAGACTGTCATGCCGCCGAGCTTGATAAATCCGTTAAAAATACTATTAGTCATCGCGGCAAAGCCATTGCAAAGCTTCTAGAAACACTAAAAGCATAAATTATTGCGATGCTTGAGCTGCCCCCTCTTTCACTCTATGTCCATATTCCCTGGTGTGAAAAAAAATGCCCTTATTGCGACTTTAACTCCCATCAAGGTGGCGAAAAAATTCCCGAGCAGGCCTACTTACAAGCGCTTCTTAAAGATCTTAA
>JAYOSY010000005.1:52689-63899 GCA_038139495.1 Porticoccaceae bacterium
ACGCAGAAGATGCCAAAAAAGCCATTAATATGGCGCAAAAATCTGGCTTTGAGCGCTTTAATATTGATTTGATGCACGGCTTGCCCGAACAAACCCGAGCAGAGGCAATGGCAGATTTGGAAATAGCCATTCATACAGGCGCCAGCCATATTTCTTGGTATCAGCTTACCATTGAACCTAATACCCACTTCTTTTCAAAACCACCTATTCTACCGGTGGAGGATCAGCTTGCTGATATTCAAGATCTGGGCATGCAGCAACTCAGCCGTGCAGGCTTTTCTCAGTATGAGGTGTCAGCCTTTACTAAAGCAGGCGAGGCCTGTAAACACAATGTAAATTATTGGCAATTTGGCGACTATCTCGGTATAGGCGCTGGCGCCCATGGCAAACTTACCCTGCCAGAAAATACTGAAATTATTCGCACTTCAAAAACGCGCCAACCCGAACACTTTATGCGACGCGAAAAAACTGCCATAGCCTCTCAAAAATCCATCCATCGGGATCAACTTAGTCTTGAGTTTATGATGAATGCGTTGCGATTAACACAGGGGGTCAACAAAGCGCTATTCTCTCAACGAACCGGACTAGATATGTCGGTTATTGAGCCAATTATTTCTCAACTTCAACAGGATGGGCTTCTGGACCCTCAGCCTAAAAATTTTCGCACAACAGCCTTGGGGATGCGCTTCCTTGATACAATACTTCAGCGTTTTTAATATTTTCACCAAACTGAAGGTATTTTTTTGTTACACTCTTTGATAAATAAACATTCAAATAATTAAATTGCGAAATCATATTCCTAACAATTCGCTGCCAGATGACAGCGCACGACTTATGCGGCTTGCAACCTATGCTTCCGTATCTGTTGCTGTATTTTTAATTTTATTAAAGCTAGTGGCTTGGAGTCAGTCCGACTCGGTGAGCCTATTAGCCACCCTAATCGACTCTATACTAGATGCTTTTGCCTCAATCATTAATTTATTTGCAGTTAAACACGCGTTAACTCCGGCAGATAAAGAGCATCGTTTTGGGCATGGCAAAGCTGAGGCACTGGCTGGGCTAAGTCAGTCGCTATTTATATCAGGATCAGCGATCTTTTTATTAATAGAAGTGGGTAGCAACATTATCAATCCCGTTGAAGTTAAACATCCAATTGCCAGCATGATCGTTGTTGCAGTCACTATTCTTGTGACCCTAATGCTAGTTGGCTTTCAGCAATACGTTATTCGAAAAACCCAATCTGTCGCCATTAGTGCCGATGCACTGCATTATAAGTCTGACCTTTTAATGAACAGTGCCGTGATTCTGGCACTATGGCTATCCACCATGGGTCTTTCGATTTTTGATCCAATAATAGGCGGTATGATTGCCTGCTATATTCTCTATAGTGCTTGGAGCATTCTTCAAACATCCATGGATCAACTTATGGATAGAGAACTACCCGATGATGTGCGCGCCAATATTAAAAAAATTGTCTGCACACACCCCCATGCATTAGGTCTTCATGATTTAAGAACACGTCATTCTGGCACCATGACATTTATTCAGTTTCACCTTGAGATTGAGGATGAGCTAACCCTATTCCAAGCACATAATGTCTCTGATGAAGTTGAAGCTATGCTAGAGGAAACCTATCCTAGCTCAGAAATAATTATTCATATTGATCCTAAGTCGGTGGTTGGCAAAGAATCAGTTGCCTCCTTTGACTAGAAAAAAGTATCAAAAAAATCTTTTTAAGTTATTGAGTATATTAATTGTTCCAAGCTCACCCCTAGTGCTATGATAAGTTCTACACAAAAATATTAAATTAACCCTCTTTTTTTGGAGAAAATCCCTAATGAGTGATTCTGTTGTTCACGTAACTGATGCTAGCTTTGAAGCCGATGTGCTTCAATCAGATGTTCCTGTATTAGTTGATTTTTGGGCGCCTTGGTGTGGCCCATGTAAAATGATTGCCCCACTGCTTGACGAAATAGCCATTGATTACGATGGTAAAGTTAAGGTCTGTAAAGTTGATGTGGACAGCAACCCAGAAAGCGCGGCTAAATTTAATGTTCGCGGTATTCCAACATTGCTAGGGTTCAAAAATGGCGCTATCGAGGCTACCAAAGTAGGTGCTCTTTCTAAGGGTCAATTAGCCGAATTTGTTGATAGCCTTCTTTAATTTTCATTGCGGCCTCTTTTTGGGGCCGCAAATTCAGCTTGCGTTTATTAGCACAACCCTTTAGTCTACGCATAGATCAATTCAATGCGCCTTCTGGCAAACAAATAAAATAATTTAATGCCTTAGTCGGCTTTAGACTACAATCAAACAAAACAACCTTTGGCTGCTGCCAATTCTCCGAATGACAAATCCTAAGAACATCCTATGAACCTATCAGAACTTAAGCAAAAACCAATTGATGAATTACTAGAAATGACCGCCTCAATGGGGCTAGACAATCTGGCACGTTCACGCAAACAAGACATTATTTTCGCACTCCTAAAAAGACACGCCAAAAGCGGTGAAGATATTTACGGCGACGGGGTACTAGAAATACTGCCTGATGGCTTTGGTTTCTTGCGATCTGCCGGTGCCTCATACTTAGCAGGGCCAGACGATATCTATGTATCGCCTAGCCAGATTAGACGATTCAACCTGCGAACAGGCGATAGGATTGCGGGAAAAATTAGACCGCCGAAAGATGGTGAACGTTATTTTGCAATGCTGAAAGTTGATGAAATTAACTTTGATGCGCCAGAAAATGCACGCAATAAAATTTTATTTGAAAACCTTACCCCATTGTTCCCAGATGAACCTTTAGTACTCGAAGCAGGTAACGGTTCAACAGAAGATTTAACGGGCCGTGTTATCGATTTGGTTTCGCCCATTGGCAAGGGTCAAAGGGGTCTAATCGTTGCACCGCCAAAAGCGGGTAAAACGATTATGATGCAGAATATTGCCCAATCAATTATTCGCAATAATCCCGAATGCTACATTATTGTTTTGTTAATTGATGAGCGACCCGAAGAAGTGACCGAAATGCAACGAACGGTTCGAGGTGAGGTGATTGCTTCAACCTTTGATGAGCCGCCCAATCGTCATGTTCAGGTTGCAGAAATGGTGATTGAAAAAGCCAAACGCCTTGTTGAGCACAAAAAAGATGTGGTCATTTTGCTCGACTCTATTACGCGTTTAGCGCGCGCCTATAATACGGTTATCCCCTCTTCAGGTAAGGTTTTAACAGGGGGTGTTGACGCTCATGCATTGGAAAAGCCCAAGCGATTCTTTGGTGCGGCAAGAAATATTGAAAACGGCGGTAGTCTGAGCATTATCGCCACAGCACTGGTTGAAACCGGTTCAAAAATGGATGAAGTGATCTACGAAGAATTTAAGGGCACCGGTAATATGGAGCTTATTCTTGATCGTAAAATCGCAGAAAAGCGTGTTTATCCTGCCATTAATGTTCGACGCTCTGGCACCCGCCGTGAGGATCTATTGATGGATGAAGCCGAGCTACAACGTGTCTGGATTCTCCGCAAGTTACTCCATGATATGGAAGACTTGCCTGCGGTTGAGTTTATGATTGAAAAATTAAAAGGATTTAAGAGTAACGGTGAATTTTTTGGCGCTATGAAGCGTAAGTAGTTGGTGCGCAGACAATAGTCTGCCTTAACAACTTGTGGGCTCGCACCATGAAACATTCTGATCTTCGCGAATTTATCTTGTACCTAGAGCAACAGGGTGAGCTCGTGCGCATCATGCATGAGGTTGACCCTCATCTGGAAATGACCGAAATTAGCGATCGTACGCTACGCGCCAAAGGCCCCGCCCTTCTTTTCGAAAATCCAAAAGGCTATTCCATGCCCGTTTTGTGTAACCTATTTGGCACACCGAAACGTGTTGCGATGGGGATGGGTCAAGATTCTGTAGAAGCTTTAAGAGATGTCGGTGAGTTACTAGCTTTCTTAAAGCAACCTGAACCCCCGAAAAGCCTGCGCGACCTTTGGGGCAAGCGTCATGATTTTAAGCAGGTACTCAATATGCCTGTCAAAAAACTCAAAAAAGCACCCTGTCAGGAAATTGTTATTGAAGGTGATGATGTCAATTTAAACAGCATTCCAATCCAAACCTGCTGGCCAGGCGACGCATCTCCATTAATCACATGGCCATTGGTGATAACGCGAGGCCCAGACAAAGAGCGCCAGAATCTGGGCATTTATCGCATGCAGAAATTGGCTAAAAATAAACTTATTATGCGTTGGCTTGCTCATCGTGGCGGTGCCTTAGACTATCGCGACTGGCAGCAAAAAAATCCCGGCATGCCCTACCCTGTTGCCATCGCACTAGGCGCAGATCCTGCTACAACGCTGGGAGCGGTTACTCCGGTGCCAGACAGTCTCTCTGAATATGCCTTTGCAGGCCTACTGCGTGGTGAAAAAACCTCGGTGGTTAAATGTATTGGCAGTGACCTTCAGGTGCCCGCGACAGCAGAAATAATCTTAGAAGGTTTTTTACACCCTGGGGAAGAAGCTGACGAAGGACCTTTTGGTGATCATACGGGTTACTACAATGAAGTTGAGCGTTTTCCAGTATTTACCGTAGAACGCATCACTCACCGTAAAGATCCCATTTACCACAGCACCTATACAGGCCGTCCACCCGATGAACCCGCGATACTGGGTGTGGCCTTAAATGAAGTGTTTGTGCCCATTTTGCAAAAACAGTTTCCTGAAATTACTGACTTTTACCTGCCGGCAGAAGGATGTTCCTATCGCATGGCGGTGGTGAGTATGAAAAAGCAGTTTCCCGGACATGCCAAACGGGTAATGATGGGAGTATGGTCATTCTTGCGTCAATTTATGTATACCAAATTTATTATTGTTACTGATGATGATATTGATATTCGCAACTGGGAAGATGTGATTTGGGCCATCACTACACGCATGGACCCTGCTCGCGACACCGTTATGATCGATAATACGCCGATTGATTATTTAGATTTTGCCTCTCCCGTTTCTGGGCTAGGCTCAAAAATGGGCTTAGATGCAACCAATAAATTGCCTGGCGAAACTCATCGCGAATGGGGGAAGCCGATCCTAATGGATCCCGATGTTAAACAGCGCATTGATGATCTTTGGGAAAAATTGGGTATTACCCATCATCAATAATAAGCGCTTGCATACTTCCTGTAGGAAGATTAAGTTGTTCTAAAAACAAATAATTTTCTTGGGAGCTGAAAGTGAAAAATAATCGGGGTCAGTTCTACCTTTTTGCAGAAAGACGCTTTCTTCCTTTTTTTATCACTCAATTTCTGGGCGCATTAAATGATAATTTATTTAAAAATGCGCTTTTGGTTATGGTGGTAAGCTCAGCATTTACAGTTTCGCAATACAATACAAACTTTATAACTAACCTAGCTGCTGGGCTGTTTATTTTGCCCTTCTTTTTATTTTCGACCATTGCCGGTCATCTTGCTGATCGTTTTGATAAAGCTTATTTAATTCGACGCATTAAATTTGCTGAAATTGTTTTAATGTTGGTTGGGTTTTTTTCTTTATGGCAGGGTAACTTAACTCTCATGTTAGCCGTGCTTTTTTTACTTGGCGTTCAATCAGCTTTTTTTGGCCCTATCAAATATGCCCTTATTCCACAGCACATGAAAACTAACGAATTAATGGCCGCAAATGCTCAGGTTGGCATGGGCACCTTTGTTTCTATATTACTTGGCACCCTGATTGGCGGCTGGTTAGTCACAGGTACACAAGGCCCATTACTGCTTGGGGCATTAGTTATTTTAGTGGCTATTATTGGCTGGCTTAGTAGCTGCCAAATACCCAGCGCACCCCCAGAAAAACAATCCACTGGAATCACTGCTAGTTTCAATCCGCTGCGAGAAACCGGCTATAACTATAAACTGGCCAAACAAAATAAAACTGTTTTATTAAGTATTTTCGCCAACTCATGGTTTTGGCTTTATGGCGCCTGCTTTTTAACGCAGGTACCCAACTTTGCTGTCACCATATTGGCTGGTGACCCAAAGCTAATCTCTATCTTATTGGCTGCATTTATTGTCGGCGTTGCCATTGGCTCACTGTGCTGTACTCGGCTATCCAATGGCAGGGTTGAGCCCGGACTGGTGCCAGTGGGCGCTATAGGACTGAGTCTATTTGCAATAGATCTGTATTTTTCATCAAACGCCTTTGCCGCTATCAGCGGCCTTGGCACACTGATATCTCCCGCAACATTTTTAACCATGCCAGAAGGCCTAAGGATTATGATTGATTTGATCTTTATAGGACTTTTCGGCGGTCTATTTATAGTCCCAATTTATTCTATGATTCAGCAGAATACCGAGGGTAAGACCCGCGCTAGAGTTCTCTCCGTAAACAATATTTTTAATGCCTTATTTATGGTGTCTGGGAATTTAATGGGTATGCTTTTTTTGAGTTATTTAGGCTGGACAATACCTCAATTCTTTTTATTTTTGGCACTGCTTAACATAGCCTATATGAGCCTTATTTTTTATCTGGAGCCTGTGTTTATAAAAAGTTTTCATCGTTGGCTAAAGAATGTATTTAAACCCGCTAGCGTTTAATCAGATTGCTGGCTTTGCCATAAAAAACAATGACTGGTAATTCCTATAATTTACTTTTTATAGCCATAGGGTATGGGTTAAACTGACTTCAATACCACCAAGCCTAGGTCGCGACTATTCTATATGATTAAATTTGTTTTACAGCATGCCAAGGGGCGCTATTTCAGCAAGGATTTAGAGTGGATTGATGAGCTCCAAGTATCTACAGTTTTCTCTTTCGAGCATCAGGATCAAGCACTCAACAAACTCGCTGAACTGAATGCCAAGGATATTAATCTGAGAGCTTATGTCATTAAATGTCATAGCGACAAACAGGGGAAATTGATTCCCTTTGATCACTCCTCTTCCGCCGCCTAACTGAGATGACGCTTTTGACTTTAAATGATCATGTCGCTTTTGTAGCGACTCCGCAAGCTAACCCTCTTTTAAAAGGCATTAGTCGTGGCATTGAAAAAGAAAGTCTTCGCGTGACTCCCAGCGGGCATATTGCGTCCTCGTCACATCCCAAGACCCTTGGCTCTGCGCTCACCCATCCCTCAATTACAACTGATTATTCAGAAGCGCTACTTGAATTTATTACGGCCCCAAGCTGCTCGATCGATACTGTCCTAAAAGAGCTAGAAGACCTACACCGCTTTACTTATCGCCAGATAGGAAACGAGTTGCTTTGGGTAAGCAGTATGCCTTGTCAGCTTGGTGCTGATGATCAAATACCCATTGCAAAATATGGCTCCTCCAATATTGCCCAAATGAAGGAGATATACCGTAAAGGGCTGGGGCATAGATATGGTCGGGCAATGCAGACCATTGCCGGTATTCACTATAATTTTTCACTGTCCGATAAACTTTGGGAAGCGCTTAAAGAAGAACAGAATAGTCAGCTATCCTTAAAGGATTTTAAATCTGAGGGCTATTTCAAGCTAATTAGAAATTTTAGACGCTATGCGTGGCTTCTTCTGTATTTATTAGGCGCAGCACCCGCTGTTTGCAGAAGTTTTGTTGCAAGCAGAGACCATCATTTAAGCCCGGTAGGCACAGACAGTCATAGCCTCTATCAACCCAACGCAACCTCACTCCGGATGGGTGATCTGGGTTATCAAAGTCAGGCGCAAAGTAATTTAGATATCTCCTATAATAGCCTTGAGCAGTACATTGGCACACTGCGTGCCGCTCTGGCAGAACCCTATCAACAGTATGCTGATATTGGCTTAAAAGATGAACAGGGTGACTATAAACAGCTTAATACCCATATTTTACAAATAGAAAATGAGTTTTATAGCCCTATAAGGCCCAAGCGAACAGCGGCCGCCAATGAAACACCATTACAGTCGCTTGAGCGCCATGGCGTTGAATATATTGAAGTGCGCTGTCTCGATGTCAATCCATTGATACCCTGCGGAATTAATGCTCAAACCATACGATTTTTAGATACTTTTTTACTCTTTTGTTTATTTAGCGACAGTCCAGGCATCAGTGGCGAAGATTCGCAACGTCTGTCGGAGAATATGCTACGCACAGTCTATAACGGTCGGGATCCTGAATTAACATTGTGGCAAAACCAAAATAAACGACCGCTTCGTCACTGGGGTAAAGAAATACTTGAAAATATGCTACCCATTGCCCATCAATTGGACCTTGCCAATCAAAGCAATGGCCAATATTCGCAGGCTTTGACAGAGATGCAGGGGAAAATTTCCGAGTTACAGGCAACGCCATCAGCTCAAATGCTAGCTGAAATGGCACAGAATAATGAAACCTATTTTAGAATGGCAATGAGAAAGGCTAAAGAGCAGCGGGATCAATTTACTCGGGGAAAGATTGAAGCTGAGCTTGAGAAAACCTATAGTGAGTTAGCAACAGCATCGCATAATAAGCAGGCGCAAATAGAAAATAATGATACTCATTCTTTTGATCGCTATTTAGCGGATTATTGGATTATGTCAAAAACTACCGTTTAGGAGTGAAGATGAATCTGCCAGGTTACAGAGTAATAAATAGCTTACAAGCATTAGTCGGAATAATGCTCATCCTTATAGCTGTCTTATACTTCCAAAACTATTTAGAGCTTGAACCCTGCTATCTTTGTATAACCCAACGCATTTTTATTATGTCTATCGCGGCTATCTGTGCTTTGGCAGCTTTACATAACCCTGCTCAAAGTGGCCAAAAACGCTATGCAGCGCTATCCACTGGCCTTGCACTAATCGGTAGTTATTTTTCAGGGAAACAACTTTGGCTACAAAGTCTACCAGAGGACAAGGTGCCCGCATGCGGCATTCCTGTGGATTACCTTTTTGATGTTTTTTCTCTTTCAGAAGCCATTTCACACCTCCTACGTGGCGATGGAAACTGTGCAGAAATTCAGTGGCAGCTCATGGGTCTGAGTATGCCGGGCTGGGTTTTATTAGCTTTTGTTGGCTATGTTGTTGCTGGTATTTATCAGTTTCTACGCAAAGTCTAAAGTGCTTTGTAAGCCTCGCTTTTAACGCGCAATAATGGAATTTCAATAAAGTTTTTCCTTTATTCCCATAATAGGAGTAAGCTATAAATTCAAAAATGGATTGTGGATAGACTTATGGAAGACATAAATATAAAGCCAAATGAATTTTGGCCATGGGCCCATGAGCGGATCAAGCACTGGCTTGAAGCCCGCAGAGAACTTCTTGTTACTTTTTGCCACCTCAGCAATTTCAAAGACTTCATAGATAATGACTATGCTCAGGGCAAACAGTTACAGACTTTTTGTCAGCAGTTAGTCGATTATATTTCCGAGGGTCATTTTGAGATTTTTGAACAGCTAATCGACGAGGGTCATCTTTTTAATGATGCAGAAGCATTAGCATCGGGGAAAAAACTATTACCGGCCATTTACTCACTGACGGATCTGATTTTAGATTTTAATGACAAATATTTAGCCACCGACGATCTTTCGACTTTAGCGACTGATCTATCCGCCCTAGGTGAAACACTCGCTCAGCGCTTTGAGATTGAAGACAGGATGGTTAACATTTTACATAGCGCCCACTATCAGCAAGTACTAATCAAAAAGCCTTCTAATTAATTTTGACAATAAAAAAGCCCCTAATAGGAGCTTTTTTATTGTCCAATTGAGCAATGGCTAACTAGCTAGCATCTGCCTTATTAACATCGGCTTTCAATAATTCCACTTCAAAAATCAGTACAGCGTTAGGACCAATAGGGCCCTGTCCGCCAGCACCATATCCAAGATCAGCAGGGATATAGAGCTCCCATTTAGAACCCTCTGACATAAGCTGTAAGGCTTCTGTCCAGCCAGGAATTACTTGAGTCACACCAAATTTAACCGGAACACCACGCTTTATAGAGCTATCAAATTCAGTTCCATCCAGTAGCTTGCCTGCATAATGAACTTCAACCGTACTTTCTTTGGTCGGTTTTGGACCTTCACCCTGAGTCATAACTTTATACTGCAGGCCTGATTCGGTGGTTACAACACCTTCTTTAGCCGCATTGGCTTCTAGAAAAGCAGCGCCTTCTTTAAGATTAGCATCTGATTCCAAATCTTTCGCCTCCTGTTCGGCTTTTTGCATTTCTTGGCGTTTAGCCATCATTTGCTTTTGAAACTCGCTGATAACATTAGCAGTTTCTTCTTCGCTTAATTTAGATTCATTTTTTGCGGTACCGTCAGCAAATCCTTGTTGGTAGGCTGCATGATCTAGGTCTACACCCGTTGAGGTTATACCCTTTCCATTTTCGATGCCCATAAGGTAACTAACCTTTTGGTCCTGCGTTTCCAAAGCCACGACTTCTGGCTCCGCTGCTTTGTCATGACCACAGGCGGTTAAGGCCAGTGCAAAAAGTGAAATTAGGCTAATTTTTTTCATCATCGTTTCCCAGTAATTAATGTAGATTATTTTAGTAGTTTTAAGTTTAGGCTATTTTTATGACCAAACAAATAATAAATAGTTCGATTGCCTGTTAAACGGCTTGGAATCCTTCTCTTATCAGATTTTTTCTGCCATTAAATCCCACACGCCATGACCCAACCTTTCACCCCGCTTTTCAAATTTTGTCAACGGCCTAAAGTCTGGTCTAGGCACAAAATCTTTCGCCATATTTTTAAATCCTTCAGCCTCTTCAATAAGCTCAAGCATCTGTTCTGCATAGGGCTTCCAATCTGTTGCCATATGTAATACCCCGCCAGGAGCAAGCTTACTTCGCATAAGCTGTAAAAATTTCGGCTGAACTATACGTCGCTTATTGTGCTTTTTCTTATGCCAAGGATCAGGAAAATACAACTGAATTCTGTCGATACTATTATCCAAAAAACACTCGCTTAGAACATCCGTAGCATCGGCCAAATAAACTTTTAAATTTTTGATTTGTTTTTCTTGTGCTGCTTTTATGAGACTACCTACGCCAGGGGGATGGACTTCAATCCCTACAAAGTCTGTATCCGTTTGTTGCTCTGCCATTTCTAGCAATGAACCACCCATGCCAAAACCGATTTCGACCACTTTTTTATTTTTGCGCCCAAACAGAGCATTTAAATCAACCCTGCCATCAGCAAGGCGTAAGCCGAAGAATTCCCAGCACTGCTCAAAGGCACTTCGCTGCGCCTTTGTCATACGACCAGCTCTAACCACAAAGCTG